>JAAXOU010000174.1 GCA_012396115.1 Streptomyces somaliensis DSM 40738 | reverse complement strand
GTACGCGGCCGGTGCCCGACCCCGGCGTGCGGCACGGCACGGCTCCTCGTCCCGGGTGGTGTACGGGCGGCCCGTCCGGCACGGGGGCCGCGCGGGGGGCGAGGGCCTTCCGGCCCCGCCCGGCGGACGGCTACGCGCCGCCCGTCGCCCGGTCGATCGCGGCGACGAGCTCCTCGACGCCGTGCTCCTTCAGCACGGCGTAGTGGTCGCCGTCCAGCTCGACGATCCGCGGCGGCGCGGCCGAGTACCCGGAGCTGCCCTCCACGAAGGAGTAGTCGTCCCCGCGCGCCTTGAAGATCGTGACGGGGGCCTGGATCCGGCGTTCGCGCAGCTCGTCGAAGCTGTAGTCGAACTCGTAGGTGCCGGCGGCGATCCGGGTGATGCGGCGGATCGTCTCCGCGTCCAGCTGGGGGAGCAGCGTGTGCACGTACTCCACGAACGTGTCCTCGTCGACCGCCCGCTCCAGGCACTCCCGCAGCTCCGGCCCGCTGGTCGTGCCGGTGAACACGGAGAACAGGACGGTCACGTAGGCGGGGTTGGCGTAGGAGGACTCGCGGCCCCACCGCCGGCCGCCGGGGGCCTCCACACGGGGGTTGCCCGGGCAGATCAGCAGCAGGCGGTCCACCTTCTCCCCGGACTGCTCCAGCTGCCAGGCCGCCTCGAACGCCACGCGGGCGCCGAAGGAGTAGCCCCACAGGGTGTACGGGCCGGACGGCTGGACCCGGCGGATCTCCGACACGTCGGCCATGGCCATCTCGCGGATCGTGCCGTACGGGACCTCCCCGGCGTTGACACCCCGGGCCTGGACGCCGAAGAACGGCCGGTCGCCCGCCGCCCCGCGGCCCAGCAGCCGCAGGTTCATCGGGTAGCCGCCGAGGCCCGGCCAGCAGAACACCGGCCGGTCGCCGCCGCCCGGGTGCAGCGGTACGAGGCGCGAGAAGCGGCGGGCGGAGCCGCCGTCGACGCGGGCGGCGAGGTCGGCCAGCCTGGGCGCCTCGAAGACCACCTGCAGCGGCAGGTCGGTCCCGAACTCCCGGTTGATCCGGTTCACCAGCGCGACCGCGTGCAGCGAGTTGCCGCCGGAGGCGAAGAACTCGTCCTGCGCGGAGACGTCGTCGTACCTCAGCGCCCGGCCCCACTCGACGGCCAGCCACTGCTCGGTGGCCGTCGCGGGCGCCACGTACGGCGCCGACGTGCGGGCCCGGACGATCTCCGGCAGGAGCGCGGTGGCCTTGGCGTCGATCTTGCCGTTCGCGGTGAGCGGCAGCTCGTGCACCACGACCACCCGCGCGGGGATCATGTAGTCGGGCAGGAACCGCGCGAGGTCGTCGCGGATGATCTCCGCCGGCCCCTTGGTGTGGACCGCGTCCTCGTCCATGCCCTCGTGGGCGCTCTGCCCGGCGCTGATCCGGCCGCCCACGAAGAAGTACGAGGCGTCGGCGGCCGGTTCCCCGGCGGCGGCCAGCAGGTCGCCCAGACGGCGCGAGGAGGGCAGCGGGTTGCCGGTCTTGGAGGAGTAGCCGGAGGACATCAGGCCGAAGCCGGGGGTGCGCTGGAGGTGGTGCAGCCTGGTGCCCAGCACCACGTAGCGCAGCCACTCGGCGCCGGTCCTGGCGACCGCGCTGATGCCGAAGGCGGAGCGGTCGTACACGCCCTGGTTGACGGCGATGACGTGGCGCTTCTCCACGACGCCGGTGCCCAGGGGCTCCAGGGAGCCGTCCCGGTACCGGTACAGGCCCGCGGGCAGCCCGGCCACGCGGTCCTCGTGGGCCTGCACGTACAGCTCCACCGGCTCCGGGCGCGGCCGGCCGGGGTTCTCGACGATCTCGAACGTGCCCAGGTACAGGTCCTCGTCGGCCGCGTCGAGCCGCTCCCCGGCCCCGGGCTCGAAGCCGTACGGTTCGATGGCCAGCCCGTACCGGGGCAGGACCTCCTCGAAGACGCCGACCATGTGGCCGGCCTCGAACTCCAGCACCTCGACGATGTTGTTCTTGTAGACCGGCTCGACGGCCCGCACCTTGCCGAGGAAGTGGACCCGCAGCCCCCGTTCGGGGAAGTCCTCGGCCACCCCGCCGATGCGGACGAGGCGGTGGTCGACCGGGTGGTGGTAGTACAGGCCCGCCGCGACGCCGTCCAGGCCCCGCGCCTCCAGGTACGTCTGCGTGGCGTACAGCGCCCCGGGGGAGGCGTAGGCGTACTTCGGCAGCAGCCGCTCCCGGCTGTGGAAGGGGCCGAACCAGCGCAGCAGCTCGCCCAGTTCGGCGAGGCGCAGCTCCTCCAGGGGGCGGGCGTAGGTCGACACGGGGCGCGGGGCGAGCAGGCCGAGGACGTGGTCGGCGGTGACGGGCCCGCCGTCGTAGAAGCGGTAGGTCTTGCGGGCGAACGCCTCGCGGCGCTGGAGCGCCGTCTCCTCCCGGCCGGGCAGCTCGACGGACCGGCGCCCCGCCAGCTCCTCCGGCTCGCGCAGGCCCGGGTTGGACAACTGGGCCTTGACCTGCACCTTGGACGACTTGGAGCGGTGGTGGGCGGCGTCCCGGCGGCCCTGGTCCATGACGGCGGCGGTGCGCTCGTTCAGCTCGATCGCGGCCACCAGCGCCTTGCTGCCGGTGCGCGGGTCGTCGGTGACGACGGCGGCGGCGCGCCGCACCCAGGTGTGCTCCTCGATGCGGGAGGCCACCTCCTCCAGTTCGACCCGGTAGCCGCGCAGCTTCACCTGGTTGTCGGTGCGGCCCATGAACTGGATCGTGCCGTCGGCGTTCCACTGGCACAGGTCGCCCGTGCGGTACAGCCGCTCGGTCGGGTTGAACGGGGAGGTGATGAACCGCTGCGCGGTCTGCTCGCGCAGGCCGATGTAACCGCGCGCCACCTGGACGCCCCCGATGAACAGCTCGCCGCTCTCGCCGATGTCGACCGGCTGCCGGTTCTCGTCGAGGATGTAGCAGGTGACGTTGTCGGCGGGGGTGCCGATCGGCACGATCCCCGGAGGGGCGTCGGCGAGGGACTCGGGGTCGATCCAGTGGGAGGTGGCGTTGATCGTCGTCTCGGTGGGCCCGTAGAGGTTGACGACGGACACCCCGGGCAGGGCGGCGAAGATCTCCGCCGTGAGCGCGCGGGTGAGGGCCTCCCCGCCGGAGAAGACGCGCCGCAGGGAGGAGCAGGCGCCCAGCTCCTCCGTGTCGACGAGGGCCTGCAGGAGGGTCGGTACCGCCTGCAGGGCGGTGACCCGCTGCTCGCAGATCGTGGTGATGATCGCCTCGGGGTCGCGGAAGACGCCCGGCGCCCCCATGACGACCCGCGCGCCGGTCGCCGGGGCGAGGATCTCCCACTGGGCGGCGTCGAAGCTCATGGGCGTCTTCTGCAGGATCGACACCTCCGGGTCCAGGTGCCCGAGGTTGGCGAGCCACTGCATCTGCGAGACGATGCTGCGCTGCTCGACCATCACACCCTTGGGCCGGCCGGTGCTGCCCGAGGTGTAGATGACGTAGGCGAGGTGGTCGCCGCGGCCCTCCGGCAGCGGTACCGGCGGCAGGTCGGGGACGTCCGAGGCGGTGACGACCGTGGTGCCCTCGGGCACCAGCCGCAGTGCCCGGTCGAGCAGGTGGCCCTGGGTGACGACGACCCGGGTGCCGGAGTCCTCGACCATGTACCTGAGCCGGTCCTCCGGGTAGTCCGGCGAGAGCGGCAGGTAGGCGGCCCCGGCGGTGAGGATGCCCCACACCCCGGTCATCAGCTCCGCGGACGGCTCGGTGAACACGCCGACGCAGGTGTCCGGGGCGACCCCGAGGCGCACCAGGTGGGAACCGAGCCGGCGGGCGGCGTCGTTGAGCCGGCGGAAGGTGAGGTGGCCGTCCCCCGGGTCCCCCGCGCCGGGGGCGCAGGCTCCCGGGTTCCGGGGCAGGGTGACGGCCACCTCGTCGGGACGGAGACGGGCCTGTCGGGTGAGCAGGGCGGCCAGTGAGGCGCCCTTGTGGGACACGCAGGACGTTGGTGCGGTGGTGCTCATGACGGTGACCCCCCGGTGGAACGCCCTTGACGGGCGGTGGATGGTGACTGCTCCCCGTGTGCGCCGCCGACGGTTCCGCCGGACGGTGCGCACGGGGTCCGTGCACGGGCGCGTGAGCGGTGCGGCGCGCGTGACCCCATCCCCATGGGGGCGCGTGCGCCGTCCACGTCACGTGTGGTGCGACCGTGCGTGGCGCCCCGTGTCAGGCCCGGCTCACGGCCGGTTCGCCCGATGTCGGCTCGGGCTTCCTCACACGGGGCTGGGCGAGGACGACGGCTCCGACGACGGCGGCGGCGCCGAGGATCTGCAGCGGGCCCAGCGACTGCCCCAGGAAGAGGTGGCCGAGGAGCGTCGCGCACAGGGGCGAGGCGAACGAGAGGAACGAGACCACCAGCGCGGGCAGCCGGGCCAGGCCGCGGAACCACAGCACGTAGGCGATCAGGGCGCCGACGAGGCTCAGGTAGGCGAACCCGCCGACGTTGGACCAGGTGATGCCCTCCGGCATCGGTTCGCTGGCGAGGGTGACGGGCAGCAGGAGCAGACCGCCGACGGTGAGCTGCCAGCCGGTGAACGTCAGCAGCGTCACCCCCTCGGGGCGCCCCCACCGCTTGGTCAGCACGATGCCGCAGGCCATGGAGAGTGCGCCCAGCAGGCCGGCCGTGACGCCGACGCCGTCCAGGTCCGCGCCGGGCTGGAGGACGAGGAGGGCGACGCCGGCCGCGCCGATGAGGCAGGAGACGACGTGCAGGGGCCGGACCCGGTCCTTCAGCAGCAGTGCGCCGAGGAGCAGCACGATCATCGGCTGGACGGACATGACGAGGGCGGCCACGCCGCCCGGCAGGTGGTAGGCGGCCAGGAACAGGAAGTAGAAGAACGCGGCGATGTTCAGCACGCCGAGCACCGTCGCCCGCCACCACCACACGCCCCTGGGCGGGGTCCGGGTGATCAGCAGCAGGATCAGGCCCGCCGGCAGCGCCCGGACCAGGGAGGCCAGCAGCGGTCTGTCGGGCGGGAGGAACTCGGTGGTGACCAGGTAGGTGGAGCCCCACACCGCGGGGGCGAGAACGGTGACCAGGGAGGTGCCGGTGAGGTGTCGGTCGTTCACTTCTGGATTCCGCAGTCGGTGGTCCCGAAGAACCGGTCGCCGAAGTCGCCGATGCCCGGGACCATGAAGGCGTGCTCGTTCAGCCGGTCCTCGACGGCGCTGGTGACGATCCGCAGGCTCGGCCGCTCGGTGCGGACGCGGCGCAGGCCCTCGGGTGACGACAGGAGGTTGACCATGATGATGCGGCCCTCCCCGACGCCCGCCTCCAGCAGGACGTCGATCGCCGCGAGCGCGGATCCGGCGGTGGCCAGCATCGGCTCCAGGAGCAGTACGTACCGGTCGGCGATGTCGGCCGGCAGGTGCCGGTAGTACAGGCGGGGCTGCTTGGTCCGCTTGTCGCGCTGGATCAGGACCTTGCCGATGCGGACGCCGGGCAGGATGTCGCGCAGCTCGCCCTCGACGGCGTCGCCGGCCCGGATGACGGACACGGCGCACGGCGCGGCGGCGGGTTCCAGCCCGCGGTAGGTGGCGCCGACCGGGGTGGTGACCTCCTTTTCGGTGAAGGGCAGGAGGTCCGTGGCTGCCTCCAGCAGGAGGCGGATGATCCGGCGCGAGTGGAAGACGAAGTCCTCCCGGGGGCAGTCACGGTCACGGATGACCGTGTGCATCGCGCGGAGGCTGTCGGTCTGAGGGAGGGCGTGGACGTTGTGGCCAGTGGTCACGACGGGATCTCCTCAAGATCCTCGGTGTTCCGGGACGTGCCTCGCGGCTCCGCGGCGGCCGGTACGACCGGTCGGGGACCGACCCGGGCCGTGCGGAGCGGGGGTGCGGGGGGCGGAGGAGGAGTGGTGGCCGGGACCGGCGGACCGCGTCGGGCCGGCTGCCCCGGCCCGGCGGATCAGCCGATCTCGTCGAAGGCGCGGCGCGCCTCGGCGATGAACTTCGCGACCTTGGCGCGGTCCTTGCGCCCGTCGGGGCCCTCAAGGCCCGTATGGGCGTCGACGGCGGCGGGCCGCACGGCGCGGATCGCGTCCCCGACGTTCTCGGGGTCGAGGCCGCCCGCCATCATCAGCGGCTTCGGGGAGCGGCGGACCAGCTCCGCGGAGACGTTCCAGTCGTGGGTGAGGCCGGTGGCGCCCTTGGCACCGGTCCTCGGGTCGAACGTGTCGGTGATGTACATGTCGACGAACGGGTGCGTCTCGTCGACGAGCCCCAGCAGTTCGTCCGTGTTGCCCTCCCTGACCACCAGGGACTTGAGGACGAACAGGTCCGGGCGGATCTCCCTGAGCCGGCGCAGTTCCTCGGTCGCCACGTCGCCGTGGAGCTGGACGGCCACGACGCCGAGGTCGTGGCAGAACCCACTGACCTCCTCGGCGTCGGCGAGGTAGCTGATGAGGACGCCGGCGTGCGGGGCCCGGAGGCCCTTGATGATGGTGGCGGCGTCGTGCTCGGCTATGTCGTCCC
Source organism: Streptomyces somaliensis DSM 40738 (assembly GCA_012396115.1). GTDB lineage: Bacteria > Actinomycetota > Actinomycetes > Streptomycetales > Streptomycetaceae > Streptomyces > Streptomyces somaliensis. The sequence continues at coordinate 2,295 of JAAXOU010000174.1, read as the reverse complement.
TGCCGGACGGCAGGCGCAGGGCGAAGCCCAGCCAGTCGGCGCCTTCTTCGACGACCATGTCCGCCTCGGCCGCGTCGATGATGCCGGCGACCTGGACGAGCTTGTTCACGGTGGTCACGATGACCATCCCCCCTATGTGGTTTTCGTGTGATCCAAACCGAAGAGCGTGCTTCCGTGGCCGGAAGCGGTCCCCACCCTGCTCTTCGACGGCAGTGGCCGGATCCGTGCCCCGGCCTCAGCGCCCGTAGGCTTCGCTGAAGCAGGTCAGCGCGCGGTCCCGGCGGCCCGGATGAAGCCGCCTCTCGGCGGGATAGCCGAGCGGCATCAGCAGGGCGATGTGCACGTCGTCACGGCCGCCGGCGCCGATGGCCTTCTTGACCTCCTCCTCGTCCCAGCCCCCCATGGGGCTGGTCGCCAGCCCCATGGCCTCCGCGGCGACCATCAGGAACGAGGCGGCGATCACCGCGTCCTTGACCGCGTACTCCCGCTCCAGACCACGGGCGCTAAGGTCCTCGTGGAAGAGCCGGACGGCTTCGGGCGTCGCGTCGGCGAACTCCTGCGACCACGCTCCGCGGGACCGGGCCGTCTCCCGGATGTCGCCGCGGTCCTCGCGCCAGGCGGTGGACTCGGCGACGAAGACCAGCACGACGGGCGCCTCCCGCGGCTGCGGCTGACCCCCGGTCGCGCGGGTCAGCGCCCGGCGCCCCTCCTCACCGGACACGACGACGATGGAGCGTGCTTGGAGATTGAAACTGGACGGTGCCTCCAGGGCCAGGTCGGTCAGCTCGTGCACGAGCCGGGCCGGCACCGGCTCGGGCCGGTAATGACGAACGCTTCGGCGTGTGCGGATGATCCGCGACACGGTGGCGTGGTCCGCCGTCGCCGTGGTCACTGTCCAGCCCAATCTCTTCGACGTCGAACTTTCTGAAATCAGAAGGTATGGGCGAAGTTAAACTTGAGTCAAACGGTTCGATGACAAAACGATGAAGGGAGGGTAGCCGGTATGCGCGACTCCGTGGACGGGTTCCTCGACCAGTGGGCCGCCCTGCGCGACGACCTCGACCTGGAGGCCATGGGGGCCGTGGGGCGGATTCTGCGCCTCTCGCGGATCGTCGGTGCCGGACTCAGGGACTACTTCGCCGAACACGGCATGGAGGTGTGGGAGTTCGACGTCCTGGCCACGCTGCGCCGGAGCGACAGGCCGCTCACCGCCAAGGAGCTGGCCGCCGGCGTCATGATCGGTTCCGCCGCCCTGACCAACCGCGTGGACCGCCTGGTGGCCCGCGGCTTCGTCGCCCGGCAGGCCGTGCCCGGCGACCGCCGCAGCCTGCACATCGTGCTCACGGACGAGGGCCGCGTCCGCGTCGACGAGGTGGTCGCGGGCCATGTGTGGAACCAGCGCAAGCTCGTTTCCGGCCTCTCCCCGGAGGAGTGCGGACAGTTCAACTCCCTCCTGCGCACCCTGCTCGTCTCCCTGGGCGACTCCCGCTGAGCACGGCCGCCCGGCGCCCCGCCCCCGGGCGATGCCCCGGACCGCCGCGCGGCCCGCGGGCGCCCGCGACCACCGCCGCGCACGCCCCGGGAGGTGGGTGCGGTACGGGGCGCCGCGCCGACGGCGGCAGGGGCCCGCCGGCGCCGGGGCGGCATCGGCGGGCCCCCGGTGGGGAGCGGAGCCGGGGACCGTCAGAAGGTCGGGCTCCAGGAGTCGATGTAGCCGGTGTCACCGCTGTAGCCGTCGGTCACGCGGAGCTTCCGGGTGCCGCTCGCCAGGACGCCGGAGGCGTCCACCGTGTAGGTGGTGATGACGTCGTCGGCGCTGTCGCCGGAGTTCACGTCCTTCAGCAGGGCGGTGGCGCCGCTCGCCCGAGCCGGGGCGGGCGAGGGGAGGGGTGGGGAGGCCGCCGGTCCGGGTACCCGTAGCCCCTCCGCCCCGAGCCGGGGCGGGCGGAACGGCGAACCACCGGAGGCGTGACATGAACGACCCCACGAGCGACCCCTGGGGCTACCCCACCCCGTCCCAGGCGGAGGGGGAGCGGGACCCGGAGGCCGAGGAGCACCCCGACGTGGCCCGGACGACCCCGTCCCAGGCGGAGGGGGAGCGGTTCGCCGAGGAGGACGGGACGGAACCGGGAGCCGGGGCGCCGGGGGAGGGCGGCGCCTAGCCGTACGGCCCCGAGCGGGGCGGGGCACGGGCCGGTGCCCCCGTCCGGCCGGGACCCGCGGCCGGGCGGGGAGCCGGCCGCCGCCCTCACGACCAAGGCCCGCGGCCGGGCGGGGAGCCGGCCCGTGCCCTCC
>JAAXOU010000173.1 GCA_012396115.1 Streptomyces somaliensis DSM 40738 | reverse complement strand
AAGAAGCCACCCGCCAACGCCGCCGCCACGGCCACCACCACGACCGCCACCACCACGGCGGTGACCGCGCCCGGCCGCCGCCCGCTCCCACGCCGGCGCGAGCGGCGCGGCCCCGGCGTGGCGTCTCCGCCCCGCACGTCGCCCGGACCGTCCAGGCCGCTCATGCCGTCCGGGCCGTCCGGGCCGCTCGTGCCGACCGCACCCATCGTGCCCGTCACACCGATGGAACCCGCCGCGTCCGCCGTACCCGCCGCGTCCGCCGTACCCGCCGCGTCCGCCGTACCCATCGCCCCCACCCCGAGGTGCAGCGGCATCGTCGACTCCACGTCCGGTTCCACCGGCCGGGCCCCGGGGTCCGGCGCCGCCTCCGGAGCGAGCGGCACCCCCGCGCCCGGGGCGCCCCCCGCCGGGGAATCCTGGGCCGGCGCGTCCGGCGCGTCCGGCGTACCCGGCACGTCAGGCGTGCCCGGCACGTCAGGCGTGTCCGGTGCGTCGGGCGTGTCCGGCGCACCGGCGGCACCCGGTCCGCCCGGCCCCGCGGGCACCGGAGCCGGCGCATCCGACCCCGTGGGCACCGGAACCGTACCGGCCCCCGGGCGCGCCTCCGGCGGCCCGGACGGCGGCTGGAGGTTCACGTACGGGCGCGTCCGCGGGGGTTCGGAGGTGCCCGGGACCGGCCCGGTACCCCCCGCCCCGCCACAGGAGCAGCCGGCGCCCTGCGGCACCGCGGGCGTACCGCACTCAGGACAGACCGTTCCGGCCACTGTGGGTCCCTCCCTAGAGGTTCGCTGACTGGATCCCGCCCCCGGGAACTGGCAGCGATTATGCAGCCCCGAGTGGCCTCCCCGGCATTCCGGTCCGCTCTCGGCAGGCCGCGACGCGCCGGACCGCCCACGATGGAGGGTGCAGACAGTGAGGGAGGCGCCCATGACGCGGCCACTCGGCCTTCCGGCCACCATCCCCGCCCCCGGGACGGGGTACGACCGGCGCGCGGTCCTGGTGCCCATCGGGGCGCTGCTGCTGGGCCTGCTGCTCGCCGCGCTCGACCAGACCATCGTGTCGACCGCCCTGCCGACGATCGTCAGCGAGCTCGGCGGCATGGACCACCTGTCGTGGGTGGTCACCGCCTACCTGCTCGCCTCCACCGCCGTCACGCCGCTGTGGGGCAAGCTCGGCGACCAGTACGGGCGCAAGAGGCTCTTCCAGGCGGCGATCGTCGTCTTCCTCCTCGGCTCCGTGCTGTGCGGCGTCGCGCAGGACATGCCGCAGCTCATCGCCTACCGCGCCGTGCAGGGCCTGGGCGGCGGCGGGCTCATGGTGCTGTCCATGGCGATCGTCGGCGACCTCGTCCCGCCCCGGGACCGCGGCCGCTACCAGGGGGCCTTCGGCGCCGTCTTCGGCGTGACCAGCGTCCTCGGGCCGCTCCTCGGCGGCGTCTTCACCGAGCACCTCACCTGGCGCTGGGTGTTCTACGTCAACGTGCCCGTCGGGATCGTCGCCCTCTTCGTCATCGCCACCGCCCTGCACCTCCCGGTCCGCCGCACCCCCCACTCCATCGACTACCGCGGCACGTTCCTGATCGCCTCGGTCGCCGCCTGCCTGGTGCTCGTCGCCTCCCTCGGCGGCACCACCTGGCCGTGGGCCTCCGCCCCGGTCGTCGGGCTCGCCGCCCTGGGCGCCGTGCTGCTCGCGGCGTTCGTGCACGCCGAACGGCGCGCCGCCGAGCCCGTACTGCCACCACGGCTGTTCCGTATCCGCACCTTCACGCTCGTCTGCGCCATCAGCTTCGTCATCGGCTTCGCGATGTTCGGCGTCATGACCTACCTGCCGACGTTCCTCCAGGTCGTCCAGCGCGTCAGCCCCACCATGTCCGGCGTCCACATGCTGCCGATGGTGCTCGGCATCACGCTCACCTCCACCGCCTCCGGGCAGGTCGTCAGCCGCACCGGGCGGTGGAAGGCCTTCCCCGTCGCCGGCACCGCGCTCACCACCGTGGGCCTGCTGCTCCTGCACCGGCTGGAGGTGTCCAGCCCCACGTGGGAGACGAGCCTGTACTTCTTCGTCTTCGGCGCCGGACTCGGCCTGGTCATGCAGGTCCTGGTACTGGTCGCGCAGAACGCCGTCGGCTACGAGGACCTGGGCGTCGCCACCTCCGGCGTCACCTTCTTCCGCTCCATCGGCGCCTCCTTCGGCGTGGCCGTCTTCGGCACCGTCTTCACCGGCCGCCTCACCGGCGAGCTGGAGGACGCCCTCGCCGGGCGGGGCGTCCCACCCGGCGTCGACGCCCACGGGATCGCCGCCGACCCACGTGCCATCGCCGGACTGCCGCCCGCCCTGCGCCCTGCCGTGCTCGACGCGTACTCCACCTCCCTCACGGACGTCTTCCTGTACGCGTCGCCGGTGGTCCTGCTGGCCTTCGCCGCCACCTGGCTGCTGCGCGAGGACCGGCTGCGCGGCTCGGTCACCGCGCCCGACCCGAGCGAGACCTTCGCCGCCAACCCCGTCGAGCGCTCCTCGTACGAGGAGGTCGCCCGCGCCCTGTCCGTGCTCGGCTCCCGCGAGGGCCGCAAGGCCGTGTACGAGAAGATCACCGCCCGCGCGGGGATGGACCTGCTGCCCGCGTCCAGCTGGCTGCTGCTGCGCATCCGCCGCCACGGAACCGTGGAACCGGGGCGGCTCGCCGAGGACGCCTCCCTGCCGCTCAGGGTCGTCACGGAGGCGTCCCGGCAGGTGGAGGAGCGGGGGCTGGCCCGCCGCGAGGGGCTCCGGATGGTCCTCACCGACCGGGGGGCGCGGGCGGCGGCCCGGCTGGCGCACGCCCGCCAGGAGTCCCTCGCCGAGCTGCTCGGCGACTGGTGGGGGCCGGACCGGCCGACCGACCTCGTCCGACTGGTGGAGGAGCTGACCGCCGAGCTGTCCGGCTCGCACCGGGAGTGCCCCGGCACGGGGCGGCCGGTCCCGGGCCGCCGGGCCTAGGGACTGCCCTGCAACCGCTGGTCACAAAGCAGACGATCTTGATGTGGCTGGTGGGATTGCGGTGCCGGAGTCGTCCTGGACGGCTCCGTTCACCGGGTTGAGCCCACGGCAGCTCGGCAAGCCGATCAACGCGCTGCGCCAGGAGGGCGCGGACCCGGTCCGCAAGGGGGCCGGCCCCGGAGCCCCCCTGGAGGACCGGGTGTCGCCGGCCACCGCGTACTGGAGGCGGGCGGTCTCGTCCCGGTCCCGGCGGGCGGCATAAGTGGAGGGAGTTCCGCAGCAGGTGGGCCCAGCGGGCCTGGACAGTGGTGCGGGACTAACCGCTCCACGAGCGTCATACCTCAAAATTACGGGCCCAAATAGACGATGTCTTATCCCCTCTGTTTCTTGCGGATGGCGCGGGTCACGCCCAGCACCAGGGTCATGGTCAGACAAGACAAGGACACCGCGGCGAGTCCCACAATAGTTGGGTTGATCCAGGAGGGGGCGAGGTCACGTTCGGCGTTGCACCAATTGTGCAGCGGGAACAGCGGATCGTTGAAGTGCTCCTTTGCGAATACCGGGTCGTAGGAGTCACCACACGTCTCGCCGATGTCCATGCCTCCCCATCCGGCGAAGAAGCCGACCGCGTACACCGCCACCGAGAGCACCGCCGACACGGCGGACCACAGCAGCCACCACCCGGGGCGAGACCAGAGATTCCTCCGGACCTCACTCCACAACAGTTGGACCACGTTCACTCACCCATGCTTCCCAAGACTCGGTCAGGGCCTCCATGCAGACGCGTTCTCCTGGCCCATGATCTTTTGAAATGTGTCAGCGAAACCGGACACGAACGGCGCCAACTTGTCGTTTGGCGGGGCGCCGGGTGCAAGGAGGCCCTTGCCGAATTTGATGAAGGCGGCCGCGCGCGAGGTGTTGAGAACTGACTCGTGGTCGCCCTCCAGCATGTCGAACATGCCGACCGAGTACGACGGCCACCGGCCGCGTTGGGCGAGCCGGGCGGTGAACTCGTGGGTTCCGCCTCCGGGGTCGGTGTGATCGGCGCCCGGTGTGCGCGCCGGTACTTCTTCGGCAGTGGGACCAGTGCGACGGACGAGGGCTTCGTTTCCGGGGGGTTCGAGGCCGATCCGGCCTTCCGGGGCGCGCAACTGCCGCGGTCTTCGTTCAAGCGCGGGAAGGAGCGCGAGGGCGGGAGCCACCTGAAGCCGGTGCGGTAGCCGATCGAGTCGGTCAACGGCACGTCCGAGGGTCGGCCCGACCCGGAGCAGTACGGCGGGCGGACCCCCGAGGGAGTCGCCCTCCACGTCGCCCGACGCATCCCCGCGACGGCCGCCGCGGTCCGGTACCCCCACAGGCCCGCCGGCCGGTCATACGATCACCGGTCGCGTACGGCCACTGATCATTTGGGACGATCCGTCCAGCGGCGCCGGGGCCGGGCGGCCCGTCCCGGGACCGGTACCCCGGGCGGGCCGCCAGGAGTCAGCCCAGCTCCTTGCCGTACCAGACCTCCATGTACGGGCCCTCGCAGTACGGGGGGATCTCCCGGTAGCCGTGGCGCGCGTACAGGGCGCGGGCCTCGACCAGGTCGAGACGCGTGTTCAGCACCGTCCGCCGCGCCCCCAGCTCAGCGGCCGCCGCCTCCAGAGCGGCCAGCAGTAGCCCGGCGCCGCCCGTGCCGCGGTACGCGTGCCGGACGAAGACCCGGGTCAGCTCGGCCCGTTCGGCGTCCAGCAGCAGCACCCCGCCGCAGGCCGCCGGCGCTCCTCCGCACCTGCCCACCAGGAACCGCCCGGTCGGTGCCGCCAGGGCCTCCACGCCGTCGCCGGCCAGCCCCTCGTCGACCTCCCGGGCCGTGGCGGGGCGGCGCCAGTAGCGGCTGGCCACGTCGTGGTAGTAGGCACGGCGCAGCGAGGTGGCGTCCTCGGTGTCGTACCGTTCGGCGCGTATCTCCCAGGCCGCGGACGGGCCGGTCCTCGTCACGGCCTTCAGGACACCACCCTGGCGACGAGCATCCCGTCGTAGCCCTTCACTCCGACCGTCTGGAACGCCGTCGCGTCCAGCCGGGGGTCGCGCGCGACGAGGTCGAACATCTCGCGGGTGCCGCGGATCGCCTCGTCGGCCGGCGCGTCGTCGAGGATCCTGCCGCCGCGCACCACGTTGTCGACGACGATCACGCTGCCCGGACGGGTCAGGCGCAGCGCCCACTCCACGTAGTGCGGGTTGTTCTTCTTGTCCGCGTCGACGAAGACCAGGTCGAAGGGGCCGGCGTCCTCCGCCTCCAGCCTCGGCAGGAGGTCCAGGGCGGCCCCCGTGCGGACCTCCGCCACCTGGTCGAGGCCGGCTCGGGCCAGGTTGAGCCGGGCGACCTCGGCGTGCGCGGGGTCGTGCTCCAGCGAGACCAGCCGGCCGTCCGGGGGGAGCGCCCGGGCCAGCCAGATGGTGCTGTACCCGCCGAGCGTGCCGATCTCCAGGATCGAGCGGGCGCCCTGGACGCGGGCCAGCAGGTGCAGCAGCTTGCCCTGGTTGGGGGCGACCGCGATCCTCGGCAGGCCCGCCCGGTCGCTCGCGGCGAGCGCGGCGGTCAGCGCCTCGTCGGCGGGGGCGAGCAGGTCGGTGACGTACGCGTCGACGGCGCTCCAGCGCGCCTGGGGGTCGTCAGTGTGCTGGTTCATGGGCAGGAACGTAACCGACATCGGCGGCCGGCGGCACCGGTCGTCGCGCCGGAACGCCGGGCCCCCGGCGAACGGGTTCGCCGGGGGCCCGGAGGGAGCCGCCGCTCAGTACCAGTGGTTGGCCTGCCAGAACCACCAGGCGCCGCAGGGGCTGCCGTAGCGGTCGTTCATGTAGTCGAGGCCCCACTCGATCTGGGTGGCCGGGTTGGTCTTCCAGTCCGGGCCCGCGGACGCCATCTTCGACGCCGGCAGGGCCTGGACCAGGCCGTACGCGCCGGACGAGGCGTTGGTGGCGGTGTGGTCCCAGCCGGACTCGCGCTCGACGATCTCGCTGAAGCACGCGTACTGGCCGGCCGGGACCATCTCGCGGGCGACGGTCTGCGCCGAGTCGGACGCGGCCGAGGCCGGGGCGGTCACCGTCATCACCGCGCCCGAGGCGCCCAGCAGTACGGTGGCGGCGACGGCGGCGGACCTGCCGAGGGCGGGGAAGCGGCTGGTGGAGGAGCGGAACACGTGGGGGACCTCACGTAGGGGACGGGACTGCCGCGGGCACGCCGGACCCGGACCCGGGGGCACCGGGCGGTTCGGGGGGCCTGCCGTGGGGCACCGGGGCGGGACCGGGAGGGGCCGCGCCGTCGTCGGTGCCCGGCGACGTCATCCACCGAAACAGGGCGGCGGGCCCCTGGCAACACCCCCCGGGTACGACACGCGGCCGGAGACCGGGATCGGCCGTACCCCGGCGCACGGCGGTCGGCGCAGGTCGCAGTGGTGGGCCGCCCTTCTCCGAGGGGCTGGAGGTCCACTAGGGAAGGCCGTATGTGACGTGGATCCCGTGGGGCGCCTCACCCCTGAACAACCCCGGTGGGGCTTTTCGTCGCCTTTGTGTGTGGCGTGGGCCACCCGACGCACCCGTCGGATCACACGCGTCGGGGCCTTCGGGCCGTCGATTCAACGGCCCGGTGCCGGTGTTGCCGCCCGGGCCGCCGCCCCCGGGCCTCTCCGCCCCCCGTCTCCCCGTACCCCCGGTCCCCCCGCCACCCTGGCCGGCCTCCCGTGCCCGGCCGCCGCGCGCCCCGAAGCGGACACACCCCGCGCCCCGGGCGCCCTTACCGCCCTCCGGGGCGCCCCGGGCCCTCCCCGGGGTCGCGGATCAACCGGCACGCCGTCTCGATGTCCAGCCGCACCTGGGCGATCGACGCACGCCCGGACAGCCAGCACACCAGGGCCGAGTGCCAGGTGTGCTCGATGACCCGGACCGCCGCCAGCTGCTCCGGCGCGGGGCGCTCCAGCCGCATGGCGTCCAGGATGATCGCCGTCGTCCGCCGGGACACGGCGTCCACCTCCGCGCTCACGCTCCGGTCGGCGAAGGCCAGCGCCCGCACCATCGCGTCCGCCAGCTGCGGCTCCCGCTGCAGCGCGCGGAACGCCCGCACCAGCGTCTCGGCGACCCGCTCCGCGGGGTCCTCCCCGGTCGGGGGCCGCTTGCGCAGCGCGGCGTGGAGGCCGTCGAGCTGGTCCTGCATCGTGGCGACCAGCAGGTGGACCTTGGAGGGGAAGTAGCGGTACAGCGTGCCCAGGGCGACCTGCGCCGCCTCGGCGACCTCCCGCATCTGCACGGCGTCGAAGCCGCCGCGGCCCGCCAGCCGCGCGCCGGCCCGGAGGATGCGGCGGCGGCGCGCCGCCTGCCGTTCGGTCAGGGGTGTCGGCGCCGGCCTGCCTTCCGCTGTCATGGGTCCCCCGTCGATCCGTCGTCTTCCGTGCCGTGCGTCTTCCGTGCCGTGGTGCGCGACAGTATGGCCGGGCCCCCGCCGTGGCGCGAATCACCCGGGCCGCCCCCCGGCACGGGTGCTACCTGCCGGTAGATTCGAAGCCCCCGAGCGTCGGAAGCGACCGGCTCTGAAACTTGTTCTAGGTTAACGCGACCGGTTACGCTCCGTCGGGACGTAGGCATGGAAGGGGCCGCGAGTGACCGCTGAGGCCGTGGCAGCAGGCTCGGGTGCGGGCGTGGCAGCCGACGGGGAACGCCCGCTGCGCATCGCGCTCCTCACGTACAAGGGAAACCCGTTCTGCGGCGGCCAGGGCGTCTACGTACGGCACCTCTCCCGCGAGCTGGCCCGCCTCGGCCACAGCGTCGAGGTGATCGGCTCCCAGCCCTACCCGGTCCTCGACGCGGTCGGCGAGGGGGTCGTGCTCACCGAACTGCCCAGCCTCGACCTGTACCGGCAGCCCGACCCGTTCCGCACCCCCCGGCGCCACGAGTACCGCGACTGGATCGATGCCCTCGAGGTCGCCACCATGTGGGCCGGCGGCTTCCCCGAGCCGCTCACGTTCTCCCTGCGCGCCCGGCGCCTCCTGGCCGCCCGCCGCGGCGACTTCGACGTCGTCCACGACAACCAGACCCTCGGCTACGGCCTCCTCGCCCCGCTCGGCGCGCCGCTGGTCACCACCGTCCACCACCCCGTCACCGTCGACCGGCGGCTGGAGCTGGACGCCGCCCGCGACTGGAAGCGCCGCGCCTCCGTCCGCCGCTGGTACGCCTTCACCCGCATGCAGGGGCGCGTCGCGCGCCGCCTGCCGTCCGTCCTCACCGTCTCCGGTTCCTCCCGCCGGGAGATCGTCGAGCACCTGGGCGTGCGCCCCGAGCGCGTCCACGTCGTCCCCGTCGGCGCCGACACCGACCTGTGGTCCCCCGACCCGTCCGTCACCGAGGTGCCCGGCCGCATCGTCACCACCTCCAGCGCCGACGTCCCCCTCAAGGGCCTGGTGCACCTGGTCGAGGCGCTCGCCAAGCTGCGCGCCGAGGTGCCCGGCGCCCACCTGGTCGTCGTCGGGAAGCGCGCCGAGGACGGCCCCGTCGCCCGCGCCATCGAGCGGTACGGACTCGACGGCGCCGTCCGCTTCGTCAAGGGCGTCAGCGACGCCGAGCTCGTCGACCTGGTCCGCGGCGCCCAGGTCGCCTGCGTCCCCTCCCTGTACGAGGGCTTCTCGCTGCCGGCCGCCGAGGCCATGGCCACCGGTACGCCCCTGGTCGCCACCACCGGCGGCGCCATCCCGGAGGTCGCCGTACGGAAGCGCGATCACCTTGTCGCCCCGCACGGCCTCGCTCAGGGAGTTCAGCCACTGCTTCGCGACGGTCTGGTTCCTGCCCGCGGCGGTGGTGCCCTCGCTCTTGACCTGGTAGTC
>JAAXOU010000172.1 GCA_012396115.1 Streptomyces somaliensis DSM 40738 | reverse complement strand
GGGTCCGGGTCGGGCACCGGGTCAGGGCCGGGCGGCCTCGGGACGGGGTCCGGGGTGGGCACCGGTCCGGGCGCCGGACGCGGCGGTGCGGGCGGCGGCGTCGGTACGGGCCCGGGCCCCGGGGACGGCGGCCCCGGGGCGGGAGCCGGATCGGGCAGGGGAGCCGGATCGGGCATGGGGGGCACCGGGTCGGGTCGGGGCTGGGTCATGGCCTCTCCCTGGGGTCTGATCGCTCCCTGTCGAGGATCTCCTGCCGCGCCTTCCCCCGCACGCCGGAACCATGCCCGCCGCGTCCGTCGGAGTGCCGTCCACCGGAGCGCCGGAACCGGCACGGGGGACGAGCGCCCGGCAGCGGCGGCGGAGGTGCGGAGCGCCCCAGCGGCCGGGGCCGCGGAGCCGTGGGCCGGGCTCCGGCTCGGATCCCACGGCCCCGGGGCGGAACGGGTCAGCGGGCGGACGGTACGGCGTGGGGGCTGCGCGCGGTGTCGCCGCCCGGCACCGGGGCGGAGGCGTCGGAGCCGAGTTCCACGATGCGGTTGGCCGCGTCGACGTGGACGACGCGCGGCACGAGCGCCCGGGCCTCGGCGTCGTCCACCTGGGCGTAGCTGATGAGGATGACCAGGTCACCGGGGTGGACCAGGTGCGCGGCGGCGCCGTTGATCCCGATGACGCCGGAGCCGCGCTCACCCTCGATCACGTACGTCTCCAGACGGGCGCCGTTGTCGACGTCGACGATGTGGACGAGCTCGCCGGGCAGGAGGTCGGCGGCGTCCATCAGGTCGGCGTCGATGGTGACGGACCCCACGTAGTGGAGGTCCGCCTGGGTCACCGTGGCCCGGTGGATCTTGGACTTGAACATTGTACGCATCATCGAGGTACTCCTGGACATAGGCTCCCTGCCTGCGTTTTTGCAGGTCAAGGGCGGTTTCCCTACCCTACAACGAGTCACATGTCCGGGCAGCATTCCCCAGGTTTTTCAGGACTCGTGCTGACCGCTTGCTGACTTTTCTGACGCTCCGTCAGGTGATTGCGGGGGACTGCGCCTACCACCCTTGTCTCGAGCGCGACGACTACACAAGCCTACGCAGCCCCCTCCGAAGAGTGTCCGTGATCACCGTCACTCTCGCGGTCCTGGGCGCCGGTCGGGTGCCAAGGCAGTCGACCAAGGGCGGGCCACGCGCCGTTGCGGGCAGCCGGCCCAGGTCCCTCGTTCCGCCTGAAAAGAGGAGGCTCCCATGGCTCATCGAGGAATCGAGCGCCGAAGCGGCGCGGCAACATAGCAGCGGATCGCCGGTTAGCCAAACCGGCGTTTCTCACGGCCATGGCTACAGCTCGTCCGGTGATTCTTGGCGGTGGCACAGGGTGGCTGCCACCAGTGTTTCGATCCGGCCAGAGCAGCACACGACCCAATGTCGCGATCAGACTCAGACTGGACCTCATGGCACCGGTACATCACTCTCGCCATGTTCGCCCTGGTCTTCCTGACCGCCCTCGCCGCCGACACGGCCCCCACCACGCCCGCCGAACCGCGCCACCCCACCCGCAGCCGCGACCCGATCAAGCTGACCGTCCCGGAAATCCGTCACCTGCTCGCGGCCGTCCTCACCCCGCCGGCCCTGTCAGCGGCCAGGCTGCTGCACTGGTCCACCTGGCGCAGACGCCACCAGGCAACAGCCCGACGCGGCCACTACAAACGGCGGTCCGCCGACGAAACTTGCTGGATAGATCACGAAACCGCACTGGAGCACTAGCTCGGGCAGGCCGCGCAAGCGGTCGGACCGGGTCCGGGCCGACAAGGCGTACGGCTCCCACAGCAACCGCTCCTACCTGCGCAGACGCGGGATCAAGGCCACCATCCCCATCCCGGCGGACCGTGTCCGCAACCGGCTCCAGCGCGGATCGCGCGGTGGGCGGCCGCCGACGTTCAAGGACGACTACAAGCAGTGGCACGCGGTCGAGTGCGGGATCAACCGGCTCAAGCCCCACCGGGCCGTCGCCACGCGGTACGACAAACTCGCCGTCCGCTACGAAGCGACCGTGCTGGTCACAGCCATTAACGAATGGCTATGACCAGCACTTTCACAACAGGCCCTAACCGGACACGAACCGAAGGTAGGGTGGGAAGCGGCCGGAACCGCGGGGGAATGACGCATTCCCCCCTGCCGTCACGACTGTTCGCCGGAAGACGCCTCTTGACTTCCGGGAAAAGCCCGCTCCCGGCAGGAACCCGGCACGTCGGCGGGCCGTCGCAAACAGCTTCGAATGTTCACAGGAAACCCAAACGTTTACTTTTTGTCGCATCCCGTCACCGCAGACAGGCGGCCCGCCGGAGGATTCCGTGGAGACTTCCCGCCAGGTCTCTACCCGGGAATAACCGAAAACATCCTCCGACAGAGGCTGTTTATCCGCCTCGACGGCGTCTCCAGGGGCACGGTTCTCTGTTGCTGTCACACCGACACCAACCGGACGGGCGCACCGATCGCGCCCCGCCCCAAGGAGCCTTCATGCGTTCAGCTCGACCCATCGCCCTGGCCGCCGTCGCCTTCGCGCTCTCGGCCGTCGTCGTCCCGCCCGCCTCGGCCGCCGAGCCGGTCGAGGACGCGCCGAGGCACTGCACGTACATCGTGGACACCGGCAAGGTGGCCTGCTTCAACACCCTGGCCAAGGCCCAGGCGTTCAACGCCAAGGGGGAGTACCGGGACCTCGGCCGGATCTGGAGCCACAGCAACTCCGGCGGTGACTCCCTGACCTACCGCGGCAGCGTGGGTTGCGGATGGCGCTACCCCGAGTTCTCCTACATCGGCGACTTCTGGAATGACAAGGTCAGCTCCGCCCAGGGCCTCGCCTGCCCGATCACGCTCTGGGAGCACAGCGACTTCCGAGGCGCCCACCAGACGTACCACGGCTACAACGCGTACGTCGGAGACGGCATGAACGACAAGGCCAGCTCGATCAGCTTCGACCTCCACTGACGCGGCCCCACCCCGTTCACAGGACCCCGGCACGGGCTGCCGGGGTCCTGTCCGCGACCCCACCCCGTCCCGGCGCCCGCCCCGGCACCGGAGACGTGCCCACGCGCGTCGGCGTGGTCCGCTCCCGCCGGCTAGGCCCGCTCCGGCGGGCGTCTCGGCCCGCGCTCCGAGGGGGCGAGGAGCCTGCGGGTACCGCCGTCGTCGTCGCCAGCACGGCATCGGACCGGCGGGCCAGACCACACCCTCCTACCCGCAGCCTCGCTCCGATCCCGTTGACCGTCCCGGAGATACGGCACCTCTTCGCCGCCTCCTTCAGTCCTCCGGCTCAGTCAGCGGCCAGGCTGCTGCACCGGTCCACCTGGCGCAGACGCCACCAGGCAATAGCCCGACACAGCCACTACCGGCGACGAGCCGCCGACGAGCCTGCTGAATAGATCGCAAAGTCAGACTGGAGTACTAGACCGCGTCCTCTCGTTGTAACGGCGGTAGAGGGGATGGACGCGATGACCGCCTCTCAGGCGTTCTCGTCATGGATCCGCGCACCCAGATCCTCCGCCCACTCCAGCGCCCACGCCTTGAGTTCTTCGATCTGCCGGGAGGTGAGCCCGTATGCGGTGTAGTCCTCATCCTCGTACCAGTCAGCGCCGATCAGCCGGTCCCGGAGGTCTTCGAGGCTGAACTCGTCGTGGGCGCGACGGCGGCCCAGGGATTCGAGGTCGGCGGTGGAGCGGTGGCGGGAGGCAGCCTGAACGTCGATGAGGTCGCGGACGGTGCCGCGGTCGGCGAGGGCACGGACCTTGGTGCCGATCACGTCATCGAGGGAAAGAACGGGGCCGTAGGGGGTCTGGGCAGGCGGAGACCAGAACGCCTCCTTGAGGACATCGACCTCGCACTCCTCGCCGGTGTCCGGATCGGTGACGAGGAACCGGCCGCTGAGCGGATCGGTCTGGACGTGCGTGGTCCGCCATCCGCGCGCACTGAGGCCTGCTGTGAGTGAGGCGACGATCTCCTGCATCGGAGCGGGGTTCTCGGTGGCGACGTCGAGGTCACGACTGAAGCGTTCGACCAGGCCGTGGGCCTGCACGGCGTATCCGCCGGTGAGGACCAGAGGGTAGGGGGAGCCGAGGTCGAGGATGTCGGCGAGGAGACGCTCGTGGAGCGGAGTGAGCTTCACACGGCGGCCGTGTCGGCCGGAGCGGTGCGGAGCAGCTCGCGGAAGGCGTCCTCCCAGACCTCGCGGATGTAGGGACTGATCAAGCGCCGCAGCACGGGCCACTGCTCGGCGAGCAGCCGGTGGTGCAGGAGGGTCACCAGATCCTCGCGCAGTCCTTCGGCGAGGACGGTCCGGTAGAACGTCATGCGGGACTTCGGACGGTCCAGGCTGTAGCTCGTCCGCCCGGACCAGACGATGTGGAGCGGCAGGTCCACGTTGCCCTCGACGGGGCCGGCCAGCTCCTGCAATCGCTCGGGCAGTCGGCTGCGGTAGCGGTCCCGCAGTACCTCGGCGCGGGGGGCGGTGATCGTCGTGTCCATGCATCCAGTATCGCTGCTGGGAGGCGGCGGCATGGCGGATACGGGGGTCCCCCGTCATACGTACGGGAGGGGTGGCTGCCCGCCCCTCCCTCGGGCGTCTCAGCCAGGGCGAGCTCAGCGCATCATCGCCTACCCGTGCAGGCCCCGGGTGGCACGGCAACCGGCTGCCCTGCGGGCCAGGACCAGCCCGCCCGCGGGCGCGGGTGATCACGGTTCAACGGGTCACGCGGAGGGCCGCCGCGGTGGGACCGGCTGGGGCTTCGGTCTCTCTGCCGGAAGTAACGACGGTGGCGAAGCCGAGATCCATGGCGCGGCACAGAGGACGAGAAGGACACCGGGCGGGCGAGGCCAGGACCCGTGCCGCGGTCGACTTGTCGAGTACGCAGCGCGCGCCCAGGCGGGAGCCAGGAACCTGTCGAGGTCACCGGTCCTGGCGGCCACCTGGTCGACAGGGTGGGACGCTCCCGCGCCCCATGCTGACCGCTTGCTGACCTGGAGGTGACGATCACGGCCCTGACCTGTTGAAACGCCCAAACGCTAGATCTTGGACTTGAACATCGTACGAAGCATGGGGAAACTCCCGATTCGCCTGCTCCCTGCCTGGATTTTCGCAGGTCAAGGGCTTCTTCCACACCATAAAACCAGCCGCTTGTCCGGTCAGCATCCCCCGGGTTTTCCAGGAGTCGTGCCGACCGTGCGCCGACTTCGGGCGGCCTTCGGGGGCGGCGCCTGGCACCACGTGGTGCTCCGGCGTTCGGGTGGGAAGCTGAGCCTGTCGGTGGACGGCGGGACGCCCGGCGAGGCCCCGGCCCCGACCGGCTCGGTGACGTACGAGGACGGCTTCGCCGTGCTCGGCCCCCACTTGGGCGCCCGGCCGGGCGGCGCCGACCGGCTCAGGGGTCCCCGGACGAGTTCCGCCCGGTGCGGCGCGCGTTGACGGTGGAGGAACCGGCCGCCCCGTGCGCCTCCAGCGCGGACACCGGGACGGCCACCACCGTCCGGCTGTCGTTCGAGACGCTGCCCCCGGCAGTGCGCCCGGATGTAGGCCGGTCCCGCCGGATCCTCCCGGCGGGTGCGCGGCCGCCGCCGACCGGTACCACCCGGCCGGCGGCGGGAGCGCCGTCCCCCCGGTTCCGGCTGGCGGGCGCCCGCGGGCCGGCCACCGACGGGTGGTCGGCGACGACCGTGCAAGCCGGGTTCAGGCGGTTGTGGCGGGCGGACTCAGGTTTGCCCCCGACGATCGGGGTCAGGCCGTCCTGGCGATCGGGCTCAGGCCGTCGTGACGGGCGGAAGGGCTCCTGCCCGGGTGGCGCGGTCGGCGAGGTCCAGCAGCAGCCGCTCCTCGCCCGGGCGGGCCACGAGTTGGAGGCCGACGGGCTCCCCGCGCGGGGTGGTGCCGGCCGGCAGGCTGAGGGCGGGGTGCCCGCTGACATTGAACGCCCAGGTCAGCGCAACGCTCATCCGGTCCCCGGGGCCTTCGTGGCCGTGCGGCGGGTTCGGTGTGGTGGGTGTGAGGACGAGGTCGGCCCGCTCGAAGAGGCCGGTCAGCCGTTCCCCGTTGGCCGCGATCCGCCGGACGTCGTCCGGGGAGGGCGAGCCCGCGCGGAGGGCCGTCCACGCCGGGGCGGGGTCGAGGAGCGCGAGGTCGGCGGCCTCGTCCACGGTGACCGGTCCGGCCCCGGCGAGCGCGTCGGCGGTGCGCCGGGCGACGGCGGCGACCGCGGGATCGGTGTCGGCGTACCCCAGGGTGGCCGACCAGACCGCGGTGAGCGGACCCGCGGGGCGCGGGGCGGCTCCCGCGGGCGCCCCGCCGCCGACCGCGTCGAGGTAGGCCAGGGCGTCGCGGGGAGTGCGCGCCAGGACGCCGGGCGAGTTCAGGCCCGCCCGGTCGCGGGCGGGCAGGAGGCCGTTGGTGGGCTTGAAGCCGATGACGCCGCACCAGGCGGCGGGGATGCGCACCGACCCCGCGCCGTCCGAGCCGCTGGCGAGGGGAACGAGGCCGGCGGCGACCGCGACGGCCGAACCCGCGGAGGACCCTCCGGGGGACCACGCCGGGTCGAGCGGGTTGAGGGTGGGCCCGCGGTCGGTGTACCCGTACGTCTGCCAGCCCCGGCCGGAGCGCGGCACCGACGTGGCGCCGACCGGCACGCACCCGGCCGCCGCCAGGCGCCTGTTCTGGTAGGAGCCGGGCCCCTCACCGGCCTTGACCCCGAGCGGTACGCCCGCGAGCGGCAGCCGGGCGCCGCCGGCGATCCGGGCGTCCACCCGTGCGGCCTCGGCCACCGCCCGTTCGGGCCAGATCTCGGTGAACGCGCGCAGCGCCGGGTCGCGCTCGCCGATGCGGGCCAGCGCCGCGGTGACGGCCCCGACGGCCGTCAGGGCGCCGGACCCCACCAGCCGGGCGATGTCCAGGGCCGACAGGGCCGCGTACTCGCGGGTGGTGGTCACAGGCGCTCCCCTCCGGCCCCGGGAACGGGGCACCGCACTTCCCGCCGCCCTCCCGGGCCGGGAATTATACGGAGCCCGGGCCCACGCGCCGGACGGCACCGTCCGCACCCCGCCCCGCACCACGCATCGTCAGGAGAGGCCGGGCAGGGCGGGTGAATCGGGGGGCCATCCGGCCCGCGCCCGGGGGCGCCCGCAGGCCCCGGGGCGCACTCGCCACCCGTACCGCCCGTACCCCCCCGCGCCGGGTGCCGCGGGCGGCAGGTGCGGGTGGTACGGGCGGCCGAACGGGAGTGTCCCGCGGTCAGTTCTCCAGGCGGACCGGCATCAGCAGGGAGAAGGTCCCCTCGTCGTCGAGGCGGCGGACCGCGAGGGGCGTCGTCGGGGAACCGAGCTCCAGGACGAGCCGGTCCCGGGCTCCGGCGGTGAGCGCGTCCAGCAGGAAGGCGCGGTCGACGGCGACGTTGCCCGGGTCGTCGTCACCGTCCCCGCACAGGGTCACCGTGCCGTCGTCCGCCGCCCTGAGCACGCTGAGGTCCCGGGGCGCGCCGTCCTCCCCACGTGCCTCGCCGGTACGCACGGGACCGGTCCGCACCGCCTCCCGGAAGGCCGGCGCGTCGACGACGGCGCGGCGTGCGGCCGGCAGGCGGACCAGGCGGCGGTAGTCGGGGAAGTCGTGGCCGAGGCACTGGCCGGCCGTCTGGCGGTCCCCGGCCTCCAGCGCGATCCGCGGACCGTCCAGCGTGAGTTCGGCCGGTTCCCCGCCTCCCAGCAGCGCCCGCATCGCGTCCGTGAGCGGGGCCGGTACGAGGGCCTGGACGCGGGGGCCGCCGTGTCCCTCGGCGCCCACTCGCGCGACGGCCATCCGGTAGCGATCGGTGGCCACGACCCGGAGCCCGTCGCCCTCGACGTCGAACAGGACGCCGTGGAGCATCGGCAGTTCGGGGTCGGCGCCGACCGCGAAGCGGACCGCGTCCAGTGCGGCGGCCAGCTCGGGGGCGGGAACCGTCAGCCGGGCGGTGCCGGCGGTGTCACGGGGCAAGGTCATGGGGTTCTCCCTGTGGTCGAGTAGCGCTCGGAGTGCGGAGAACTCGCTGCGGGCGTCGGACAGTCCGCGTTCGAGACGGCGCAGGTGCGTCCGCAGGAGCCCGCGCACCAGGTCGGTGTCCTCGTTGGACCAGCCGGCCAGCACCAGCCGGATGTCGGCGAGCGGCATGGCGGTCCGGCGCAGCCGCGCCAGCAGCCGGGCCTCCGCCACCTGCTCCCCGGCGTACCAGCGGTAGCCGCTCACCGGGTCCACCCTGGCCGGGACCAGCACCCCGGCCCTGTCGTAGAACCGCAGGGTGCTCACGCCCAGTCCGCTGTCCCGGGCCATCTCGCCGATGCTGCGCATCTCGTTCTCCACACCCGGAACTCTGGGCCCTTCACGAGGTCGAGGGTCAATCCCGGTCGTCCGCCTCCCGCTCGGGCCGGGTGCGGGGCGGCCCGCTCGGGGGCCGGGCTCCGGTGGATCACCGGGCGCCCTGCCGCGGGCGGCACCGGCCGGCCAGGTACCGGTCGGCCGGCTGCCGGCCTTCCTCGGCGGTGAGCGGCAGTCCCGGTTCCACCTCCCGCGTGGAGGCGCGTCCGGGGGTGTCGGTGTAGTCGATCCGTACGCGCTCCCGGTGGTGGAGGGCGCCGCCGATCACCGTCCCCACGGCCGTCGGACCCGCCGGGGGACCTCCGGCCCTCCTCGTGAACTTGCCCCGGCCCGCCAGGTCGCGCGCGATCGTGCGGACGCTGGCCTCGAACCGGGCGGCCGGGTCCCGTGCGGACCTGTGGTGCGGCGCGACGGCGCGCAGGTGCTCCACCAGGGCGTACAGGCAGGGCGTACAGGCGGTCGGTTCGGTTCGCTCCCCCACCCTGGTGGCGCCCGCCGGGACCACGGCGGGTAGCGGGGGGCGGCGGGCGCGGAGGGCGGAGGGAGG
>JAAXOU010000171.1 GCA_012396115.1 Streptomyces somaliensis DSM 40738 | reverse complement strand
CGCGCAGCCGCCCGCACGCCGCGTCCGCCGCGATCACGCCGACGGAGCCCTCCCGGGCGAGTGCCGCGCGCACGGCGTCCACGACGGCGGCGTCCAGGTCGGCGACCGCCCGGACGGCCACCTCGCCGTCCCGGCGCACCGCGCGGGCGGGCGGCACGTCCACGCGCAGGGCGCCCAGCAGCCGGTTGGCCAGGTCCACGACGGCGCCCGGCACCCGGTAGCCGGCGGTCAGGGCGGTGACGCGGGCGTCCGGGCGGCCCAGGTGCGCCATCTGCTCCCGCCAGTCGCGGGCCGCCCACGGGGTGGTGCCCTGCGCGAGGTCGCCCAGCACGGTGAGCGAACCGGAGGCGGCGCTCCGGCGGGCGACGGTCCGGCACTGCATGGGCGAGAGGTCCTGCGCCTCGTCGACCACGATGTGGCCGTGGCCGGCGGGGCGTTCCAGCAGGCCGGCCAGTTCGTCGAGGAGGACCAGGTCGGCGGTGGTCCAGCGGGCGGAGCGGTGGGAGCGCGGGGGCTTGGCCCAGCGGATCGCGTCGCGTTCGGCGCCGGTCAGCGCGGGGTCGTCCGGGTCGGTCAGCACCTCGGCGAGCACCTGCTCGGGGGAGACCCGGGGCCAGCAGGCGTCGAGCAGCGCCGCCACCGGCCGGGACCGGCCCACGCGCCGCTCCCAGGCGGCGCCCGGGGCTCCGGCGCGCCGCTCGGCACGCGCGCGCAGGGCGCCCACGACGCGGCTGCGCAACCGCTCCCGGCCGACCAGGTACGGCGGGTCCTCCGCCCGCACGCCCTCGACGAGGGCGGCGAGTTCGTCGGCGGGGACGCGCCAGCGGTAGGCGCCGTCCGGGACGGTCAGCTCCTCGGCGGGGGGCCGCACGCGCGCGTGGAGGGCGCGGTGCAGGACGGCGGCCATCCGGGCGTCGTGCTTGACGGCCGCCGCCGCCGCGGTGTCCTCGGCGCGCGGGGCGTGGCCGACGGCGCGGGCGATCTCCTCGTCGACGGTGGTCTGGCGGACGTCCCGTTCGCCGAGGGCGGGCAGCACCTCGGAGACGTACGCGAGGAAGGCCCGGTTGGGGCCGAGGACGAGCATTCCGTCCCGCCGCACGCGCCGGGGGTGGGTGTAGAGCAGGTACGCGACGCGGTGCAGGCCGACGGCGGTCTTGCCGGTGCCGGGGGCGCCCTGGACGCAGAGGGAGGTGCCGAGGGGGGCGCGGACGAGGTCGTCCTGCTCGGGCCGGATGGTCGCGGCGATGTCCCGCATGGGCCCGACGCGCGGCCGCTCGATCTCGGCGGCGAGCAGGCCCTCCGCGCCGGGGCCGGATCCGGCGGCCGGGCCCTGCAGGTGCTCGTCCTCCAGGCCGGTCAGGTCGGCGGAGTCGCCCTTGCCGTGCGGGGCCCAGCCGAAGCGGCGGCGGACCCGCACGCCCTGCGGGTCGTCCGGCCGCGCCTGGTAGAACGCCCGGGCCACGGGCGCCCGCCAGTCGACGACGAGCGGCGGCTCGGCCGGGTGGGTGGCGACGCGGCGCCGGCCGATGTGGTGGTGGCGGCCGTCGGTGTGGTCGAGGCGGCCGAAGAAGAGGGGGCCGGGCGGCTCCTCGCGGAGCTCCTTGGCGCGGCTGCGCAGGTGGTAGCCGAGGTTCTCGGCGTCGGCGCCGGAGGCGGAGACGTCCTCGCCGGTGACGACGCTTTCGGCGGCGCCGTCCGTCATGCGGGTCAGCGCGGTACGGCAGAGGTCGTGGAAGGCCCGTTCCCGGAGCAGCTCGTGGTCGAGTGGCGTCATTCCCCCGACAATAACGCAACCGAGTATCTTTTTTAACCAGGTAATGCTTTACCGGATCCAGTCCGCCAGTCCCCCCGCCAGCTGGCGGAAGGCCGTGTCCGCCGCCGCGACCGCGTCCGGATGGACCGCCTCCGCGCTCTCCCCGGCCTCGATCCGCCGCCAGTTCTCCTCCGCCAGGACCCGCAGCACGGCGATCACCTGCCCCGCCGCGAGCCGCGCCCCGACGCCCCCGCCGAGCACCCGGGCGAGCGCCCGCTCGGCCCCGCCCTGGTACGCGTACAGCCGCGCCACCAGGCTCGGGGTGCCGTACAGCAGGCGGTGGAAGGCGAGTACGGACGGCTCGTCGCTCAGCCCGGTGACCGGGTCGCGGCGGGCGAGCCCGTCGAGCACGTGCCGGTGCAGCGCCGCCAGCGGCCCGACGCCCTCCCCACGTGCGGCGACCACGCGCGCCGCCTCGTCGAGGTGGTCCGCGAACCGGTGGACGACCAGGTCCTCCTTGGCCGGGAAGTACCGGAACAGCGTCGGCTTCGACACCCCGGCCACCGCCGCCACCTCGGCCACGGAGACCCGGTCGAAACCGCGCTCCAGGAAGAGGGCGACGGCCGCCTCCGAGATGGCCCGGTGCGTCTGAGCCTTCTTCCGCTCCCGCAGGCCGGGGCCGGCGGCCGAGCCGCCACCCGCCCCCGCGCCCCTTACCGGCTCCGCGCCCCCCACCGGCCCCGCGCTCCCCTCAGCCACGCTGCCGCTCCACCAGCACCTGGACCCCGTCCAGCAGGCGGGCCAGACCGAAGCGGAACTCGTCGTCCGGGTCGCCGGGGCCGTCCATGATGCCGGACTCCAGGGCCCGCGCCACCGCCGGATACCGCCCGGGGTCCGCCAGCAACCGCAGCGTGCGGCCGTAACGGCCCATCACCTGCTCGGGCGTTTCACCCGTCGCCGCGGCCGCCGCGGCGATGTCGGCCATCACCCGGGTCTCGTTCCGCACGAACCCGCCGAGCAGCAGCACCACCGACACCTTCGCCCCCTCGTCCAGCGGCGTGTCCGCCATCGCCGCCATGCCGGCCTCCCACCACGCCACCGAGTGGGGAGTGACCGGGGGGCCGGAGACGGGGACGTGCAGCGCCCACAGGTTGCGCTGGAACATCTCGCGCTGCGCCCACGCCCAGCGGGCCAGGGCGTCGCGCCAGCCGGTGCCGGGCGGCGGCGGGTCCGGGGGCGCGCCGATCGCGGTGTCCAGCATCAGCACGTACAGCTCGTCCTTGGAACCGACGTGGCGGTACAGCGACATGGTGGAGGCGCCCAGCTTCTTCGCGACGCGGCCCATGGAGACCGCCGCGAGGCCCTCCGACGCGGCCAGGGCGACCGCCACGTCCACGATCTGGTGCACGCTCAGGCCGGGCCTGGGTCCCTTGGCGGGGCGTTCCCGCAGGCCCCAGGCGGCCTCCAGGCCGGGTGTGAGCCCCGTACCGCCACTGTCCGCCACCGGCTCCACCCCTCCCGGACCCCGGCCCGGGCGCCGGGCCGCTTGACACCCATCCTAGTAATGCGTAAGCCTTACGCAGTAGCGCGTATAACATACGCAGTAAGGGGGAACGCCATGCCGGGCCATACCGCCCGCACCGCCGCGGAAGCCGTCACCGGTGCCGCCGTCGAGGCCCTCGGCCTCCGCAAGTCGTACCGGAACGTCCCCGTCCTCGACGGGCTCGACCTGCGCGTGGAGCGCGGCACCGTCTTCGCCCTGCTCGGTCCGAACGGCGCCGGGAAGACCACCACCGTCCGCGTCCTGGCCACGCTCACCCCGCCGGACGGCGGCAGGGCGCGGGTCGCCGGGTACGACGTGGTCGCCGAACGCGCCCGCGTCCGCCGGGCCATCAGCCTGACCGGGCAGTACGCGGCCGTGGACGACCAGCAGACCGGCGCCGAGAACCTGCGCATGACGGCGAGGCTGTCCGGGCTGTCCCGGCGCGCCGCCCGGCACCGCGCCACCGCGCTGCTGGAGCGGTTCGACCTCGCGCACGCCGCCGACCGGCTCGTCGGCACCTACTCGGGCGGGATGCGGCGCCGCCTCGACCTGGCGGCCGGGCTCGTCGGGGAGCCCGAGGTGGTCTTCCTGGACGAGCCGACGACCGGCCTCGACCCGCGCAGCCGCCAGGAGTTGTGGGAGGTCGTACGGGGCCTGGCGGCGGGCGGCGCGGCGGTCTTCCTCACCACCCAGTACCTGGAGGAGGCCGACCGGCTGGCCGATCGCGTGGCCGTCATGGACGGGGGGAGGATCGTCGCCGAGGGGACGGCCGACGCGCTCAAGTCCCGCGTGGCCGGCCACCGCCTGGACCTGGTGGCCGCGGACGCGGAGGCGTACGGCCGCCTCGCGGCGGGGGCGCGTGCGGTGGCCCGCGGAGCGGCGCCCGCCGGCCCCGGCCCCGCGGCGTCCGCACCGGCCCCGCGGGAACCGGTCCCGTCCGGTTCCCCCGAGGGCCTCGTGCTCGGACTCCCCACCGACGGAACCGCCCCGCAGGTGCGGGCGCTGCTCGACGCGCTCGATCCGGACCGCACCGACATCGCCCGCTTCGTGGTGCGCACCGCCACCCTCGACGACGTGTTCCTCGCCCTGACCGGAGCCGGAGCCGGAACCGGAACCGCCGCCACCGCCACCGTCCTCGGAACTGGAGCCGGAACCGGAACCGCCGCGAAGGAGCCCCGCCGTGTCTGACGCCGCCCTCACCCTCGTCGGCCGGAGCATCCGGCTCAGCCGCCGCAACCCCGACGCGCTCATCACCGCCATGGTGCTGCCGGTGATGCTGATGCTGGTGTTCGTCTACTTCTTCGGCGGCGCCATCGACACCGGCACGCGCACCTCGTACGTGACGTACGTCGTGCCCGGTGTCCTGCTGCTGTGCGCCGGGTTCGGCGCGTCCACCACCGCCGTGCGGGTCGGCGAGGACATGAAGGCCGGGATCGTGGACCGGTTCCGCTCGCTGGACGTGGGGGCGACGCCGATCCTGGCCGGGCACGTCGGGGCGAGCGTGCTGCGGAACGTGCTGTCGACGGCCCTCGTCGTCGGCGTCGCGTTCCTGATCGGCTTCCGCCCCGAGGCCGGGTTGGCCGGGTGGGCGGCGGCGCTGGGGCTGCTGCTGGCGTTCGTGCTGGCCGTGTCGTGGCTGTCGGCGGCGGCCGGGCTGCTGGCGCGCACCCCGGAGGCGGCGAGCGGGTTCACCTTCTTCATGATGTTCCTGCCGTACCCGAGCAGCGCGTTCGTCCCGATCGACACGATGCCGCGCTGGCTGCACGGCTTCGCGGAGCACCAGCCGGTCACACCGGTGATCGAGTCGCTGCGGGGCCTGCTGCTCGACCGGCCGGTGGGCGACGCCCCGTGGATCGCGCTGGCGTGGTGGGGCGGGCTGGCGGCGGTGGCCCTGGGCCTGTCGGGCGTGCTCTTCCGCGCCCGCACGAAGTGACGCGCACGCGGTGGCACGACACCTGCCGGCCCCTCCGCCCGGCCCCCGTCAGGGCCTTCTCCACCCTCCGCCACCGCCTCACACCAGCAGGTCGTCGACCTGCGCCTCACCCTCCCGGTACCGGCGGGCGATCTCCGCGCCGCAGTCGTCCGCCGTGCGCTGGAGGTCCTGGCGGAGTCGGGAGACCACCTGCTCGTACCGGGCCAACCGCCCCATCGCCTCGCGGAGTTCGGCGTCGGTGCGGGCGCCGAGGTCGGACAGCTCGACCTCGGCGAGCATCTCGGCCGCCAGCACCCGGTACTCCTCGCTCCTCGGCGTGGACAGCGTCAGGTGCCGCGCCGAACCGGGGCGGCGGCCCGACGGTGCGTCGGCGAGGATCTCCGGCAGCCGGTCCACCACCGGGACCTCCGGCGCCGCCCGCCGCGACAGCTCCGCGCGGAGGATGTCGATGCGGCCCTGCAGCAACCGGCGTACGTAACTCAGGTCGGCCTCGTCGGCGTGCGAGTCGCGCCGCAGTATCCGCAATTCGTCGAGGTGCAGTGTCCTCAGGTCGGGCGACATGGTGGACTCCGGCGGTCGTACGGCCTCCAGCGCGGCCAGGCCGGCGCCCCGCCTCGTCCGGCCCGCCCCGCCCGGCGCCCCGGCGGCGACCTCGGGCGGCTCGGTGGCGGACCGCTGCTTCGGCGGACGGGCGCACTCCGGCGCCGAACCGGCGCGGGTGGCCGTGGTGGGGCCGGGCTGCTGCCCGGCGCCAGGTGTGCTCATGTTTCCGTCCCCTCGACCGGTGCTTCAGGCGCACCGCCTGACAGGCATGGTGCCACTCCCCCATGCGGCGCGCAGTCCTGTGCACCCGTTCGGCCCCGGTAGGTTGGGCCGTATGCGAGCGGTGGTGCAGAGGGTCGACGGGGCGCGGGTCGAGGTCGCGGGCGAGACGGTCGGGGAGATCGTCGGCGAGGGCCTGTGCGTCCTCGTCGGCGTCACCCACGGGGACACCCCCGAGGAGGCCGCCGGGCTGGCGCGGAAGCTGTGGGGACTGCGCGTGCTGGACGGCGAGAAGTCCTGCTCGGACGTGGACGCCCCCCTGCTGGTGGTCTCCCAGTTCACCCTCTACGGGGACGCCCGCAAGGGCCGCCGCCCCACCTGGAACGCGGCGGCGCCCGGCGACGTGGCCGAGCCGCTGGTCGACGAGGTCGTGGCGCGGCTGCGGGAGCTGGGGGCGACCGTGGCGACGGGCCGGTTCGGCGCGCGGATGCGGGTCTCGCTCACCAACGACGGCCCGTTCACGGTGCTCGTCGAGGTCTGACCCCGGCCGGTGCGGGGAGCCCTACGGCTCCACCACCGGCTCCTGCGCCGCCGCCGTCCCGCCGGCCAGGAGCGGCGCGTCGACCGGCACGTTCCGCTTCACCAGCGCCAGGGCGATCGGCCCCAGCTCGTGGTGGCGGGCCGCCGTGGTGACGAAGCCGAGCTGCCGCCCGTCCGGGCCGTCCGAGGCGAGCCGTACGGGCGCTCCGTGCTGCGGCAGGTGCACCTCGCTGCCGTCCAGGTGGAGGAAGACCAGACGGCGCGGCGGCTTCCCCAGGTTGTGGACGCGGGCAACGGTCTCCTGGCCCCGGTAGCAGCCCTTCTGGAGGTGGACGGCCCGGCCGATGAGGCCGATCTCGTGCGGGATCGTGCGGTGGTCGGTCTCGAAGCCGAGCCGCGGCCGGTGCGCCTCCACGCGCAGCGCCTCGTACGCGAGGGTCCCGGCGAGCGGGCCGTGCCCGGCGGCGTACGCCTCCAGTTCGCCGCGCGGCAGGAACAGCTCCCGGCCGTACGGGGTCTCCCGGACGACGGCCCCCTCCGGCACCTCGGCGATCGAACCGGCCGGGAGGTGGACCACGGCGACGTCGTCCGTGCGGTCGGCGACCTCCACGCGGTAGAAGAACCTCATCGACTCCAGGTAGGCGAGGAGCGCCTCCCGCGTGCCGGGTTCGACGTGCGCCCACACCGTCGTGCCGTCGTCGACGAGGTACAGGGCGTGCTCGATGTGGCCGTTCGCGGAGAGGATCAGCGCGTCCGCGGCACGGCCGGGCGGCAGCTCGCTGACGTGCTGGGTGAGCAGCAGGTGGAGCCAGCTCAGCCGGTCCTCGCCGCCGACGGTGACGACGCCCCGGTGGGAGAGGTCGACGAGGCCGCTCCCCGCGGCGAGGGCGCGCTGCTCGCGGAAGGGGTCGCCGTAGTGCGCGGCGACACCCTCGTCCCGCCCCTCGGCGGGGACGGCACCTGGCAGGGACAGCAGGGGGCTGGTCGGTGAAGGTCGCTGCATGGCGCCCAGCCTACGACCCGTCCTCCGGCGCCCCGGCCCGCGCCTTCTCCGTGCAGTCCCGGCACCGGCCGTAGATCGCGAAGTGCTTCATGTCGGTGTCGAAGCCGAACGCGTCGAGGAGCTCGCGGGTGAAGCCGGCGGCCACCGACACGTCCGCCTCGATGACGTCCCCGCAGTCCCGGCAGACCAGGTGCAGGTGGTGGTGGCGGTCGGCGAGGTGGTATGTGGGAGCGCCGGGGCCCAGGTGGGCGTGGCTGACCAGGCCCAGCTCCTCGAGGAGTTCCAGGGTCCGGTAGACGGTGGAGATGTTGACGCCGGAGGCGGTCCTGCGCACCTCGGTCAGGATGTCGTCGGGCGTCGCGTGCCCCAGCGCGTCCACCGCCTCCAGGACGAGCTGGCGCTGCGGCGTCAGCCGGTAGCCGCGCTGCCTGAGGTCGCTCTGCCAGTCGGTGCTCACCACGCGCCCCAGTGTAGGAGCACCGGCCGGCTCCGCGGGGGCTACCGGAAGAAGGCGATGCCGTCGTCCGGCAGGTCGCCGAGGCTCTTCGCCATCGCCTCGACCTCCTCGGGCGTGACGACCTTCTTCAGGTGCGCCGACATGTAGGGGCGCAGCGGCACCTCGGGGGTGGCCTTCTCGCCGACCCACATCAGGTCGCTCTTGACGTACCCGTACAGCCGCTTGCCCCCGCTGTACGGGCCGGAGGCGGCGGTGCGGGCGACGGCGTCGGTCGCCAGGTCGATCTGCGGCTTCTTCTCGGCGAGCTCGCCGTACCAGACCTCGACGACGCCCTGGTCGCGGACCATGACGACCTCGACCTTGCGGTCCCGGCCGATGCGCCAGTAGCCGCTCTCGCTCTCCAGCGGGCGGACCTTGCCGCCCCCGGCGTCCAGGACCCAGGTGCGGGAGGTGTACTCGATGAAGTCCCGGCCGTCGTGGGCGAAGGTCACGGACTGGCCGAAGTTGCACTTCTCGGCGCCGGGGAAGTCGGAGACGCCCGCGCCCTCCCACGTGCCGAGGAGGAACGCGAGGGGGACGAGGTCCGGATGCAGGTCGGACGGGATCTGGATCATGGTGTCAGGCTGCTCTGGCGATCTGTGCGGGTGCGGGGGTCAGCGCTGGCCCTGGTACAGCTTCTTCACGGTCAGCCCGGCGAAGGCGAGGACGCCGATGCAGACCAGGACCAGCAGGGCGGAGAAGAAAGCCTCAAGCACGGGGTGCTCCTCGGATGGGCGACGGGCGGTTCGGTACGGGGACCGGGTCCCAAGCCTAATGGGTGGGCCCCGGCCCGCCCCCGTGAGGTGTGCCGGGGAGCAGAGGGGAGCGGTCCGGCCGGGGCCGCGGCCCGGCGGGAGCGGCCCGGCGGGAGCGGCCCGGCGGGAGCGGCCCGGCGGGAGC
>JAAXOU010000170.1 GCA_012396115.1 Streptomyces somaliensis DSM 40738 | reverse complement strand
CGTCCGGCGCGCGGCGGGCGCGGTGGGCCGGACCGGGCCGGGGCACCGCGCGGCGGGCCCGCGGGTCACATCTCGCCCAGGGTCACCCGCGCGGTCCGCGTGCGCCCCTCGCGCACGTACCGCACGGCCACCTGCTGCTCCGGCTTCAGCGAGGCCAGCGCCTCCAGCAGCGACGTGATCGTCGTGATCCGGGTCTCCTCCAGGCGGGTGATGACGTCCCCCACCCGCAGCCCCGCCCGCTGGGCCGCCCCGCCCTCCAGGACGCGCTCCACCGCGACCCCCGCGGGGCGGTAGTCGTCGTCGACGACCGTGCGCCCGGAGATCCCCAGCGCCGCCCGCCCGGACTCCCGCACCCTCCCGAACCTCACGATCTGGTCCGCGACCGTCCGCACCATCGACACGGGGATGGCGAAGCCGATCCCGGGCGCCGAGCCCCCGCCGGCCTCGGGGTCGGCCGCCGCGAGCGTGGGGACGCCGATGACCTCGCCCTTCAGGTTGACCAGGGCGCCCCCGCTGTTGCCGGGGTTGATCGGCGCGGACGTCTGCACCATGTTGCCGATCGTCGCGCCCGTCCCGCCGCCGGTCCGGCCCTCGCTGACGGTGCGGCCGATCGCGGAGACGATGCCCTGCGTGACGCTGCCGGACAGCCCCAGCGGCGCCCCCATGGCGAGGACGATCTGCCCGACCTCCACCTCCGCCGAGTCGCCGAACCGCGCCGGGCGCACCCCCTCGGGCGGGGCGCCGTCCAGTTTGATGACGGCCAGGTCCTGCTCCGGGTAGCTGGAGACGAGCCGCGCGGCGAGGGGCTGCTCCCGCGTGGCGACCGTGACGCGGAAACTGCGGGCGGAGCCGACGACGTGGGCGTTGGTCACGATGTGGCCCCGGGCGTCGTAGACGACCCCCGAGCCCAGACTCTCGCCCGCCTCGATGGTGACGACCGACGGCAGGACGTTCTTGATGACGGTCTGGTACTCGCTCTGCAGGTCGCCGGCCTGCCGCGGAGCCTGCCCGTGCGCCGTGCCCGCCGTGCCCGCCGTGCCCGCCGTGCGCGCCGTGCGCGGCCCGGCGGCCGCGGGCCCGGCGGGCGGCAGGGCGATGGTGCAGCCGCCCAGCAGGGCGGCCGCGCTCACTCCGGCGACGAGGGGCAGCAGCAGCGCACGCGCACGCGGCGGTGGGAGGTCCATGCCCGGAGTATCCCTTCCGCCCTTTGTCTCCGCTTGTGCGGCGCACCCGAACAGGGGGCGGGAGCGCCGCCGGGCTACCCCCGCGCCGCCAGGAACTGCGTCGCCGCCAGCTCCGCGTAGAGCGGATCGCCGGCCACCAGCTCCGCGTGGGTGCCCACCGCCCGGACCCGGCCCGCGTCCATCACCACGATCCGGTCCGCCATCGTCACCGTCGACAGCCGGTGGGCCACCACCAGCACGGTCACCTCCCGGGCCGCCTCCGCGACGACGTCCCGCAGCGCCAGCTCGTTGACCGCGTCCAACTGCGACGTCGCCTCGTCGAGCAGCAGCAGCCGCGGCCTGCGCAGCAGGGCCCGGGCCACGGCGACGCGCTGCCGCTCCCCGCCGGACAGCTTCGAGCCCCGGTGCCCCACCACGGTGTCCAGCCCGTCCGGCAGCCGCTCCACCAGCGCGTCCAGCCGCGCCCGTACGAGCACCTCCCGGACCTCCTCCTCGGTCGCGCCGGGCGCGGCGAACAGGAGGTTCTCGCGCAGCGTCCCCGCCAGCACCGGGGCGTCCTGCTCGACGTACCCGATGGCGGCCCGCAGCGCGGCGACCGGCCAGTCCCGCACGTCCCGGCCGTCGACGAGGATCCGGCCGCCGGTCGCCTCGTAGAACCGCTCCACCAGCCCGAACACCGTCGTCTTGCCCGCGCCCGACGGCCCGACGAACGCGGTCATGCCGGGTCCGGGCACCTCGAACGACACCCCGTGGTGCACGTACGGCAGGTCCTCCCGGTACCGGAAGGAGACGTCCTCGAAGACGACCGACGCCGGCCCCTCCCCGCCCGCCGCGGCTCCGGCGCCCCGCTCCGGCTCCTCGGCGGCCAACCGCTCCGCCTCCTCGATCCGGGCGATCGCCGCGGACCCCACCTGGTACTGCGTCACCGCCTCGACCAGCTCCGACACCGGCTCGATCAGGTAGAAGAGGTACAGCAGGAACGCGATCAGCTCCGCGACGGTGATCGCCCCCGAGGCGACCCGCGCCCCGCCGACGCCCAGCACGGCCAGGAACGACACCTGCACCGCGAGCCCCACCGACGACCCGGCGAGCGCCTGCCACTTCGCGGCGCTCACCCCGTGCCGCCACGCGTCGCGGGCCGCCGCCTCCACGGCGGCCGTCTCCCGCGCCTCCGCGCCCGACGCCTTCACCGTGCGGAACGCCCCGAACACCCGCTCCAGGCGGCTCGACATCTCCCCGACCGCGGCCTGCGAGCGCCGCGTCGCCTCCGCGATCTTCGGCATGGCCAGCGCGAACGCCCCGCCGATCAGCACGATCACGCCGAGCGTCACACCGAGCAGGGCGGCGTCCGTCAACAGCATCATCACGAGCGTGGCGAGGAACCCGACTCCCCCGGTCACCGCCGAGACGACCGACCGCGTCGTCACCGCCCGCAGCAGCGTCGTGTCCGAGGTGATCCGCGACATCAGGTCGCCCGGCCGGGTCCGCTCCACCTCGGCCAGCCGCAGCCGCAGCAGCCGCCCGACGAGGGAGCGGCGGGCGGCCAGCACCACCGACTCGGCGGTGCGCTCCAGGACGTACGACCCGGCCGCCTGGACCACCGTCCCGGCGACCACCAGCGCGGTCAGGCCCAGCAGGACGCCCGTGATCGGCTCCTCCCGTCCGAGCCGCTCCACCAGGGCCTTCGCGGCGAGTGGCTGCGCCAGCCCGGCCACGGTGCCGACCAGCGCCAGCAGCGTGCCCAGGGCGACGACCGCGCGGTGCGGCCGGAAGTGCCGGTACAGGGCCCGCCACGTCTCGCGTGCGGGCAGTCGGGGCGTCGGGGCTCCGGGGCCGGTCGTCTCTTCAGCGGTTCTCACGCAGGCAAGGACGCGGAAACCTCCCGCGCGCCTGTCCGCCGGGGGCGACGGGCCGCCGCGGGCGGGCGGACCCGCACGGGCGGGCGCGCGGTCAGCCGCGGACGCCGCACAGGTGCAGCAGCCCCGCCACCCCGCGGTACGGGTCGGTGCGGCCCGCCCGGTCCTCGGCGGCCAGCAGCCGCTCCAGCTCCCGCGCCGCGGGCAGTCCCTCGTCGGCGGGCACCGTGTCGGTGAAGACCCGCACGCCGTACCAGGCCCGCAGCGGCGCCGCGATGCCGGCCAGCGTGGCCGTCAGCGCCTCCAGGCGGTCGGCGCGGGTCGTCACCCCCAGGTCGCTCACATGGGTGTCCGAGTCGAACGCGGCCAGGGCGGCCGGCCAGTCCCCGGCCAGCCCCGGGCGCATGGCCAGCGCGTCCGCGTTCCGCACCAGCAGGGACAGCAGGCCGCCGGGCGCCAGCATCCGGGCCAGCCCGGCCAGCAGGGCGTCGGGCTCGTCCACGTACATCAGGACGCCGTGGCACAGCACGACGTCGAAGCTGCCCGGCAGGAAGTGCACGCCGGTCTCCCGGGCGTCGCCCTCGATCAGGCGGAACCGCTCGCGGATGCCGGCCGGTTCGGCCGCCAGCGCCTCGCGGGCGACCCGCAGCATCCCGGGGTCGGACTCCAGCCCGGTCACCGTGTGGCCGGCCCGGGCCAGCCGCAGGGCCTGCCTGCCCTGCCCCATGCCGACGTCGAGTATTCGCAGCCGCTGGCCCACCGGGTAGCGGGCGCCCAGCTGCTCGTCCAACTGGCGCGCGACGAGCTCCTGGCGGACCGTGTCACGCAGCCCGCCCAGTCCACCCAGCCACTCCGCCGCGCCCCCGCGTCCGAAGACCGCGGCGCTCAGGGCCGCTCTCCCCTTTTGACCTGCGGCTTGGGCAGCCGGAGCCGGCGCATCTGGAGGGAGCGCATCAGGGCGTACGCCACGGCGCCGCGCTTCGGCTCGTCGGGGAAGCGCTGCTTCAGCTGCTTGCGCAGGCGGATCGACAGGCCGATCGAGTCGATGACGATCAGCACGATCACGCCCAGCCACAGCAGCGTGGCGATCGTCTGCATCCGACCGACCTGGATCACCGACAGGACGAGGATGACCACCGCCAGCGGCAGGAACATCTCGGCGACGAAGAACCGCGAGTCGACGAAGTCCCGCACGAAGCGGCGGACCGGCCCGCGGTCGCGGGCGGGCAGGAAGCGCTCGTCACCGGTGGCCAGCGCCTCGCGCTGGCGGGCGAGGTCCGCGCGGCGCGCCTCGCGCTGGCGGCGCATCGCCTCCTTGCGGTCGAGCGGTGGCGTCACGGCGCGGCGGCGCTGGGTCTGGGCCTCGCTCCGCTTCGGGGTGGGGCGGCCCTTGGGGGCCTGCGGGTCGCGGGGCTGCTTGGAGAGGTCCGCCGTCACCTTGCCGGTGGGGGCCTTCTCGTCCTTGGAACGGCTACGGAACACAAACCCCAAGGGTACGGGGTGCCGGGCATGGACCTCGCCCCGGTGGGGAACGATCCGGCAACGGCCCGTGCCACCGCCGCCGGCCCCGGACGCGCACCCCGACCCCCGCCTCCTCCCCGCGCCGGAGGGGAACCGCGGGCAGTCGTCCTCGGGGAGGAGCGCATCGGGGCTCGAACGGTGCGGTAATGGAGGTGGGGCCCGTACTGTGGGTTCTGTCGGAGTGCTGCAGCCGAGTCGGTTCAGAAGGGGGCGCGCGAAGCCCATGAGCGGTGTCATGAAGCGTATGGGGATGATCTTCCGCGCGAAGGCCAACAAGGCCCTGGACCGGGCCGAGGACCCGCGCGAGACCCTCGACTACTCGTACCAGAAGCAGCTGGAGCTGCTCCAGAAGGTCCGCCGCGGCGTGGCGGACGTGGCGACCTCCCGCAAGCGCCTGGAACTCCAGCTCAACCAGCTGCAGAGCCAGTCCGCCAAGCTGGAGGACCAGGGCCGCAAGGCGCTGGCGCTCGGCCGCGAGGACCTCGCCCGCGAGGCGCTGTCCCGGCGCGCGGCGCTGCAGCAGCAGGTGACGGACCTGGAGACGCAGCACCAGACGCTCCAGGGCGAGGAGGAGAAGCTGACGCTCGCCGCCCAGCGCCTCCAGGCCAAGGTGGACGCCTTCCGCACGAAGAAGGAGACCATCAAGGCCACGTACACGGCCGCGCAGGCCCAGACCCGCATCGCCGAGTCCTTCTCCGGGATCTCGGAGGAGATGAGCGACGTGGGCGTCGCCGTCCAGCGCGCCGAGGACAGGACCGCGCAGCTCCAGGCCCGCGCCGGCGCCATCGACGAGCTCCTCGCCTCCGGTGCCCTCGACGACCGGTCGGGCCTGGTGAAGGACGACATCCAGGCCGAGCTGGACCGCCTGTCGGGCGGGACGGACGTGGAGCTGGAGCTCCAGCGCATGAAGGCCGAGCTGGCCGGGGGCCCGACCGCGCAGCAGCAGGCCATCGAGGGCGGCGACGGCGCGCGGGCGCAGGACCAGGCGCAGGCACAGGGCCGGCGGGAACGGCCGAGGTTCGAGAAGGAGTGAGGACGGCGCGTCATGATCGTACGGATCATGGGGGAGGGCCAGGTGAGGCTGGCCGACGGCCACCTGGCCGAACTGGACGGGCTCGACGAGGAACTGCTCGCCGAGGTGGAGACCGGTGACGGCGCCGGCTTCCGTCGGACCCTGCACGCCCTCCTGGACCGCGTCCGGGAGCTGGGCGAGCCGCTCCCGGACGACTCCCTGGAGCCCTCCGAACTCATCCTCCCGTCGCCGGACGCCACCCTGGAGGAGGTCCGCTCCCTCCTCTCCGGCGGGGGCCTGATCCCCCCGCCGTGACGCCCCGGCCGTAAGGCCTCCGGGGGGCGCCCCGTCCGCGGGGCGCCCCGTCCGCGGGGCGCGCGCCTACGGCAGGGCCAGCATCCGCTCGAGCGCCAGCTTGGCGAAGCTCTCCGTCTCGCGGTCGACCTGGATCCGGTTGACCACGTTGCCCTCCGCGAGCGACTCCAGCGCCCACACCAGGTGCGGCAGGTCGATCCGGTTCATGGTGGAGCAGAAGCAGACGGTCCGGTCGAGGAAGACGACCTCCTTGCCCTGGTCCGCGAACCGGTTCGCGAGCCGCCGCACCAGGTTCAGCTCCGTGCCGACGGCCCACTTCGACCCGGCGGGCGCCGCCTCCAGGGTCCTGATGATGTACTCGGTCGAGCCCACGTGGTCGGCGGCGGCGACGACCTCGTGCCGGCACTCCGGGTGCACCAGCACGTTGACGCCCGGGATGCGCTCGCGGACCTCGTTGACCGAGTCCAGCGAGAAGCGGCCGTGCACGGAGCAGTGGCCGCGCCACAGGATCATCCGCGCGCCGCGCAGCTGCTCGGGGGCCAGCCCGCCGTTCGGCCGGTGCGGGTTGTAGACGACGCAGTCGTCGGGGGACATCCCCATGTCGCGGACCGCGGTGTTGCGGCCGAGGTGCTGGTCGGGCAGGAACAGGACCTTCTCGCCCTGCTCGAAGGCCCAGTTCAGGGCGCGCTCGGCGTTGGAGGAGGTGCAGATCGTGCCGCCGTGCTTGCCGGTGAACGCCTTGATGTCGGCGGAGGAGTTCATGTAGGAGACCGGCACGGTCGTGTCCGCGACGCCCGCCTCGGTCAGGACGTCCCAGCACTCGGCGACCTGCTCGGCGGTGGCCATGTCGGCCATGGAGCAGCCCGCGGCCAGGTCCGGCAGGACGACCTTCTGGTCGTCGCCGGTCAGGATGTCCGCCGACTCGGCCATGAAGTGCACGCCGCAGAAGACGATGTACTCCGCCCCGGGCCGGGCGGCCGCGTCCCGGGCGAGCTTGAAGGAGTCGCCGGTGACGTCCGCGAACTGGATGACCTCGTCGCGCTGGTAGTGGTGGCCGAGGACGAAGACCCGCTCCCCGAGCCTCGCCTTGGCTGCGCGGGCGCGTTCCACCAGGTCCGGGTCGGACGGCGAGGGGAGGTCGCCGGGGCACTCGACGCCCCGCTCGCTCTTGGGGTCGGCCTCGCGGCCGAGCAGCAGCAGGGCGAGCGGCGTCGGCTGGACATCCAGGGGCTGGGCGGTGGTCACGTCACGCACCCTTTCTACTGAGCCTTTTCGTCTAATTGACGCTATCTATCATAACCGGTTTCATGTCGCTTTGACGATCTCCATAGTGTCGATGTGACGAATTCGCCTCCCGCGCTCCGGCGCCCGCTCCGGCACCGGTGTGCGAGCATGAGGGGGGAAGGGCCGGGCGCGGCCCGGAATGAATCGGCGGCCCCGCCGGTTGGAACCGTCGGCAAGCAGTCCCCGAGCAACCCGGGAGAAAAGCAGATGTCCGTATCGGACGAGAAGACCACTGTCGGCGACGGCATCATCCTGACGGACGCCGCCGCGGCCAAGGTCAAGGCCCTGCTCGACCAGGAAGGCCGCGACGACCTGGCGCTCCGTGTCGCCGTCCAGCCGGGTGGCTGCTCCGGTCTGCGCTACCAGCTCTTCTTCGACGAGCGCTCCCTCGACGGCGACGTCGTCAAGGACTTCGGCGGCGTCAAGGTCGTCACCGACCGCATGAGCGCCCCGTACCTGGGCGGCGCCTCCATCGACTTCGTCGACACGATCGAGAAGCAGGGCTTCACGATCGACAACCCGAACGCCACGGGTTCCTGCGCCTGCGGCGACTCCTTCAGCTGACCCGACGGGGGCCCGCTCCCCGTCCACGCCGAAGGCGGCGCCCCGGACCCTCCCGGTCCGGGGCGCCGCCTTCGGCGTCACCTCGTCGGCGTGCCGCCCTTCGGCAGCGGCCGCCCGGTCGCCGCGTCCACCACGGCCCGGTCGCCGACCGGCCCGTCCAGCTCCACCACCGCGTTCACCGGCAGCGCGATCGCGGCGCACACCCGCCCCGATCCGTCCGGGATCTCGAACCGCCGCAACCGCACCTGCTCGGCGGTCTCCTCCACCCTCACCAGGTACGCGCTGCACGCCCCGCCGGTGAACGCCACCTCCAGCCGCCGGTCCCGCTTCGTGTGGGGCACGACCCGCAGGTCGGACGGCTCCGCCTCCGGGAAGAGCCGCTCCAGGGGCACCGCCGGGTAGGCGAACCGGTACGGCCGCCCATCCTGCTCGCCGTCGAACAGCCAGGTCGGCACCAGCGTCTCACCGGTCCGTCCCGCCGTGGACGACAGCCCGAGCACGGCCGTGCGGATGGTGGTCACCGCCTCGCGGGGACGCTTGGGGAGGTCCGTCCTCGGCTCGCACGGTCCGCTCGGTTCCGCCCCGGGCCGGTCGGCCGTCCGCACGCCGACCCCGTCCAGCGGGACGGACGTCGCGCAGTCGCCGGTGCCGCCCTTCGGCCACTGCGCCCGGACGGTCTCGTTCAGCTCCCGTACCGCCTGCTCGGCGCTGATCACCGGGTACGCGTTCCCGCGCGCCAGCCTGGCCAGCCGCCCCTCCGCGACGGCGACGCCCCCGCCGGCGTCCACGGTGAACCGCGTCTCCCACGACCGGGTGGGCAGGCCGCCGACCCGCGGGTCGGCGGTCACCAGGCGCACCGGGCCCCGGGCCTCGGAGGACACGGCGGCGTCCGTGAGGCCCAGCGCCTTCATCAGCGGTGCGGCGGCCCGCCGCGCGGCCTCGTCGCTCACCGGGGGGCCGGCCGTCGGGTCCGCCCCGCACTGCTTGCCCGGGCGGCAGTCGTCGGTGGACGGCCCCCGCGCCTCGTACCGCCAGTCCCCCGACTCGTACACGCTGAGCGAAGGCCCCGAACCGTCCTTCTCGGGGCCGACGCGCCACCCCACGGGCCCCTTCACCGGCGCCCCGGCGAAGCCCAGCGCCTTCGCCAGCCGAGCCGCGTCCGCCGCCGTGGCCCCGCCCTGCGCCCGGTAGGCGTGGGCCGTCTCCGGCGCCTTCGGCAGCGCGACGCCCACCCGGTACCGCTCGTCGCCGCTCGGGTCCGGCTCGCCCGGCGCGATGCCCGGGGGCGTGCCGCCGGGGGAGGGGGACAGGG
>JAAXOU010000017.1 GCA_012396115.1 Streptomyces somaliensis DSM 40738 | reverse complement strand
CGGGCGCTCCGGCCGCCGGCCCCGCGCCGCCCGCCGCGTCCGGGCGGCGCCGCGCCAGTACGGTCCACAGGCCGAGGCCGAGCAGCAGCACCGTCCCGGTGCCGATGCCGCCCGCCGCGACGAGCCCCATCGTGCCGGCGTCCTCGGCGCCCGCGCCGCTCTGCCCGTCGGCCGCCGCCCGCCGGTCGTCCCCGGTGACCTCGAAGGCCCCGGCCGGGCCGGCGTACGGCGGCGGCGCCGCGGCCCCGCCCTCGACGTTGACGCGCAGGGTCAGCCCGTACGGCTTGTCGCCGAACTCCTCCCCCACCTTCGGGTTGAGGCTCACGCGCAGGTAGTACCAGCCCGCGAAGCGGAGGCCGCTGGTCCCGGGGTCGGAGCTGAAGCGGTTCTCGTACGCCACCGGCGGCAGCGGGTCGAAGGCCACCGACTTCTGCCTGCCGTCGTACGCCAGGGAGTCCTCGCCGGCGACCGGGCCCAGTACCGGGTTGTACAGCGACACGGCCAGCGCGCCGCCCACGAAGCCGTCACCGGTCGAGCTGCCGAGGTCGGCGCTGACGAACAGCTGCTGCCCCCAGTCGACGGGGACACGGTAGAAGCGGCTCCGACCGGGCTCGATGCGGTCGGTCCACTCGCCCTCGGTGAGACCGGGCGCGTCGGAGAAACCGGCGCCGCCGGCCCGCTGGCGGGGCCCGCCCGCGGGGGGTTCGGGCGAGGCGCTGGGCCAGTCGCCGGGCGCCGCGGTCGGGCCGGCCTCCCGCAGTCCCGGCTCCAGGAAGTGCCGGAGTTCCAGCCCCCAGGGCTCCCCCGTCGACGACTCCCCGCCCTCGCGCTCGACGACGACGTAGTACGAGCCGGCCTCCCGGCACAGCGACCGGTCCGGGCTGAGCGTGCGGTCGGCGTACGCGGCGATCGGCCGGGCGAACTCCGCGGGGCCGAACCGCGCGGTGCCGCCGCCGCAGTCGGAGCCGTCCCGGTTCTGCAGGGACACCTTCAGCCCGTCCTGGAAGGAGGGCCGGGCGCCCGGCGGCGGCACGGCGACGGCGGAGACGTACGCGTGGGAGGCGGCGTCCAGGTCGACGCGGTAGACCAGCTCGCCGTCCCGGGGGAGGCCGTCCCGGTAGACCGGGCCGGCGGCCAGGCGGGGGGCGTCACTCGTGGTCGAGGAGCCCCGGACCGGCCGGGCGTCCTCGGCGAAGGCGTACGGGACGGGCTCGCCGTTCGCGGGGGCCGCCGGTGCGGATGTCCCCGAGGCGAGGACCGCCGCCCCGGCCACCGCGGCCACCACGCCCACCCGCCCCGTCCGGGGGCCCGCTCCACCCCGGGCCCCCCTCGCACGGCCGACCGGCGTCACGCGTTCCGCGACGGCTCCCGTCGCCCCGTCGGCCCCCGTCGCGCCACGGATCCGTCCTCGCACGTCCACGTGCCTCCCCTCCCGGTCTCCCTGTCCGCACCATCCTGCCCGGCGACCGCCGTCGGTGCCCGCGGCGGGCGGCGATCGCCCCGCCGACCGCCCCGCGACCGCGCGCACGGCCCGGCGTTCCGGTCGGCGCCCGGCACGGGGTGAGCCGCCGTTCGCTCAGGCGAGCGGGGATTCGCTCGGGCGAACCCGCAGCGCTCCCGGCCCCGTCCACGACCGGCACCGTCCACAACGGAAGTGCCCACAACCGGAAGTGCTTTACAACGGGAAGTGCCTCGCAGCGGGAAGTGCCCCGCGACGGGAAGGGGGCCGCGGCGAAGAGGCGGCCCCGGAGAAGGCGGCCCGCGGCGAAAAGGGGCCCCACGACGAAAAGAGCCCCGGCCGCTTCCCAGCAGCCGGGGCCCTCATGCGTATGACGCGCTCACGAACCCGCGGGCACGGAGTCGGTCGCCTCCGTCCACAGGTCCTGCTCGGCGCGATCCGCCTGGATCTGGCGGTACACGAGGAGTCCGCCGATGGCGGCCAGTGCGACCAGGAGAAGCTTCTTCACCGCGCGACCTCGTCTTTCGTTGACGTAGGAGACCTTCTGGCGCCCGACTATACACACCGATCGATACCATTCGGTGACCTGGCTCCGCACGGTGGTACGGCACCCTCCCGGCACCCGGTTCGGTGATCGGACGGGCCCGGAAAGGCCGGAGGCCCCGGTCTTTCGACCGGGGCCTCCGTCGCTGTGGGGCTAACAGGATTTGAACCTGTGGCCTCATCCTTATCAGGGATGCGCTCTAACCAACTGAGCTATAGCCCCTCCGCGCTGCGCGCTGACCTCTGAAGATTAGCGCACAGGGCGGCTCCCGCCAAAATCGCTATTCGTCCTCGGCGAGCGTCAGCTCCACGCCGCCCACGAAACCGGCCGCCAGGTTGTAGACGAAGGCCCCCAGCGTGGCCAGCGCCGTGGCCAGCACGACGTCGATCACGGCGATGACCGACGTGAAGAGGAGGACGCGCGGCAGCGACAGGAACGCCTGCAGGTCGAACCCGTTGCTCTGGGTGGAGCCCGTCGCGTCGCTGATCGTCGCGCCGACCGTCGAGAAGACGCCCATCGCGTCCATGACCATCCACAGCACGGCCGCCGCGACGACCGTGCAGATGCCCAGGGCGATGGAGAGCAGGAAGCTGACCTTCATCACCGACCACGGGTCGGCCTTGGCCACCCGCAGCCGCGCCTTGCGCGTCCGCGGCGTCGTCCTGGCGCCCGTACGGGGCCGGCGCACCGGCTCCCCGGTCCCGGCGCCCCCGCGGGCGCCCTGTGCCGCGTACGCCTGCGGCGGGTGGTACGGCTGCTGGGCCGTCCGCCCGGTGGGCGGCCGCTCACCGGGCAGCGGGCCGTCGTCGTACGTCTCGTACGGGGCCTTCGGCCCGCGCGGATCGGTCACTGAAACCCCCTGGGAGTCCGTGGCAGGGCCACGGGCACCGTTCTTCCTCGAAGCGGCCGAGCCGGCCGAACCGGCGCCCGTGGCTCCGCTCACGCTTTACTCCTCGTGCTCCCCGGCCGAGGACCGCGTGCCCCCGGCTGCCTCGACCGCGCCGCCGGTACCGGCGGCGACCTCGGTCCCTTCCGCGTCCGTGCCCGTGTCCTCCGCCGCGTCGGTCTGCTCGACCTCCTCGGCTTCGGCACCGGCCTCGGCGTTCCGCGCGATGCCCACGACGGCGTCGCGCTTGCCCAGGTTGATCAGCTGGACGCCCATGGTGTCACGGCCGGTCTCCCTGACTTCGTTGACGCGCGTGCGGATCACACCGCCGGACAGCGTGATGGCGAGGATCTCGTCACCCTCCTCGACCACCAGCGCGCCGACGAGCGAACCGCGGTCCTCCACGATCTTCGCAGCCTTGATGCCGAGGCCGCCACGACCCTGGACGCGGTACTCGTCGACGGGCGTCCTCTTGGCGTAACCGCCGTCCGTCGCCGTGAAGACGAACGTACCGGGTCGGACGACGTTCATCGAGAGCAGCTCGTCACCCTCGCGGAAACTCATGCCCTTCACGCCGGAGGTGGCCCGGCCCATGGGGCGCAGCGCCTCGTCCGTCGCGGTGAAGCGGATGGACTGGGCCTTCCGGCTGATGAGCAGCAGGTCGTCCTCGGCGGAGGCCAGCTCCGCGCCGATCAGCTCGTCGGCGAGTCCTTCGGCGCCGCCCTCCCGCTCGCGCAGGTTGATGGCGATGACGCCGCCCGAGCGGGGCGAGTCGTAGTCCTTGAGCGGGGTCTTCTTCACCAGGCCCCCCTTGGTCGCGAGGACCAGGTAGGGCGCCGCCGCGTAGTCGCGGATCGCGAGGATCTGGGCGATCCGCTCGTCCGGCTGGAAGGCCAGCAGGTTGGCGACGTGCTGGCCGCGGGCGTCCCGGCCGGCGTCGGGCAGCTCGTACGCCTTGGCGCGGTAGACGCGGCCCTTGTTGGTGAAGAACAGCAGCCAGTGGTGCGTGGTGGACACGAAGAAGTGGTCGACGATGTCGTCCTCCTTCAGCTTCGCGCCCCGCACCCCCTTGCCGCCGCGCTTCTGCGACCGGTAGTCGTCTGTCCTCGTCCGCTTCACGTAGCCGCCGCGCGTGATGGTGACGACGATGTCCTCCTCGGCGATCAGGTCCTCCATGGACATGTCGCCGTCGAACGGCACGAGCTGCGAGCGGCGGTCGTCGCCGAACCTCTCCACCAGCTGCGCCAGCTCCTCGCTGACGATCCGCCGCTGGCGGGACTCGGAGGCGAGGATGGAGTTGTAGTCGTCGATCTTCTCCTGGAGGTCGTCGTGCTCGGCGACGATCTTCCGGCGCTCCAGGGCGGCCAGGCGGCGCAGCTGCATCTCCAGGATGGCGTTGGCCTGGACGTCGTCGATCTCCAGCAGGCCCATCAGGCCCTCGCGGGCGACCTCGACGGTGTCGCTGCGCCGGATCAGGGCGATGACCTCGTCGATCGCGTCGAGCGCCTTGAGCAGACCGCGCAGGATGTGCGCCCGCTCCTCGGCCTTGCGGAGGCGGAAGCGCGTGCGGCGGACGACGACCTCGATCTGGTGGGTCACCCAATGGCGGATGAACGCGTCCAGCGAGAGGGTGCGCGGCACGCCGTCGACCAGCGCGAGCATGTTCGCGCCGAAGTTCGTCTGGAGGTCGGTGTGCTTGTAGAGGTTGTTGAGGACGACCTTGGCGACCGCGTCGCGCTTGAGGACGATGACGAGGCGCTGGCCCGTGCGGGAGCTGGTCTCGTCGCGGACGTCGGCGATGCCGCCGACCTTGCCGTCCTTCACCAGGTCGGCGATCTTCTGCGCGAGGTTGTCCGGGTTGACCTGGTACGGCAGCTCGGTGACGACCAGGCACTGCCGGTTCTGGATCTCCTCGACCTCGACGACCGCGCGCATCGTGATGGAGCCGCGGCCCGTGCGGTACGCCTCCTCGATGCCCTTGCGGCCGACGACGAGGGCCCCGGTGGGGAAGTCGGGGCCCTTGATGCGCTCGACCAGCGCGTCGAGCAGTTCCTCGTGGGTGGCCTCGGGGTGCTCCAGCGCCCACTGGGCGCCGGCCGCGACCTCGCGCAGGTTGTGCGGCGGGATGTTGGTGGCCATGCCGACCGCGATGCCGGCGGAGCCGTTGACCAGCAGGTTCGGGAAGCGCGACGGGAGGACCGTCGGCTCCTGGTTGCGGCCGTCGTAGTTGTCCTGGAAGTCGACGGTCTCCTCGTCGATGTCCCGGAGCATCTCCATCGACAGCGGCGCCATCTTGCACTCGGTGTAGCGCATGGCGGCGGCCGGGTCGTTGCCGGGGGAGCCGAAGTTGCCGTTGGAGTCGACCAACGGCATGCGCATCGACCACGGCTGGGCCAGGCGGACCAGGGCGTCGTAGATGGAGGTGTCGCCGTGCGGGTGGTAGGTGCCCATGACGTCGCCGACGACGCGGGCGCACTTGTAGAAGCCCTTCTCGGGCCGGTAGCCGCCGTCGTACATGGCGTACAGGACGCGCCGGTGGACGGGCTTGAGGCCGTCCCGCACGTCGGGCAGCGCTCGCGACACGATGACGGACATCGCGTAGTCGAGGTACGAGCGCTGCATCTCGGTCTCGAGCCCGACGGGCTCGACGCGGAGGCCCACGCCGGGGACGGCGGGCTCCTCCTCGGGCGTCACGGCGGCGGGGGTGTTCTCGTCGGCCATTGCCGGTCTTCGGTCCTTTCGTGCGGTCAGCTGAGGCCGACTCAGATGTCGAGGAAGCGGACGTCCTTGGCGTTGCGCTGGATGAACGAGCGCCGTGCCTCCACGTCCTCGCCCATCAGCACCGAGAACAGGTCGTCGGCCTGGGCCGCGTCGTCCAGCGTGACCCGGCCGAGCACCCGGTGGTCCTGGTCCATGGTGGTGACGCGCAGTTCCTCGGCGTTCATCTCGCCGAGGCCCTTGAAGCGCTGGATGGAGTCCTCGCGGATGCGCTTGCCGTTCTGCTTGCCGAGCTCGACCAGCGCGTCGCGCTCGCGGTCCGAGTAGGCGTACTCGAAGTCGTCCCGGCCCCACTTGATCTTGTAGAGCGGCGGGCGGGAGAGGTAGACGTGGCCGGCCTCGACCAGCGGCCGCATGAAGCGGAAGAGGAAGGTCAGCAGCAGCGTGTTGATGTGCTGGCCGTCGACGTCGGCGTCCGCCATCAGGATGATCTTGTGGTAGCGGAGCCTGGCGATGTCGAAGTCCTCGTGGACACCGGTGCCGAAGGCCGAGATCAGCGCCTGGACCTCGGTGTTCTGCAGGATCTTGTCGATCCGCGCCTTCTCGACGTTCAGGATCTTGCCGCGGATCGGCAGGATGGCCTGGTACATCGGGTTGCGGCCGGACTTAGCGGAGCCGCCGGCGGAGTCGCCCTCGACGATGAAGATCTCGCACTTGGTCGGGTCGTTCGACTGGCAGTCGGACAGCTTGCCCGGCAGGGACGCCGACTCCAGCAGGCCCTTGCGGCG
The DNA here is from genome assembly GCA_012396115.1 of Streptomyces somaliensis DSM 40738. GTDB lineage: Bacteria > Actinomycetota > Actinomycetes > Streptomycetales > Streptomycetaceae > Streptomyces > Streptomyces somaliensis. Next base: position 30,544 of record JAAXOU010000017.1, on the reverse strand, counting down.
GGTCAGGTCCCGCGCCTTGCGGGCGGCCACGCGCGCGGTGGCGGCCTGGATGGCCTTGCGGACGATGTCCGCCGCCTCGTTGGGGTTCCGGTCGAACCAGTCCGACAGGTGCTCGTGGACGACCTTCTGCACGAAGGTCTTCGCCTCCGTGTTGCCCAGCTTGGTCTTGGTCTGGCCCTCGAACTGGGGCTCGCCCAGCTTGACCGAGATGATCGCGGTCAGGCCCTCGCGGATGTCCTCGCCCGTGAGGTTGTCGTCCTTCTCCCGCAGCAGCTTCCTGTCGCGCGCGTAGCGGTTGACGAGGCCGGTGAGCGCCGCGCGGAAGCCCTCCTCGTGCGTACCGCCCTCGTGCGTGTGGATCGTGTTCGCGAAGGAGTACACGCCCTCCGTGTACTGCGAGTTCCACTGCATCGCGATCTCGACCGAGAGCATCCGCTCCTTGTCCTCGGCCTCGACCGCGATGACCGTCGGGTGGATCAGCTCGCCCTTGCGGGAGTTGAGGTACTTGACGAAGTCGACGATGCCGCCCTCGTAGTAGTACGTCACCGTGCGGGCCGGTTGCTCCTCCACCGCCTCGGCGGAGGCGTCGGCGTCGTCGGCGTTCATCGTCGCCCTGGCCGACTCGCGCTCGTCGGTGAGCCTGATCGTCAGGCCCTTGTTGAGGAACGCCATCTCCTGGAAGCGGCGCGACAGCGTCTCGAAGGAGTAGTCGGTGGTCTCGAAGACGTCCGGGTCGGCCCAGAAGGTGACCGACGTACCGGTCTCCTCGGTGGCCTCGTGCTTGGCGAGGGGGGCGGTGGGGACGCCCAGCTTGTAGTCCTGCGTCCAGCGGTGGCCGTCGGTCTTGACCTCGACGGAGACCCGCGTCGACAGCGCGTTGACCACGGAGACGCCCACGCCGTGCAGACCGCCGGAGACCGCGTAGCCGCCGCCGCCGAACTTGCCGCCCGCGTGCAGCACGGTCAGCACGACCTCGACGGCGGGCTTGCCCTCGGAGGGGACGATGCCCACCGGGATGCCGCGGCCGTTGTCGACGACGCGGACACCGCCGTCCTCCAGGATCGTGACGTCGATGGTGTCGGCGTGCCCGGCCAGGGCCTCGTCGACGGAGTTGTCGACGACCTCCTGCACCATGTGGTGGAGTCCACGCTCACCGGTCGAGCCGATGTACATGCCGGGCCGCTTGCGGACCGCGTCCAGACCCTCGAGGACGGTGATCGCGCTGGCGTCGTACGCAGGGGAGCCCGACGCCGGGGCCGTGCCGCTCTCGCCGGCAGGAGTGGACGGAATGCTCTCGTTGGGGTTGCCGGAATCGGCCACGAAGCGCCCTTTCTGGCACAGCGCGAGCCACCTTCCGGGAGGCCCCGGAGTGGCTGCGTCGTTCGACATGTTCCGCAGTGGGCGGGATTACCTACCAGTCTACCGGTAGCGCCGACAGTCATGGGGGTTTGCCGGTGCCTGAGTCCGCATGTGCCGCTCTGAACCGGCACCCGCCGACTCCCCCATATGTGGCACGGGGCTCCAAGGGGCTCACGCGGGCACTCAGCGCTTCGGCTTGTCAACCACCCGCAACCACCGCGGCCGCCTCCGGAACCACTTCCTCCGCAGTCGTCCGAAACCCCCGACCGGCCCCCGCGCCGCAGGTCACGTCGGTGCCGTCGCCTCCCGGGCGACCGTTGGGGGCCCGGGGCGCGCGCGGGGGCTCCCACCGGGCGTCCGACCCCGGCCGCGCGCCCGTGCTCGACGGGCCGGCCCGCGCCCCGCGGGCGGGCCGTCAGCCGTAGGTGTCGCCGGCCCCGGTGCTCCCGGGCGCCCGCAGCGGGCCGTACCCGCGGCGCGGTCCGCCCGGTCCGAGCACGCGGATGTGGCGTACCGTCCCGTGCCCCAGGTCCTCGTTGAGCCGGGCCACCAGCCGCGGGGCGAGCAGCCGCAACTGCGTCGCCCACGCCGTGGAGTCGCACTGGACGGTGAGGACGCGCTCGTCGGGGTCCTCGTCGTACCGCAGGGGCACGCAGTGCTTCGCCAGGTCCTCGCCCACGATCTGCGGCCACCGCCCCATGACGCCGCCGACCGCCGCGGGCGCCTCCCAGCCGCGCTCGGTGATCAGCCGGTTGATCGCCGCGCCCAGCGGCAGCGGGTCGCGCCCGTCGGCGCGTGCCCCGGAGCGCAGCCCGCCGCCGCGACGCGCCTGTTTCCTCTGCTGGACGGCGGCGCCCCGCGCCTTCGCCTGCTCCTTCGCCGCGCGCAGCGCCACGCGCGCGAGGTCGACGCCGGACGGCTCGGTGACCCGCACCGCGCCCGCCGGCGGCTGCGGCCGTGTGCTCATACGCGTTCCACCGCCCCTCCCGACACCGCGTACCGCGTTCCCGCGAGCACCCCCGGCACGTCGTCGTCCACCGCCGCCGTCACCAGCACCTGCTCACCGGGCGCGACCAGCTCCGCCAGCCGCTCCCGCCGCCTCGCGTCCAGTTCGGCGAAGACGTCGTCGAGCACGAGCACGGGTTCGTTGCCCTCCGCGCGCAGCAGGTCGTACGAGGCCAGCCGCAGCGCCAGCGCGTACGACCAGGACTCGCCGTGGCTGGCGTACCCCTTCGCCGGCATCCCTCCCAGCACCAGGCCGAGATCGTCGCGGTGCGGCCCGACGAGGGTGACGCCGCGCTCGATCTCCTGCCGGCGCACACCGGCGAGCGCGGCGAGCAGCCGCTCGCACAGCTCCTCCCTCCCGGTCGGCACGACGGCGTCGCCGACGGCCGAAGCGCGGTACTCCAGGTCGACGGGGCCGCCGCCAGGGGCCAGCTGCTCGTACGCCTCGGCGGCGAGCGGCCGGAGCGCGGTGACGAGGTCGAGCCGCTGCGCGAGCAGCTCGGCACCGGTCCGCGCGAGGTGCTGGTCCCACACGTCGAGGGTGGACAGGTCCATAGAGCGGCCGCCGTGCCGCCGGGCCATCGCGGCGGTCTTCAGCAGGGTGTTGCGCTGCCTGAGGATCCGGTCGTAGTCGGACCGCACGCCGGCCATGCGCGGCGACCGGGCGGTGACCAGCTCGTCGAGGAAGCGCCGCCGCTCGCCGGGGTCGCCCTTCACCAGGGCGAGGTCCTCGGGCGCGAACAGCACGGTGCGTATGATCCCCAGCACGTCGCGCGGTCTGACCTGCGAGGACCGGTTGACGCGGGCACGGTTGGCCTTCCCGGGGTTGAGCTCCAGCTCGACGAGCTGCTGCCGCTCGCTCTGCCGGACGGCCGCACGGATCACGGCCCGCTCGGCTCCGATCCGGACGAGGGGCGCGTCGGACGACGCCCGATGGCTGCCGAGCGTCGCCAGGTAGCCGACCGCCTCGACCAGGTTCGTCTTGCCCTGGCCGTTGGCCCCCACGAACACGCTGACGCCCGGATCGAGCGGGAGCTCGGCCCGGGCGTAGGAACGGAAGTCGGCCAGCGACAGATGCGTGACGTGCATGGTGTGCGCCGACCTCTCCCGGCTGTGCGTGCTACTTGCTCTCGACCGCGTGCCCGCCGAACTGGTTGCGCAGGGCGGCGATCATCTTCATCTGCGGCGAGTCGTCCTGGCGCGACGCGAACCGCGCGAACAGCGACGCGGTGATCGCGGGCAGCGGGACCGCGTTGTCGATGGCGGCCTCGACCGTCCAGCGGCCCTCGCCTGAGTCCGCGGCGTAACCCCGCAGCCTCTCCAGGTGCTCGTCGTCGTCGAGGGCGCGGACGGCCAGGTCCAGCAGCCAGGAGCGGATGACCGTGCCCTCCTGCCAGGAGCGGAAGACCTCGCGGACGTCCGTGACGGAGTCCACGGCCTCCAGGAGCTCCCAGCCCTCGGCGAAGGCCTGCATCATCGCGTACTCGATGCCGTTGTGGACCATCTTCGCGAAGTGGCCGGCACCGACCCTGCCGGCGTGGACGGAGCCGAACTCGCCCTCCGGCTTCAGCGCGTCGAAGACCGGCTGGACCTTCGCGACGTGCTCGGCGTCACCGCCGTACATCAGGGCGTAGCCGTTCTCCAGACCCCACACGCCGCCGGAGACACCGCAGTCGACGAAGCCGATGCCCTTGGCGGCGAGCTCCCGCGCGTGCCTCTCGTCGTCCGTCCAGCGGGAGTTCCCGCCGTCGACGACGACGTCACCGGGGGAGAGGAGCTCCGCCAGCCGGTCGACGGTGGACTGCGTGGCCTCACCGGCGGGCACCATGACCCACACGACGCGCGGCCCCTCCAGCCTGTCCACGAGCTCTTCGAGGCTGTGGACGTCGGCGAGGTCCGGGTTGCGGTCGTACCCGACGACGGTGTGGCCCGCGCGGCGGATGCGCTCGCGCATGTTGCCGCCCATCTTGCCGAGGCCGATGAGACCGAGCTCCATCAGATCTTCCTTACGCGTTGTGTGCGAGTTCGTACCCGCGTCCGAGACTACGCCCGGGCGCGGGTGCACACCTGTGGGGTCGGTCGCCCGGTCAGCCGCTGAGCCGGACCGGCATGATGAGGTACTTGTACGTCTCGTCCGCCTCCGCGTCCACCGCCGGCTTGCCGCTCAGCAGGGCGGGCTTGGTGGAGGTGGTGAAGGACAGCTGGGCGACCGGCGCGTCGATGGCGCTGAGGCCGTCGAGCAGGAACGTCGGGTTGAAGGCGATCGAGATGTCGTCGCCCTCCAGCTGCGCGTCGACGCGCTCCACAGCCTGTGCGTCGTCGCTGGAGCCCGCCTCGAGGATGAGCACGCCCTGCTCGAAGCCGAGCCGCACCGGGGTGTTCCGCTCGGCGACCAGGGACACGCGCTTCACCGCCTCCACGAACGGGGCGGTCTCGATCGTCGCGACCGTGTTGAACTCGGTCGGGAACAGCGTCCGGTACTTGGGCAGGTCACCCTCGAGCAGCCGGGTGGTGGTGCGGCGCCCGGCCCCCTCGAAACCGATCAGCCCCTCGCCGGCGCCGGAGCCGGCCAGGGCTAGTGTCACCGTGTCGCCGCTGGTCAGCGCCTTGGCCGTGTCCAGCAGGGTCTTGGCGGGCACCAGGGCGACGGCCGAGGCGTCCGGGGACTCCGGCTTCCACAGGAACTCGCGGACCGCGAAGCGGTAGCGGTCGGTGGAGGCCAGCGTGACCCTGTCGCCCTCGATCTCGATGCGCACGCCGGTCAGGACGGGCAGCGTGTCGTCGCGGCCCGCGGCGATGGCGACCTGGGCGGCGGCGGAGGCGAAGACCTCGCCCGGCACGGTGCCGGTGGCGGTCGGCATCTGCGGCAGCGCCGGGTACTCCTCCACGGGCAGCGTGTGGAGGGTGAAGCGGGACGACCCGCAGACCACCGTGGCCCGCACGCCGTCGGTGGAGATCTCCACCGGCCGGTTGGGGAGGGCGCGGCAGATGTCGGCGAGCAGCCGGCCGGACACCAGGACCGTGCCGTCCTCCTCGACCTCGGCCTCGACCGAGACCCGCGCGGAGACCTCGTAGTCGAAGCTGGAGAAGCTCAGCGCGCCGTCCTCGGCCCTCAGCAGAAGGCCCGCGAGCACGGGCGCGGGCGGACGGGCCGGGAGGCTGCGGGCCACCCAGGCCACCGCCTCCGCGAGTACATCGCGCTCCACCCGGATCTTCACGTAAGCCGCCTCCTGCTGTTGCTGGCTCGCCCTGCTGGCCTTCCTCGTCCGGCATCCGGTCCGTCCACCGCCGCAGCGGCCCCTCGGGGATGCCGGGGAACAGTCTGACGTACGCCGCTGGCAGTCGGCGCGGCCCGGGGTCAAGTCGTGGCGAGCGGCGGTCGGAGCGCCGCGGCCGAGTTGTGCACAGGCCCCGCTTCCAAGCGAGATCCCAGCTAACTCTGAGTGGGAGTAGTAGTAGGGCTTGTGGAAACCGTGGATAACCCCGTCCACGCAGGTCACAGCGGGAATTTTGTCCACCGGCCCTGTGGGCGGCAGTGGTGGACAACCGGGGCCCGCTGTGGACACAGCGAAGTTCTGCACACCCGATGCACAGGCAGAGCCGACTTCTCCCCAAGGGCGTCCCCAGTTTTACCCGGGTTCCCCACAGCCCAATCCGGCTCACTGGTGTGACCGCTTTCACTCGTCATGGTGAGGGCGGGCGTTTCGCTGCCGAACAGTGGACAGCGGTGTGGAGAAGCTGTGGACCGCAGGGCCGTCCCTGTGGGACGCCAGTGGACAACGGTGTCCAGTGTCTGTGGACAGGCGAGCTTTCCACAGCCTGTGGATTGCGTTTGGTCACAAATCCACAAGGCCCTGAACTGCGAGGATCACCTCGTCTCCACGCAGGCTGTGGACGAAGCTCGGATAACTTCCCGATCCCCACCCTGTGGATGACGGGATGCGCCCGATCCTGTGGAGGACGGTGTGACGGCCACAGCTATTCGAACGGACCCACCGTTCCCCCCTGCGCACGCCGTCCCCTTCGAGACGGAGCCGTACCGCTTCGAGACGGAGCCGTACGGCCCCGGGGGCGGCGGAGGGCCGGGGACGGTGGAGGGCCAGGGATGGTGGAGGGCCAGGGATGGTGGAGGGCCAGGGATGGTGGAGGGCCAGGGATGGTGGAGGGCCGGGGACGGCGGAGGGCCGGGGACGGCGGAGGGCGTCCCGGGACCCGCCCCGGGACGCCCTCCGCGCGCCGCACCGCGCGTCGTCAGCCGTTCTTGATGCGGTTCGTCAGCTCGGTCACCTGGTTGTAGATGGAACGCCGCTCCGCCATCAGCGCGCGGATCTTCCGGTCCGCGTGCATGACCGTCGTGTGGTCCCGCCCGCCGAACTGCGCACCGATCTTCGGCAGCGACAGGTCGGTCAGCTCCCGGCACAGGTACATCGCGATCTGCCGGGCCGTGACCAGGACCCTGCTGCGCGACGAACCGCACAGGTCCTCGACCGTCAGGCCGAAGTAGTCGGCCGTCGCCGCCATGATGGCGCCCGCGGTGATCTCCGGCGCCGTGTCCTCGCCGCCCGGGATCAGGTCCTTCAGCACGCTCTCGGTGAGCACCAGGTCCACCGGCTGGCGGTTGAGGCTCGCGAACGCCGTCACCCTGATCAGCGCGCCCTCCAGTTCGCGGATGTTCCGCGAGATCCGCGACGCGATGAACTCCAGCACCTCCGGAGGGGCGTTGAGCTGCTCCTGCACCGCCTTCTTCCGGAGGATCGCGATGCGCGTCTCCAGCTCCGGCGGCTGGACGTCCGTGGTGAGGCCCCACTCGAAGCGGTTGCGCAGCCGGTCCTCCAGCGTCATCAGCTGCTTGGGCGGGCGGTCGGAGGAGAGCACGATCTGCTTGTTGGCGTTGTGGAGCGTGTTGAAGGTGTGGAAGAACTCCTCCTGCGTCGACTCCTTGCTCGCCAGGAACTGGATGTCGTCCACGAGCAGGATGTCCACGTCCCGGTAGCGCTTGCGGAACGTGTCGCCCTTGCCGTCGCGGATGGAGTTGATGAACTCGTTGGTGAACTCCTCCGAGCTCACGTACCGCACCCGGGTCCCCGGGTAGAGGTTGCGCGCGTAGTGCCCGATCGCGTGCAGCAGGTGGGTCTTGCCGAGCCCCGACTCCCCGTAGATGAACAGGGGGTTGTACGCCTTGGCCGGCGCCTCGGCGACCGCGACCGCCGCCGCGTGGGCGAAGCGGTTGGACGAACCGATGACGAACGTGTCGAACAGGTACTTCGGATTCAGCCGGGCGTGCGGCTCCCCCGGCCCTCCCGCGCCACCCGAACCGTTCCGGCCAGGTCCTCCCGTGCCCCCCGCCGAACCGGGCCCCACCGCGGACCCGTGGCCGCCGACCGGCCCGGCCCCCCGGCCCCCGGCCCCGCCCCGGGCCCCCGGCCCTCCGGGACCCGGCCGGTTCCGGCCCTGTGCGTCGGGCTGCTCCCGCCGCTCCGCGCGGGGGGAGTCGTACCCCCCGTGCTCGGGCCCCTGGGGGGTGCCGTAGTCGTGGTGCGGCTGCGGGCGGACCGTCGCGTACGGGTCGCGGTCCTGGAAACCACCCGGGCGGGGCTGCCAGGGCAGTTCCTCCTGGGCGTGCGGCCACGCTCCGGGTTCCGGGCGCTGCTGCTGGTAGTCGGGGTAGGCGGGGCGCACGGACGGCAACCCGTCCTCCGCCCCGGAGCGCCCGTACACGTCGTACGGATCGCCCTGGCCGCGCTCCTCGTAGCCCTGCCCGCCCTCCTCGTAGCGCGGGCGCTCCGGCTGGTGCCGCTCCGGGGGGGCCGGCGGCGGGGCCTGGTCGCCCGCGGAGTCGTCGACAGTGATCGCGATCCGGATCGGCCGGCCGCACTCACGGCTGAGCGTGTCGCTGATCAGTGGCGCCAGGCGGCCCTCCAGGACGCGCTTGCCCCACTCGTTGGGCACGGCGAGGAGGGCGGTGTCGGCCACCAGCGCGAGCGGCTGGCAGCGCTCGATCCACTGCTTGTCCTTCGGCTCGATGCCCTGCTGCCCCTCGCCGAGGAGCTGCTCCAGCACTCGTGGCCACACTGCGGCAAGATCAGCAGGTACATCAGCCACGGGGCACGCTCTCTCACAGGTCCCGCGAATGTGTGCTTCTCGGGACGGGATGGGAAGGAAAGGCAGGAAAGGAATGCGGGTCCCGTCACGGTAGTCGTGGCGGCTCACGTGGTTCAAGTTGTTGTCCACAGCCTGTGCATAGTGTGGGCCGTCGAATCACCGGTTTGACCGGATGGCGCAGCCGCGCGTACCGTAACCAGGTCGAGTTGTCGATGGCTGCTGCCGCCTGCCTCCGATGGGCAAAGGTCACCTCACGTGATCGTTCAGCGGTGCACTCGGGCGTATTGCGAGCTACTCGTGGGCGCACGGTGACAGCCAGGCGATGCCCCGCCACCCACGAATCATTTCTGGAGCCCTCGAGTGAGCAAGCGCACCTTCCAGCCGAACAACCGTCGTCGCGCCAAGACCCACGGCTTCCGCCTGCGCATGCGTACCCGTGCCGGCCGCGCGATCCTCGCGTCCCGCCGCAGCAAGGGTCGCGCCCGTCTGTCCGCCTGATCGCCTGATCAGGTCATGACGTGCTGCCTTCCGAGAATCGGCTGAGGCGGCGCGAGGACTTCGCGATCGCTGTACGGCGAGGACGCCGGGCAGGCCGCCCGAGCCTCGTCGTCCACCTACGCAGCGGTGCAACGGACCCGCACGCGCCAGGGGAGAGTGCTCCCCCGACGCGTGCGGGTTTCGTCGTCAGCAAGGCCGTCGGCGGGGCGGTCGTCCGCAACCAGGTGAAGCGCAGGCTGCGGCACCTGATGCGGGAGCGCCTCGCCCTGCTGCCCCCCGGTAGCCTGGTGGTGGTACGAGCGCTGCCCGGTGCGGGCGACGCCGACCATGCACAGCTGGCCCGAGACCTGGACGCCGCCCTGCAGCGGCTGCTGGGAGGCGGCGCGCGATGAAGTACCCCCTGCTGGCCCTGATCAAGCTCTACCAGTGGACGATCAGCCCCCTGCTGGGCCCCGTCTGCAGGTACTACCCGTCGTGTTCCCACTACGGATACACCGCGATCGACCGGCACGGCGCCGTCAAGGGCACGGCCCTCACCGCCTGGCGCATCCTGCGCTGCAATCCCTGGTCACCCGGCGGAGTGGACCACGTGCCACCGCGCAGGCGTCCCCGCTGGCACGAACTGCTGCGCGCACGGTTGCGCGGCGACGGCGGTGGGTGCTCCGACGGGGCGAGCCCGGCCGCAGAGACCTCGCCCAATGCTCAAGGAGCCTGATTAGTGGACACGATCGGAAATCTGTTCAGCTTCATCACCGGACCTGTCTCGTGGATCATCGTCCAGTTCCACAAGCTGTACGGGGCGATCTTCGGGCCTGACACGGGGTGGGCCTGGGGTCTGTCCATCGTGTCCCTGGTGATCCTCATCCGCATCTGCCTGATTCCGCTCTTCGTGAAGCAGATCAAGTCGATGCGGAACATGCAGGCGCTCCAGCCGAAGATGAAGGCCATCCAGGAGCGCTACAAGAACGACCGGCAGCGCCAGTCGGAAGAGATGATGAAGCTGTACAAGGAGACGGGGACCAACCCGCTCTCCTCGTGCCTCCCCATCCTCCTGCAGTCACCCTTCTTCTTCGCGCTCTACCACGTGCTCAGCAAGATCGCCTCGGGTGACACGATCGGCAGCCTCAACCAGCAGCTGGTCGACAGCGCTCGTGAGGCACACATCTTCGGTGCGCCGATCGCCGCGAAGTTCACGGACGACCCCGGCACGGTCGAGGCGCTCAACGCCTCGCTGATCGATGTCCGCGTCGTCACCGCGATCATGATCGTGCTGATGTCGGCGTCGCAGTTCTTCACCCAGCGCCAGCTGATGCAGAAGAACGTTGACCTGACGGTGAAGACCCCCTACATGCAGCAGCAGAAGATGCTGATGTACATCTTCCCGATCATCTTCGCCGTGATGGGCGTCAACTTCCCCGTCGGCGTCCTCGTCTACTGGCTGACCACCAACGTGTGGACCATGGGCCAGCAGATGTACGTGATCAACCAGAACCCGACGCCGGGCAGCAAGGCCCAGGACCACTACCTCCAGCGGCTTCTGAAGAGCATCAGCCAGCACGGCGAGGTGCGCGGCCGCCGCAAGCGCAACGTCATCCAGGCCATCATCGCCAAGGGCCCGGACCGCAACGAGAACGAGCGCCGTTTCATCAGCAGCCTCGCCAAGGCCGGGTTCACGGCCCAGGCGGACGGCACGGTACGGAAGGTCGACCCGACCGAGGCCGAGGCGGAGGCCGCGGCGGCGCGGCGTCAGCAGCCCAAGCGCCAGACGAAGGCGAAGCGCCAGGCCGCCCCCGCGCCGGCCGCCAAGCCCTCCCTGGAGAAGACGGAAGAGGCGTCCGGACAGCCGGGTAAGACCGCCTCCGCACGTCAAGCCAAGTCCGGACAACGCAAGGGCCAGCAGCGGCCCAAGCACCCGTCGTCGAAGAAGTAAGAAGGAGCCCATCCGTGACGGAAGGCACCATGCCCGCCTCCCAGGGTGGCGACACCCTGACCCTCCTGGAGCAGGAGGGCGAGATCGCGGCCGACTACCTCGAGGGCCTGCTCGACATCGCCGACCTCGACGGTGACATCGACATGGACGTCGAGGGAGACCGCGCTGCGGTCTCGATCATCAGCGACACGGGCCACGACCTGCAGAAGCTGGTGGGCCGCGACGGTGAGGTGCTGGAGGCACTGCAGGAACTCACGCGTCTCGCGGTGCACCGTGAGACCGGCGACCGTAGCCGACTCATGCTGGACGTCGCCGGCTTCCGGGCCAGGAAGCGCGCCGAACTGACCGAACTGGGCGTCAAGGCCGTGGACGAGGCCAAGAGCACCGGGCAGCCCGTCAGGCTGAAGCCGATGACCCCCTTCGAGCGCAAGGTCGTCCACGACGCGGTCGCCGCCGCCGGTCTGAGCAGCGAGTCCGAGGGCGAGGAGCCGCAGCGCTTCGTCGTCGTGCTCCCCGCCTGACCTCCCGTAGTGTCGGCCCCGTCTGCTTGCAGGCGGGGCCGATCTCTGTCAGCCCGATAGTCAGCACCGAGAGTGCGGTACGGAAGGACGGTTCCCGTGTCCGAGACAGAGGAACTTCCCCCTGCGCCCCAGGAGGCGCACACGGTATTCGGAGAGTTCTTCCCGGAAGCGGTCCGGTACGCGGAGTTGCTCGCGGAGACGGGAGTGAAGCGCGGTCTCATCGGCCCCCGTGAGGTGCCGCGGTTGTGGGAGAGGCACCTGCTGAACTGTGCGGTGCTCTCCGAGGTGGTGCCCGACGGCGTCACCGTCTGCGACGTGGGTTCCGGGGCCGGTCTGCCCGGTATCCCGCTCGCACTCGTACGTCCCGACCTCAAGATCACTCTCCTGGAGCCCCTGCTCCGGCGGACGAACTTCCTCCAGGAAGTGGTGGAGCTGCTGGGGCTGGACCATGTGACCGTCGTACGCGCCCGCGCCGAGGAAGTGCTGGGCAAGCTGCCTCCGGTCCACGTGGTCACGGCCCGTGCCGTCGCCCCGCTGGACCGCCTGGCGGGCTGGGGTGTACCCCTGCTGCGTCCCTACGGTGAGATGCTCGCCCTGAAGGGGGACACGGCGGAGGAGGAGGTTCGGAACGCGCGAGCCGCCCTCAGCAAGCTGGGCGTCGTCCGTACGTCCGTGTTGCAGGTCGGAGAAGGCGTCGTGGACCCGATGTCCACCGTGGTTCGTGTGGAGGTCGGGGAAAGCCCCGGTGGTGTCCGGTTCGCGGCCAAGCGTGCGAAAGCGGCGAGGACGTCACGCCGTCGCCGTTGAGTGGATGTTTTAGTGCCTATATGACCCGTTTCAGAGTGTCGTGACGTTCTAGCCCTGCGGCACATGCATCGTGTTTCACGTGAAACGTCGCTCACTGCTGCAGGGAATCTTCAGTCGTGGCCGCGCGGTCGCCACGCCGCGACCCCACGGGCCCCTCGACGGGGTGGCAGAGTTGTCCACAAGAGTGGCTTCCTCCACAGAACCCGGAGCCTCGCTGGTCCGCGGCCCGGGAGCCATGGCAGGCTCTGCTCATCGCGAGTCTGAAGCCGAGGAGAGTGAATCCTTGCGGTCCGACGCCAACATCGGGGGGCCGATGACCGACCCGGTCCCCGGCCCCCGTACCGAATCTCCCCGGGATGACGTTTCACGTGAAACGCGTCCCCCGCTGGAGGACAACCCCGAGGGTTCCGCCGTTCCGCTGGCCGTACAGGCCCTGGGCCGTGCCGGTGAAGGCCTTCCGCGGCCGGAGCAGACCCGCATCATGGTCGTGGCCAACCAGAAGGGCGGTGTGGGAAAGACCACCACGACGGTCAACCTCGCCGCTTCCCTCGCACTGCACGGCGTACGCGTTCTCGTGATCGACCTGGACCCACAGGGCAACGCGTCCACAGCGCTGGGGATCGACCACCATGCGGAGGTCCCCTCGATCTATGACGTCCTCGTGGACGGCAAGCCGCTCTCCGACGTGGTGCAGCCGGTCCAGGACGTCGAGGGCCTCTTCTGCGCCCCTGCCACCATCGATCTCGCCGGCGCGGAAATCGAACTGGTGTCGCTGGTAGCGAGGGAGAGCCGGCTCCAGCGGGCCATCCAGACGTATGAGCAGCCGCTGGACTACATCCTCATCGACTGCCCGCCCTCCCTCGGTCTCCTCACGGTCAATGCCATGGTGGCCGGTGCGGAGGTGCTGATCCCCATCCAGTGCGAGTACTACGCCCTGGAGGGCCTGGGACAGCTTCTGCGCAATGTCGACCTGGTGCGGGCCCACCTCAATCCGGGCCTCCACGTCTCGACGATTCTGCTCACCATGTACGACGGCCGGACCAGACTCGCCTCCCAGGTCGCGGAGGAGGTGCGCAACCACTTCGGTGACGACGTGCTGCGCACCAGCATCCCGCGATCAGTGCGCATCTCGGAGGCCCCGAGCTACGGCCAGACGGTACTCACGTACGATCCGGGCTCCAGCGGTGCGCTCTCCTACCTGGAAGCCGCCCGCGAGATCGCCTTCCGGGGAGTGGGCCTCCGCTATGACGCCCAGCACGCCCACGCGGGCGGCCATCAGTATCAGCACAGTCAGCACAGCATGTCGGAGGGGATCCAGTGAGTGAGCGACGTAGGGGGCTGGGACGCGGGCTCGGCGCACTGATTCCCGCCGCTCCACAAGAGAGGCCGGCCGCCTCGGTCGGAACGGCGTCCACATCGCCCACAGCCATTCCGGCACTGGGCGCCGAGCGGGGCATCGCCGCCGCCAAGGTGACGACTCTCCCCCACTCGGCGTCCACCGGAAGCGGTACCGCACCGCCTGAGCGGCCCGAGGAAGGTTCCGGGGCGGAGGTGCCTGCCGGTGTCCACTTCGCCGAATTGCCGGTGGACTCCATCACGCCCAACCCGTGCCAGCCCCGCCAGGTCTTCGACGAGGACGCCCTCGCCGAACTGGTGACCTCCATCAAGGAGGTGGGCCTGCTCCAGCCGGTCGTCGTCCGCAGGGTCGCCCCGGAGCGGTACGAGCTCATCATGGGCGAGCGCCGCTGGCGGGCCTGCCGTGAGGCCGGTCTGGAGCGTGTCGCGGCGATCGTCCGTGAGACCGAGGACGAGAAACTGCTGCTGGACGCCCTGTTGGAGAACCTGCACCGGGCGCAGCTCAACCCGCTGGAGGAGGCCGCTGCCTACGACCAGCTGCTGAAGGACTTCAACTGCACGCACGACCAGCTGGCGGACCGCATCGGACGGTCGCGTCCCCAGGTCTCCAATACGCTGCGGTTGCTCCGGCTCCCTCCTCCGGTCCAGAACCGGGTCGCCGCCGGAGTGCTGTCGGCCGGCCATGCGCGGGCCCTTCTGTCCCTGGAGGATCCGAAGGCGCAGGAGGAACTGGCACACCGCATCGTCGCCGAGGGACTTTCGGTCCGGGCGGTCGAGGAGATCGTCACGCTGATGGCCTCCGAGCCGCGCAGGACCGCCAGGGTGAAGGGGCCTCGGGCCGGGACCCGGGTCTCTCCGGCGCTGAACGAACTGGCCACGCGTCTCTCGGACCGCTTCGAGACCCGGGTGAAGGTGGACCTCGGCCAGAAGAAGGGCAAGATCGTCGTCGAGTTCGCCTCGATGGAGGATCTGAACCGCATCCTCGGCACACTCGCTCCCGGGGAGGGGAGGGTTCTCGACAAGGGGGCTCTTGAAGAGCCGAACGCGGACAACCGGAGCTGACCCGCGTCGTAGGTCCAGAAACGAGGGGCGGGCTTGTTCCGGGGGTTCACCGGGACGAGATCCGCCCTTTGGCCTTTCCCGTATGCGAGTCATCACCCGATCGATACGATGCGTTCGGATATGCGCATCCGCTGTCCACGGGACGACAGGCGAAGGAAGTGAGGGACAACCTTCATGGGGCGTCGGCTCGTACCGCTCACGCTGGACAACCTTCCGGATCTGCCCGAGCGCTGTCGTACCTGCGTCTTCTGGGAGCTCGACCCCGTCAGCGGTGAAGCCGCCCTCAAAGCCGGAACGCCGGAACTCGAGAAAGAGGCGTGGATCTCCGCCGTCCTCCTCGACTGGGGCTCCTGTGGCCGCGTCGTCTATGTGGACGAGGTTCCCGTGGGATACGTGATGTACGCGCCGCCCGCCTATGTGCCGCGTTCCACGGCCTTTCCGACCAGTCCGGTGTCCTCCGACGCCGTGCAGCTGATGACCGCGTTGGTCATGCCGGGTTACCAGGGGCAGGGCTTGGGGAGGGTGCTGGTGCAGACGGTGGCCAAGGACCTGCTGCGGCGTGGATTCAAGGCGATTGAGGCGTTCGGGGATGCACGCTGGAAAGAGCCGGCCTGTGTACTGCCCGCAGATCACCTGCTGTCCGTCGGCTTCAAGACCGTGCGTCCCCACCCGGTCCATCCGCGATTGCGGCTCGAACTGCGCAGCACCCTGTCGTGGAAGGAGGACGTGGAGTTGGCTCTGGACCGCCTGCTCGGCGCCGTCCAGAAGGAGCCGGCGCTGCGCCCACTCTGATCACCTCATGACCACGGCCCATCCCCGGAGGGATGGGCCGTTGGCGTTTCACGTGAAACAGCACTCCGCACGGAGGCGGGAGGGACTCACGCCTTGGTGGTCCCATCGCTGATGAAGTCGGCCAAGTCGCGGACGATCGCGGCCTTCGGCTTGGCGCCGACGATCGTCTTTGCGACCTCGCCCCCCTGGTAAACGTTCAGGGTCGGGATCGACATGACGCCGTACTTCGCGGCGGTGGTCGGGTTCTCGTCGATGTTCAGCTTGACGACCTCGATCTGGTCGCCGTACTCGTCGGCGATCGCCTGGAGGGACGGGGCGATCTGGCGGCACGGACCGCACCATGCGGCCCAGAAATCCACCAGTACGGGCTTCTTGCTCCGGAGGACGGCTTCCTCGAACGAGGCGTCGGTCACTTCCTTGAGGTCGGCCACGGTGGCCTCCTTCACTGTGCGGGGGATGGGGGGTCGAAGATCAGGCCACAGGGGCCTTCTCCGGCTCGTTCGGCTTCTCCGCGTCGGCGAGGGCGGCCAGGAAACGCTCGGCGTCCAGTGCGGCGGAGCAACCCGTACCGGCGGCCGTGACGGCCTGACGGTAGGTGTGGTCGACGACGTCACCGGCGGCGAAGACACCCCTCACATTGGTGTGGGTGGACGGCGCGTCCACCTTCAGGTAACCCTCGCCGTCCAGCTCCAGCTGCCCCTTGAACAGCTCCGTGCGCGGGTCGTGGCCGACGGCGATGAAGAGGCCCGTCACCGGCAGCTCCGAGGTCTCACCCGACTTGGTGTTGCGCAGGGTGAGGCCGCTGAGCTTCTGGTCGCCGTGGATCTCGGCGACCTCACTGTCCCAGGCGAACGTGATCTTCGGATCGGCGAAGGCGCGCTCCTGCATCGCCTTGGAGGCGCGCAGGGTGTCCCGGCGGTGCACCACCGTGACCGACTTCGCGAAGCGGGAGAGGAAGGTCGCTTCCTCCATCGCCGTGTCACCGCCGCCGACGACGGCGATGTCCTGGCCCTTGAAGAAGAACCCGTCACAGGTGGCGCACCAGGACACGCCGCGGCCGGAAAGGGCGTCTTCGTTCGGCAGGCCGAGCTTGCGGTGCTGGGAACCGGTGGCCACGATGACCGCCTTGGCGCGGTGCACCGTCCCGGCGGTGTCCGTCACGGTCTTGATGTCACCGGTGAGGTCGGCGCTGACGATGTCGTCGGGAACGAGTTCCGCGCCGAAGCGCTCTGCCTGGGCCCGCATGTTGTCCATGAGTTCGGGGCCCATGATGCCGTCACGGAACCCGGGGAAGTTCTCCACGTCGGTCGTGTTCATCAGGGCCCCGCCGGAGGTGACGGCGCCCTCGAACACCAGCGGCTTCAGCGACGCGCGTGCGGTGTAGAGCGCTGCCGTGTAACCGGCGGGTCCGGAGCCGATGATGATCACGTTTCGGACGTCGCTCACGGGTTTCTTCCTCGTCTCTGCAGACTGCTTACTGCTTACGGGGCCGGATCAGGATCTCACCCCACCCAACGGATCCTACGGGGCACGCATTCCCGCGGAACCGCGAGGCTTGGGGCGCGTTGGTCAGGGGCGGGGGTGGGACTGCTTGAGGAGGAGGTCCGCGGTGCCGGAAGCGTCCACCGTCGTGCAGGAGGCATCCACGACGTAGACGTCGACCCGGGTCTCGGCACGGGCGTGCGGAAGCACCACGAGGTAGGCGGGCCGCCCCTGGTACTCGCCCCGCTCCACGGCGAGCGGTTGGTCGCTCCGGTCGAGTCCCCGCCGTACACAGGCAGGGATCTGCGGAATCTCCCGGTCGATCATGGAACTGAAGACCTCGGGGGACTCGGCCCCCGGCCGGAGGTGCGAAGGCTCGGCGACACGGTCCCGCGCGGGGGAGGCGAGCAGGGCCCGCACCTTGTCCGTGAGTGCGCTCCCGGAGAACCGGGTGTCACCCGGGGTCACCAGGCTCTCGGTGCGGAGGGTGCGGGATGTGCCGCTCCCCGTGTCCACCGTCTGCGCGAACAGGGCGCCCAGGCCGACCGCCGCCAAGCCGCAGACGGCGCTCACAACCACGTGGCGGCGCCGCCGAACCGAGGCTCGGCCGGGCCCCGTGGAACCGGAAGGCCGGCCGGCCGGCGCGGACACGGGGCGCTCCGCCGTTTTGGGCCGGCCGGTCTCCACTGCGGAGGCCTCGGTCGCGGTTTCACGTGAAACGGATGGGGTGGCGTTCGGAGCAGCCGCATCGAGGAGTGCCTCAGCGGCCAGCGCGGCCTCGATCCGCTCCGCCACGTCGATCGGCATACGGGCCGGGCCCGGCAGCGTACCGAGGAGGCCGCGAATCTCCTCCAGGGAGCTGTACACGTCGGCGCAGAGGTCACAGCGGTCCAGATGGCGACGTACGTCCGCTGTGCGGGACGGCGGGAGGATCCCCTCGGTGAGATCGGAGATCTCCGAGACGTCCGGGTGCTGAGTCGTGTCGGCCGTGGATGTCACGCGCGTCCACCTCCGCCCTTCACAGCAGTAGGACCGTTCGGTCCTGGGTCCCTGGGTCCCGACACCGGTGGGACGGATGCCCTCGGCGTCCGGTTCCTTCCCCCGTCGGTAACGGTGTTATCCATGAGGTCGCCGCGCAGATGGGTGAGCATGGGGACGAGACGGGCACGGCCCCGGGCGCACCGGCTCTTCACCGTTCCCACCGGCACTTCGAGTATCCGGGCCGCCTCGGCCACCGCGTAGCCCTGCATGTCGACCAGGACCAGGGCGGCGCGCTGATCGGCGGGAAGCTTCGCCAGGGCGGCCAGCAGTTGGCGGTGCAGGTCGTGCCGTTCGGCGGGAGCCTCGGCTGACTCGTGGGGCTCCAGGAGCCGCTCGAGCCGTTCCGCGTCGTCCACGGACGTCGTCCGGCGCGAAGCCGTCTTGCGGGCCCGGTCCAGGCAGGCGTTGACCGTGATGCGGTGCAACCAGGTGGTGACGGCGGACTGGCCACGGAAGGTGTGGGCGGCCCGGAACGCCGAGACGAGGGCGTCCTGGACGGCGTCGGCGGCCTCCTCGCGGTCGCCGAGCGTGCGCAGAGCCACCGCCCAGAGCCGATCGCGGTGGCGTCGCACCAGCTCACCGAAGGCGTCGGGGTCGCCCGCGACGTGCCGGGCGAGCAGGTCCGCATCGCCGGGCTCCTGCTCTGTTCCCGCTCCCATGCGCCCTTCTCTCCGGTTGCTCGAGCCTCCACACCACGACGGTCCTCGTGCGGGTGGCGGTCAGCCCAGAACCTGGACCTCGGAAATACCACCGCGATACCTGCCGGGTGAGCCGTTCGCGGGCAGCTCCGTGATGTGGATCAGTACGTAGCGGGCGCGAACGGGCTTGTCCAGCTCCACGTCCAGACTGCCGTCCGCCCGCTTCGAGGGGGTCAGCTCGCGGGGGAAGTCCGAGAGGGAACTCGATCCTGTGGCCGTCTCCCCCGCTGCACGGAGCTGGATCTTCTGACCGCTTCGGTACAGGTCGACCCGGATCCGGTGGACGGTCTGCTCGCTACCGAGATCGACCACGATGCCGCTGCCGCCCCGGCGGTTCGGCAGGTTCCCGAAATTGGCGTAGCCGTGGTACTCGGGAGTGATCCACGCCGACTGGGCGTC
The DNA here is from genome assembly GCA_012396115.1 of Streptomyces somaliensis DSM 40738. Classification (GTDB taxonomy): domain Bacteria; phylum Actinomycetota; class Actinomycetes; order Streptomycetales; family Streptomycetaceae; genus Streptomyces; species Streptomyces somaliensis. Next base: position 11,492 of record JAAXOU010000017.1, on the reverse strand, counting down.
ACCGTCGACGGCGTTCCCCACCTGGTCGAGCTGTATGCCGGAGCCTCCGGGCATGAACTCCCGGGCGTCGGTGATCCTCAAGGGGCGCAGCGGGCGCGTCGGCTTGTCGTCGGCCGGGTCTCCGGAGGACGGCTGCGTCGCGCCCGGGCCGTCGTTCGCGCCGTTCTGACCGAGCAGGCGGTCGGCCACCTGCCAGCTGCCCAGCCCCAGCGCGGCGATCAGCAACGCGGAGACGGTCCACTTCAGCACCTTGCCGGTGCGGCTCTCCAGGGGCGCGGGCGGAGGGAGCACCGGCGTGACCATGGCCGGCTGCGGGCGGCCGTAGGTGCCCTGCTGGTAGGTCGTGCGCTGGTACTCCGGGACCGCGGGGAAGGCGGGCTCCGGCGGACGGATGCGGGGCATGGCCGCGACGGCCTTGGCGAGTTCGTCGGGCGTGGTGCAGGGCGGGTCCTGGCGGGAGGCGGTCGCGCCGTCGTTGACGAGGGCGCGCATGGCGAGGTCGGAAAGACCCCGGTGGACTCCCGCCCGCACCTGGTCGGGCGCGATCAACCCCATGCCCTTGGGCAGCCCGGACAGGCCGTGCGCGTCGTTCTCGTACGGCCACCGCTGGGTCAGCGCGGCGTAGAGGAGGGCGCCGATCGCCTCGGTGTCGGTGCGCTGCGGCCGGTCGACGGTGATGCCCCGCAGCGCCGCGTTCACGGCGAGGCCGCGGATCCGGTACTGGCCGGTGGAGGTGCGCAGTACGGCGCTCGGTGTGAGGCGCAGATGGGCCAGGCCCTCGCGGTGGGCCGCGGCCATCGCCTGGGACACCTGGCTGACGAGCTGGTAGGCGTCGTACGGTTCCAGGGGGCCGGCGGCGAGCAGGGCGGTCAACTCGGTGGCGTCCGGCAGCCACTCGTGTACGACGTAGACGAGGTCGTCCTCCTCGACCGCGTCGAGGACCTGGACGAACCGGGGATCGCCGAGCAGCGCGGAGGAGCGCGCGGCTGCCAGGACCGACCGGGCCCTCGGGTGGTCGGCGGGCAGCACGTGCACCCCGACGGCGCGACGCAGCTTCTCGTCGACCGCTCGCCAGCTGCTGAAACCGTCCAGCCGGGTGACGCACTCCTCGAGTCGGTAGCGGCGGGCGAGCCGGTACCCGCTGTGCAGCTCCGGGGACCTCGCGACGGCGTCGGCGGTCCCCCGCCCGTCCTCCGCATCCAGGGGGGACACGTCCGCCGCTTCCTGCGCTTCCGCCCCGTCGGCCGTGGTCGTGTCCGCCTTGGCGGTCAGCGGGTCCTCACCGCTGTTGTCGGCCACGTCGACGGCAGCCGTGCTACGTTCCGCCACCGTCGTTCCTGCCTCCCCATCCGATGCGCCATATCCAACAGCCACGCCAATTGTGCCCACAGTCCACCGCTGTGCACGACACGCGGTGGGCATCGATGGTTGTGCGTCGGCCCGTGCTCTAGCGGCCGAGACGGCCCCGGACCATGCCCACCATGGCGTTGAGCTCCTCGATGCGCATCTTGCGGGCCGCCACGTAGAACACCCCGACCAGTACGGTCCCGCCGGCCGCGAGTGCCGCGAGGGAGCCCAGCGCGTCCTTCCCGAGCAGGCCGAGGAGGCTCCACGCGACCGCGCCGGCGGCCAGCGCCGCGGGGACCGAGGCCATGGACAGGCGGGCGTAGGTCCGTACGACGTGGGCCCCGTCGAGGTCGCCTCCCAGCCGGTTGCGCAGCCGCCGCCAGGCGACGCCCACACCGACCATGTAGGCGACGCCGTAGCTGGCGGCCATGCCGACGACGGCCCACCGGGCGGGGAGCACGAAGTAGCAGGCGGCGGAGGCGGCGGCGTTGGCGGCCGCCACGATGACGGTGTTGTAGAACGGGGTGCGGGTGTCCTCGTACGCGTAGAAACCGCGCAGCACCACGTACTGGACGGAGTACGGGATCAGACCCAGACCGAACGCCATCAGCATGAAGCCCATGCCCGTGGCCGCCTCCGGGCCGCTGGAGGCGTAGAGCAGGGTGCACAGCGGCATGCCCAGTGCGAGGAAGCCGAAGGCGACCGGCACGATCGCGACGGCCGAGTTGCGCAGGCCGTGGGAGATGTCGTCCCGGACGGCGCCGGGATCGTCGTCGTGGGCCGCGCGGGAGATGCGGGGCAGCAGCGCGGCCATGACGGAGACGGTGATGATCGCCTGCGGCATGCCCCAGATCAGCTGGGCGTTGGAGTAGGCGAGGATGCCCGCGCCGTCCGCGCCGGACGCTTTCCCGGCGGCCGTGGCCAGCTGCGTGACGACGACGACGCCCGCCTGGTTGGCGAGGACGAACAGGACCGTCCACTTGGCCAGCCTGACCGTCTTGCCCAGGCCCTGGCCCTTCCAGTCGAAGCGCGGCCGGAAGCGGAAGCCCGCCTCGCGCAGGTAGGGGACCATCGCCAGCGCCTGGACGACGAGGCCCAGCAGCATGCCGGCTCCGAGCAGGCGCACGCCTTCGTCGGGAATGACGTCCACGTCCATCTTCGTCTCCGAATAGGCGCCGTAGACCCAGATGAAGAGACCGAACGTGAAGATGACGACGACGTTGTTGAGGACGGGCGTCCACATCATGGCGCCGAACCTGCCGCGGGCGTTCAGGATCTGCCCCGCCACCACGTGGACGCCCATGAAGAAGATGGTCGGCAGGCAGAACCGGGCGAAGGTGACCGCGACGCCGTTGGCGTCCGGGGCGTTCGCGATGGTGGGCGACATGGCGTGGACGAGCAGGGGCGCCAGGAACACGGCGATGCCCACGATCACGGCGAGGGCGACCATCACCAGGGTCAGCAGCCGGTTGGCGTAGGCCTCGCCACCGTCCTCGTCGTTCTTCATCGAGCGGACGAGCTGTGGCACGAAGACCGAGTTGAGGCCGCCGCCCACGGTCAGGATGTAGATCATCGTCGGGAGCGTGGAGGCGACGGTGAACGCGTCACCGAGCGTCGCGGCTCCCAGGGCGCCGGTGATCACCAGGCTCCGCAGGAAACCGGTGAGCCGTGACACCAGGGTGCCGGCCGCCATCACGGCGCTGGACTTCAGCAGTCCGGACGCCTTTCCGCCCGGTTTCTTCGGGGGCGGGGCCACCGGCTCCCCGGGCACCTCCGGCTCCACCGGTTCGGGGGCCGGCGAGGCCGTCGCCGGTCGGCCCTGGAGCTGCTGATCCTGGTACAGGTGCGCGAAGGCGTCGGCTGCCGGCTTCCCCTCGGCGGCATGGGTCACCAGGTCGTCCACCCCGGTGAACTGCACGGTTCGGGCGTCGTCGCCGTACGGGAGGTGGCGGGACGGACCGGAGGGTTCCGGCGGGGGCGTCTGGGCCCACACCCGCGGATCGGGGGCGTACTGCGGAGCGGCGGGCTGCCGGTAGAGCGGGCGGGGTTCCTCGTATGTGCCGGGCGGGGGCGGGGGGTGCGCGGCCCGGTCGTACAGGGCCTCGTCGACCGGGTCCTGCGACGAGAGGTCGTGGGAACGGTACGGATCGTGGTCGTAGGCGTCCTGGACGTAGGGGTCGTGAAGGGGGTCCTGCGGGGCGGGCGGGCCGGTGGGCGCGGTCCACTCCGGCGTCGGGGCGGGCGGTGTCCCGCCCGGAGGCGTACCGCCACCACCCGCGCCCTGGCCGCGGTCACCGTCGTACGGCGCGTTCATGGTTACCCCACCTCATCGTCCCCGGCCGGCCGGCCACGACATCGCTCAGTGCTCCACTTTCTCACCCGGGCCCGACGGGTCGGTGCTTTGCGGTCCGGTGTCCGTCGCGGGGTCACTCGGCTGCACCGGGTCAGCGCTCCCGGCGACCGGCTCGGGGCCGGTCTCCTCGACCGTGCCGGCGTCGTCACGCCGTGCCGCGGCGCGCTTGCGCTGGCTGTACATCCTGACACCGGCGAGGACCAGAAGCAGCACTCCCCCGGCGATGACGAGCATCACCGTCGAGGTGATCTCGGAGACCTTGACGGTGAAGGTCATGGCGGCTCCGTAACGCCGGCCGTCCTCCGTGTACAGCTGCGCCTCGACGGGGACGGGCCCGTTGGCGTTGGCGGAGGCGGTGAACTTCACGGACTGGCTGTGACCGCCCTCGATCCGTACCGGGAGCTCGGCGATCGTCTCGCCGCCGTTGAGCTTCAGGCGGGTCGGCTTGGTCGACCTCAGCCTCAGCACCAGGTGCTCGACCCCCTGCACGAGCTTGTTCTGCACGGTCACCGGGATCGTGGCGCTGCGCCCGGAGAGGGTCAGATCGGATTTCTCGATCAGCTTCACCTCACCGGCGAGGCTCTCCAGGTGGGCCTGTACGCCCCTGCCGTACTCGACTGCCCGCTGGGGACGGCCCCGCCACGACGTGGACATCTCCCGTTTGATCGCGTTCCCGAACGGGGTGACGACGCGGTCGGCGGCGGTGAGGATGACCTGGAAGTTCTCCAGGTCGTCCCGAGTGTTGCGCACCTGCCGGTACACCGTCTCCGGCAGCTCCTGCCGACTGAGCGCCCTGGGGTACTTCCGGGCGGACGGCACGCTCGTCGTCGCCCGGGGGTCGGGCTTGACGGTCGTGGCGGCGATCAGGTCCGAGGGCTGGGACCAGCGTTCCGAGCCCAGAACCCGCAGGGCGCTCGCCATGGACTCCGCCTGGGAGGCCGTCGGCATCCGCTGGGGGGCGACGACGACGCTGCGGCCGGTGTCCGGCCGCTCATGGGTGACGGCGAGCGTGTGCGCCAGGAACTTCTGGATCGCCGCCGCGGAGTCGCCCGCGCGGGACATGTCGCCCTCGAAGGCGGTGGACAGCACCGCGTCGGAGACGACCGCGGTCGTCCCACCGCCGATCGGTCGGGCGGCGTTCGGCGTGTACGAGAGGTGTTCCCGCATGCTGTCGCTGCGGGTGATCACCCTGTCGGCCCCGGCCGAGGTCGCCACATCGACGATCGACGGGTCGACGGCTCCGTCCGCGGGCCAGGCGTACTCGACGGACGGCTTCACATGGAGGATCGTCTCCACCGTCGACTCGGCCAGTTCCGTCGCCGGGCGCAGGTGGCTCAGGGAGCCCGAGACGCGCCTGCCCCGGTGGGCGAGCGACGCGAGGTCGGGGTCGCCGTACGGAAGCGCGATCACCTTGTCGCCCCGCACGGCCTCGCTCAGGGAGTTCAGCCACTGCTTCGCGACGGTCTGGTTCCTGCCCGCGGCGGTGGTGCCCTCGCTCTTGACCTGGTAGTCGCGGGTCATCGCCTCGGCGGTGGCCAGCAGGTCCGGATCGACGACCCAGGTGACGGGCAGTTCGGCTCCGAGGGCGACCATCCGCTCCAACCGGCCGCCGGGCGCCAGCTCCGCCGCGAGATCGTCGCTCTCGAGCACCGGTGTCTGCTGGTCGTCGGAACCCGTTTCGGCGGAGAGGCGGGGCGAGGAGATCAACGGCCACAGGACGGTGACCTGCGTCCTGCTCTTCGCGGCGGTCGGCTGCCAGGGCAGGAAGGTCCGGTCGATGCCCAGCACCTGGTCGTACGGCTCGCTCGGCGTACGGCCGGAGAGGGAAACGCCCAACTGGTACACACCGGGGTCGTCGAGACCGAGTTTGTCGACCGGCACGGCCAGGGTGAACTCGCGGCTGGTGCCGGAGGGGATCTCGGGGAGCTCCACGAGGTAGGTGTCCCCCAGGGGCCTCCCGTCCCTGCCCTGGGAGAAGCCGACGCGTCGTGCCGCGTCCTCGATCGCGCCGCGGCTGGAGAGCCGTGCGCCGAGGCGGACGTCGATCTGCGCCCGGCTCACCGTCTCCCTGCCCCCGTTGGTGACCGTGCCGCTCAGCGTGAGGGCGTCCCCCTTCACCGGTGCGCTCGGCGAGAGTGTGTCCAGGGACACAGTGACGGTGCGGGCCCCCGCCGCAGTGGCCACCGCCGGCGCCGTCACGGCAGCGGCGGGCGGGAGGGGAAGCTGTACGAGCCCGGCCAGGAGGGGCACCACCACGGCGGCTGCGGCCGCCCGTCGCAGCCAGTGACGGGCAGGGGAGGGATCGATGCCCTGGAAGTCTGCCGCTTCGGCCACGCGCTCGTCCGTCCCTCTTCGTCTGGTGCCGCTGGTTCCTACCGCTCCTGCGTCCAGGCATGGTAACGAGATGTGGTGCGTCGCAGCGCTGCGGAGGGATCGCACCCCGGTCCGCGGAGGGCGGCGGTACGCGTGAATCCGGGAGGTCGCCCGCGGCGGGGGCACGTACCCTGTTCTGTTGTGCCGAACGCCAACGAAGACAACCCGACTGTCCTGAGCCAGGTGCAGCGCCGTGCGGTCAGCGAGCTGCTGCGCGTGTCACCGGTCGCCGACGACCTCGCCCGCCGTTTCCGCGAGGCGGGGTTCCGCCTCGCCCTGGTCGGAGGATCGGTACGGGACGCTCTGCTCGGCAGGCTCGGCAATGACCTGGACTTCACCACCGACGCCCGCCCCGAGGACGTGCTCAAGATCGTCCGGCCCTGGGCCGAGGCGGTCTGGGAGGTCGGGATCGCGTTCGGCACCGTGGGGGCCCAGAAGGACGGCTACCAGATCGAGGTGACGACCTACCGCTCCGAGGCGTACGACCGCACCTCGCGCAAGCCGGAGGTGTCCTACGGGGAATCGATCGAGGAAGACCTGGTGCGCCGTGACTTCACCGTCAACGCGATGGCCGTCGCCCTGCCCGAGAAGGAGTTCGTCGATCCGCACGGGGGACTGGAGGACCTCGCCGCACGGGTGCTCCGCACCCCGGGCACGCCGGAGGCGTCCTTCTCCGACGACCCCCTGAGGATGATGCGTGCGGCTCGCTTCGCGGCCCAACTCGACTTCGAGGTGGTCCCCGAGGTCGTCACCGCGATGACGGAGATGGCCGAGCGGCTCGGCATCGTCTCCGCGGAGCGGGTGCGGGACGAACTCAACAAGCTGGTCCTCTCCGCGCATCCCCGCAAGGGGCTGACGCTGCTCGTCGACACCGGTCTCGCCGGCCGGGTGCTGCCCGAACTGCCCGCCCTGCGGCTGGAGAGCGACGAGCACCACCGGCACAAGGACGTGTACGAGCACTCGCTGACCGTGCTGGAGCAGGCGATCGCCCTGGAGGAGGACGGTCCCGACCTCGTGCTGCGGCTGGCGGCGCTCCTGCACGACATCGGCAAACCGCGTACACGGCGCTTCGAGCCGGACGGCCGGGTCTCCTTCCACCACCACGAGGTGGTGGGCGCGAAGATGACCAAGAAGCGACTGACCGAGCTGAAGTACTCCAACGAGACGGTCAAGGACGTCTCGCGGCTGGTGGAGCTGCACCTGCGGTTCCACGGGTACGGCACCGGCGAGTGGACCGACTCCGCCGTCCGGCGGTACGTCCGCGATGCCGGGCCCCTGCTGGACCGGCTCCACAAGCTGACCCGGTCCGACTGCACCACGCGGAACAAGCGCAAGGCGAGTGCGCTGTCCCGCGCCTACGACGGCCTGGAGGACCGCATTGCGCAGCTCCAGGAGCAGGAGGAGCTGGACTCGATCCGCCCGGACCTGGACGGGAACCAGATCCAGGAGGTCCTCGGGATCGGTCCCGGTCCCGCCGTGGGGCGGGCGTACAGGTTCCTGCTGGAACTCCGGCTGGAGAACGGGCCGATGGGGTACGAATCGGCCGTCGCCGCGCTCAAGGAGTGGTGGTCCTCGCAGAGCTGACCCTGTCGACCGTGTTTCACGTGAAACGCGGTCCCGCGCGGAAGGCAGGTCGGTGAAGGCGGTGTTTCACGTGAAACGCCGCCCTCACCCTCTGTACGGCCGACGGGCCAGCAGGGCGCAGAGTGCGTACAGTCCGGCGACGACGAGGACCAGCGGGGAGGAGCGCCCGTCCGCGGGCAGGACCAGGGAGGCCGCGCCGGCGGCGGCGACGAAGGCGACGTTGAAGAGCATGTCGTACAGGGAGAAGATCCGCCCTCGGTAGGCGTCGTCGATCGTCCTCTGGACGACCGTGTCCGCGGAAATCTTGATCGCCTGGGTGGTGAAACCGAGGACGAGGACGGCGGCCATCGTGGTCGCCGGGGCGAACGGGAGCCCCAAGGCCGGTACCAGTACGGAGGCCGTCCCGGCGCACACGGCCATCCAGCCGCCCACGCCCAGTCTCGCCGTACCCCAGGGCGTGACCACCGCCGCGGTGAGGAAGCCGGCACCGGAGAGAGCGACCGCGAGCCCCAGCAGGGTCAGCCCTTCGGACTCGGACGATGTCCACGCGTACCGGCTGAGCATCAGCACCATCACGGTCAGCGCCCCGTAGCAGAACCGGGTGAGGGCCATCGCGGCCAACGCCAGGGTGGCGGGCCGGCGCTCCGACAGATGGCGCAACCCGCTCCACAGCCCGCGGGCGGTCGAGGTCAGGGCCGCACCGATCCGCGACGGGGCGGCGTCCGGGTCCGGGCCGAGGAGCCCGCGGTCCATACGGAGGCAGGCCAGCGCCGCCGAGAGGTAGAGCGCGGCACCCAGGAGGACGACGGCCCCCGAGTCGGCGGTGGCCAGGCGTACCAGGAAGGCCAGACCGCCCCCGGCCGTGGCGGCCAGGGTGCCCGCGGTCGGGGACAGGGAGTTGGCGGTCACCAGACGGTCCCCGTCGACGACCCGGGGCAGGGACGCGGAGAGTCCTGCCAGGACGAAGCGGTTGACGGCGGTCACGGAGAGGGCCGAGGCGTAGAAGATCCAGCCCGGCGCCGACACCAGCATCAGCAGGGCGGTCCCCCCGGCCAGGAAAGCCCGGAGCAGACTGCCGTACAGCAGTACCTGGCGGCGGCGCCAGCGGTCGAGCAGCACGCCGGCGAACGGGCCGACCAGGGAGTAGGGGAGCAGCAGGACCGCCATGGCGGAGGCGATCGCGGCGGGTGACGCCTGCCGTTCCGGTGAGAAGACCACGTACGCGGCCAGCGCGACCTGGTAGGCGCCGTCGGCGCCCTGGGAGAGGAGCCGCACGGCGAGGAGGCGGCGGAAGTTCGTCAGGCGCAGGAGTACGCGCAGATCACGTACGACGGGCATGGCGGCAAGCCTCACATACGGGTGAGACCCCCGGGGACGCGCCGCGGGGGCCTCAGCACCTGGAGGAAGGTCCTCTACGGGGTCGGTCCTAGCGCTCGACCTCGCCCTTGATGAACTTCTCGACGTTCTCGCGGGCCTCGTCGTCGAAGTACTGCACCGGCGGGGACTTCATGAAGTACGAGGACGCGGAGAGGATCGGGCCGCCGATGCCGCGGTCCTTGGCGATCTTCGCGGCACGCAGGGCGTCGATGATGACGCCCGCCGAGTTCGGGGAGTCCCACACCTCCAGCTTGTACTCGAGGTTCAGGGGGACGTCACCGAAGGCGCGGCCCTCAAGGCGGACGTAGGCCCACTTGCGGTCGTCGAGCCACGCCACGTAGTCGGACGGGCCGATGTGGACGTTGCGCTCACCCAGGTCCCGGTCGGGGATCTGGGAGGTGACGGCCTGCGTCTTGGAGATCTTCTTGGACTCCAGCCGCTCACGCTCGAGCATGTTCTTGAAGTCCATGTTGCCGCCGACGTTCAGCTGCATCGTGCGGTCCAGGACGACGCCCCGGTCCTCGAACAGCTTTGCCATGACGCGGTGGGTGATGGTGGCACCGATCTGCGACTTGATGTCGTCGCCGACGATCGGCACACCGGCCTCGGTGAACTTGTCGGCCCACTCCTTGGTGCCGGCGATGAACACCGGGAGGGCGTTGACGAAGGCGACCTTGGCGTCGATGGCGCACTGGGCGTAGAACTTCGCCGCGTCCTCGGAACCGACCGGCAGATAGCAGACGAGGACGTCCACCCGCTGGTCCTTGAGGACCTGGACGACGTCGACCGGCTCCTCGGCGGACTCCTCGATGGTCTGGCGGTAGTACTTGCCGAGACCGTCCAGGGTGTGGCCGCGCTGGACGGTCACGCCGGTGGTCGGCACGTCGCAGATCTTGATGGTGTTGTTCTCGCTGGCGCCGATGGCGTCGGCGAGGTCGAGCCCCACCTTCTTCGCGTCCACGTCGAAGGCCGCGACGAACTCGACGTCCCGCACGTGGTAGTCGCCGAACTGGACGTGCATCAGTCCCGGCACCTTGCCCGCCGGGTCGGCGTCCTTGTAGTACTCGACGCCCTGCACCAGCGAGGCGGCGCAGTTGCCCACGCCGACGATGGCTACGCGAACCGAACCCATTCCGGTTGCTCCCTGTTTGTTCTCGACGAAACCCTGCGGTGCGCAGGGCCTCACTTGGTGGTGTCATCGGACGGATCCGGCCGGGTACCGCCCCCGTGCCGGGGCAGGCCGCCCGTCTCTCCAGATCTGTTGTTCTGCTCCGCGGGGTTCGTCGACGCCTCCGGCCCGGGGCGTCGCTGGTCCCGGCCCGCCCGCTCGCTCTCGATGAGCTCGTTCAGCCAGCGCACCTCACGCTCCACGGACTCCATGCCGTGCCGTTGGAGTTCGAGCGTGTAGTCGTCCAGCCGCTCGCGGGTACGGGCCAGGGAGGCGCGCATTTTCTCCAGCCGCTCCTCCAGACGGCTGCGGCGGCCTTCCAGCACCCGCATCCGCACCTCGCGCTCCGTCTGGCCGAAGAAGGCGAAACGGGCCGCGAAGTGCTCGTCCTCCCAGGAGTCCGGCCCCGTGTGGGACAGGAGTTCCTCGAAGTGCTCCTTACCTTCGGCGGTCAACCGGTAGACGATCTTCGCGCGTCGTCCCGCGAGTGAGGCGGCGAGGGCGTCCTCGGGGGCGCTTCCCGGTTCCTCGGTCAACCAGCCGTTTGCGACCAGGGTTTTGAGGCAGGGGTAGAGGGTGCCGTAGCTGAACGCGCGGAAGATGCCCAGCGAGGTGTTGAGCCGCTTGCGCAGCTCGTACCCGTGCATCGGGGCTTCCCGGAGCAGACCGAGGACGGCGAACTCCAGGATGCCGGAGCGTCTGCTCATCAGCCGCTTCCTCCTCCATGAACGCCCTTATGCCGCCCCGATGTATCGACTCGATACATCCTGACGATAGAGCGGCGGTCCCGCGTCGACAAGCGGAACGATCGTGAACGGCGTCACATCAATGATTCGTCGTAGGCGAATTGCCTTGTTTGAGGTGAACTTCGGCTCAAGGGCGGTTTTGACCGTGCGTAGTCTGTGCGGCATGCATACCACCGGGAACCACGCGAGGACGGGGGGGCGTCCCCGTCGCGGGTGCATGGCGGGCGGCCCCCGCGGGCCCGTCCGATCCATTTCGGGGGGACCGGAACTCAGCTGCCGCTTCCAGGCGTAAACGCCTGCCCGAGGAGTAGTCGTTCGATGAGCGAGCACCGTCGTAAACCGCCGCAGCCGCAGGGTGGCGGCCGTGCCGCGGCCCGGCGCGCTGCCCAGCAGCCTGGCCGCCGATCGGCGCCGGCGCGGGACGTCAGTACAGGATCCCCTTCCGACCCGTACGGCGGGGAGCGGCCGTACGGCGGCCGCGCCGAGGCGCGGCGGGCCGCCCAGCGCGGTGGCCGACGGCGTTCCGCCGGGGGCGCGGGCGGCC
>JAAXOU010000169.1 GCA_012396115.1 Streptomyces somaliensis DSM 40738 | reverse complement strand
GCCACCGGCAAGCTGGTCGACATCGGCGAGGCGGTCGGCATCATCGCCGCCCAGTCCATCGGTGAGCCCGGCACCCAGCTGACGATGCGCACCTTCCACACCGGTGGTGTGGCCGGTGACGACATCACGCAGGGTCTGCCGCGTGTCGTCGAGCTCTTCGAGGCCCGTTCCCCCAAGGGCATGGCGCCGATCGCCGAGGCCTCCGGCCGCGTGCGGATCGAGGAGACCGAGAAGACCAAGAAGATCGTCATCACGCCGGACGACGGCAGCGACGAGACGGCGTACCCGATCTCGAAGCGCGCCCGCGTCCTGGTCGGCGAGGGCGACCACGTCGAGGTGGGCCAGAAGCTCACCGTGGGTACCGAGAACCCGCACGACGTGCTGCGCATCCTCGGCCAGCGGGCCGTCCAGGTCCACCTGGTCGGCGAGGTGCAGAAGGTCTACAACTCGCAGGGCGTGTCGATCCACGACAAGCACATCGAGATCATCATCCGGCAGATGCTGCGCCGCGTGACGATCATCGAGTCCGGTGACGCGGAGCTGCTGCCGGGCGAGCTCGTGGAGCGCTCGCGCTTCGAACAGGAGAACCGCCGCGTGGTCCAGGAGGGCGGCCACCCGGCCTCCGGCCGTCCGCAGCTGATGGGCATCACCAAGGCGTCGCTGGCGACGGAGTCGTGGCTGTCCGCGGCCTCCTTCCAGGAGACGACCAGGGTCCTGACGGACGCGGCGATCAACGCCAAGTCCGACTCCCTGATCGGCCTGAAGGAGAACGTCATCATCGGCAAGCTCATCCCGGCCGGTACGGGCCTGTCCCGCTACCGCAACATCCGGGTCGAGCCGACCGAGGAGGCCAAGGCCGCGATGTACTCGGCCGTCGGCTACGACGACATCGACTACTCGCCGTTCGGCACCGGCTCCGGCCAGGCCGTTCCGCTGGAGGACTACGACTACGGTCCGTACAACCAGTAAGCGAGTCGCCTGACCGGAGGCACCGGGCGCGGGACCGCGGAGGCCGGTCGTGGGGTGGGGCGCTCCGGTCGGCGGACGGGGCCGGTCAGCGGGCGGCGAGCTGCCAGAGGGTGGCCAGCAGGCCGGCGCCGGCGGTGAGCGCGGCGATGCTCGCCAGCGGCCAGCGGGCACGCTCCAGGGCGTCGATGCGGGACTCCATGTCGGCGAGGTGCTTGTCGGTCTGGTCGCTGCGCTGGACGAGCAGCGCGAGGGAGCCGTCGACGCGGGCGAGCCCGGCCTCCAGCGTGCCGCGCAGCCGTTCCAGTTCGACCGCGACGGTGACGGGGCCGTTCGGCTGGTCAGAATCGATCATCGGCACCCTCCGAAGTGGTGCGCAGCCAGGCGGGAAGAAGCCGCTGCACCGCGTCCAGGGCCATGACGCGGGTGAGCGCGCCCGCGACGGCCAACGCCCCGGCGACCCAGGGCAGGGCCGTCGGGACACCGGCGGCGTCGACGATCGCGGGCAGTACGACGGCGATGCCGATCGCGGTCTGGAGGACGGTGCGGGCCGTGCGCCTGGTGGCGTCGGACATGGGCGGTGCTCCTTACGGGTGCGTGGTTCAGGTGGTGTACGGGACCTTCAGCACGTTCCAGGAGGCGGCGCCCGGCCAGCCGTCGGCGTCGGAGCCGGTGAAGCCGAGCTTGCGCTGCCAGGCCGCGTACGACTTCCGGTCGGCCTCCGACCAGCGGGGGCCGGGCCCCACCCGGTAGCGGCCGCAGCCCTCGGCGACGAGCCGGCGGCCCATCGCGGTGACGATCGGCGAGTCGGGGCCGGACCGGAAGAACGCTGTGCCGGGGAACGGCTGGTAGCGGGGTGCGGCGGGCTTCTGCGGGGCGGGCTGCTGGGGGGAGGGGGCGGTGCCGAGCCGCCTGTGGATCCGCTCGCGCATCCCGGACATGGCGAAGCCGCGCGGGTCGACCTTCCGGGCGGACCACTCCAGGTGGCCGATCACGGACCGGGCGCCCCAGCCGTGCGCCCGGCACAGCGCGGCGCCGACCCGTTCGATCGCGTCGAGTTGGGCGGCGGGCCACGGGTCGGCGCCGTCGCCGAGGTTGACGCACTCGAAGCCGTAGAAGCGGGCGTTGCCGTCGACGGCGCCGGCACTGCCCTGGTGGGCGCGGGGGCGGGGCGGCCGGTCCCGGTAGGTCTCGGTGACCACCGCCTGGAGGACGGACGGGTCGCCGCCGCCGGCGTGGTTGGCGCGGCCGTGGCCGACGAGGTGGACGGTGCCGTCCTTGGCGACGACGCCGTGGCACAGGGGGCCCGGCAAGCCGTCGTAGCCGCGGGAGCACAGGTCGACGGAGGCGGCGGTGCCGCTGGTCACGGTGTGGTGGATCATCACGCCGCTGACCGGGCCCCAGGCTCCGGCGCGGTTGCGGTTGTGGGTGCGCCAGCCGGGGCGCTCGACGACGCGCACGCCCTCGGCGCGCAGGGCGGCGAGGAGCCGGTCGGGGGAGAGGGGTGCTGCCACGGGGGTTCCTTTCCGGAAAGCGGCGGGTCCCGTGCCGGTGGGAGTCGGCACGGGACCCGTGGCGCGGTGGCGCGGGGAAGGTCAGGAGAGCGCGGCCCAGATGGCGTTGGAGTCCGCGATCACCGACGACGGGGGGAACGACGGCGGGAGCGAGGTCTGTCCCGTGGTGGAGAGCCGGCCGTGGCGGACGAAGGCGCCCGTCATCCGGGCGCTGCCGCCCGGGAACTCGCCCATGGACGCGCCTCGCAGGAAGGCCGGGCCGCTGTTGCTCGGGTTCGGGCCGTTGACCAGCAGCGCCACCCAGTAGTTGCCGGGGGCGGCGGCGTACGCGGTGGTCAGCGGCAGTATGGCCGTCATCCCCTCGGTCTTGTCGAGCAGGCCGTTCAGGGGGGCCGTCTGCCCGACCTTGGCCCCGGCGCCGGTGTAGAGGCCGGCGAAGGAGGTGGCCGCGAGGGTGCCGCCCGCGTAACCGGGGACGTAGAACACCACGTTCTTCACGGTGGTGGCCGTGTGCAGCGGGACGCCGATCAGGTACACGTAGCCGTTCATGCAGTACTGGGCGGCGTAGGCCGAGGACGCGGCCGGGTCGAACGCCCAGCACGAGAAGCCCATCGAGGCGGGGGACCAGGTGCCCGCGGCCGACACGGAGTCGACGTAGCCGCGCCGGGCCAACTGGTTGGCGGTCGACGGGTTGGCGCTGGTGGAGGGTGGGACCGCGAAGGTCTTGGCGCCGTTCACCGTCTGGTCGCCGGTCGTCAGCACGGCGGCGCCGGCGGCGACCGCCGAGACGTCGGCGGCGGTCAGCTGGACCGCTCCGGTCCGGCCGTTGACGGTCTTCACCGGGGCCGCGTCGATGCCCAGGTAGCGGGTGTCGCCGGAGGCCGGCGTCAGCGCCCCGAGGTCGGCGGCGGTGACGGTGACGGCGCCGGTCCGCCCGTTGACCGAGGAGACCGCGCCCGTGACCGGGGGGAGCTGTGCCGCCGGCACCTTGCCGTCGGAGCCGAGGCTCGCGACGCCGCCGGCCACGCCGGCCCTGTCCGCGGCGATGGCGGAGACGTCGGCGGCGGTGAGGGTGATGTCGGGCGTGGTGCGCCCGTTGACGGACCGGACGGGGCCCGCCGGGCCGACCGGGCCCATTTCGCCGACCGGGCCGGGCGGGCCGGGCACGGCCACGTAGTGCGGGGTGTTCGGGTCGGCCGGGGCGGTGTCGGCCAGGTCGACCGCCGGCCGGGCGGCGGGCAGCGCGATCTGGTACGCGCGGTTCTGGCCGAGGCCGGCGAGCTTCTCGGTCACCTGGTAGGTCCAGTCGACCGGGTTCCAGCCGGGGGCGTCGGTGGCGGGCAGCACGACGCTGATCCGGCCCTCCCCGTCGAGGCGGGCGGTGGTCGGCCCGCCGACGAAGACGTCGGCGGCGGAGTGGGTGAGCAGGGACGGCGGGCGGAACTCGACGGAGCCGCTCATCGGGGTGCCGTCCGGGGTCAGGTACCGGGCGGTGACGCGGACGGTGGGGATGGAGTCGGGGAGCACGGGCTCTCCTTCACGGGTGCGGGTGCGGGTGCGGGTGCGGGTGCGGGCCCGGCCAACGGCGGTGCGGGCGGCGGGCCGGTGGACGATGGTGCGGGCGGGTACGGCGGGCGGAGGCGGCGGTGGCGCGGGCGGAGGTGGGGGCGGCCCCGCCCTCCGGCCCGGGTGCCGGCCCGGAGTACCGGCCCGGCACCCGCCCCCGGCGGCGTACGGGCGTGCCGCCGGGGGCGGGGCGGTCGGAGGGGCGGCGCCCCGCGGACGGGGCCCGGGGTCAGGACTGGACGCCGTACAGGGCGAGTGGACGGCAGCGGACGGTGTCGCCCGCCGCCGCCACCTTCGCCTGGATCTCGAAGGCGACCGTCGCGCTGAAGCCGGCCGCCAGCGACTCCCAGAACTCCAGGTCCGCGCCGGGGCCGCCGACGGGGCCCACCTGGATCCCGTCGACGAGGAGGCGCACCTCCGCGCCGGCCGGGCCCTGGACGGCGATCCGGGCGTACAGCCTCGGGTGCTGGGAGATGGCCGGACCGCTGTAGAGCGTGGTCCAGTCCGTGTTCCCGGTGGACTCCCAGCGGGCCGCGTCGACCGGCCGGGGCAGCGGGTACGGGATGTACGGGCGGGCGAGGCCGCGCCGGGCGGCGTCGTCGGCGACGACGACGTTCCCGTACCAGTCGAAGATCTGCACCTGCTGGGTCTCCAGCCGGTCCGGTTCAGCCGTCCGCACGGTCAGAGCCATCGGCCCGTCGTCCCGGCGGACCATCAGGCCCTGCTGGGGGGTGTCCGGGCCGCGGTCGGGCTGGACACGGCCCATGTGGATCAGGTCCTTGTCGTCGGTGACCTTCACGCGGAGCCGGCCGTCCTTGCCGATGACGACCTCCCCGTCGATCCGGTTGAGGGCGGGCGTGGTGTTCGCGCTGCCCATGAGTTCCCGGACCTGCCGCTCCAGGGCGCGGATGCGGTCCAGCAGGTCGGTGGGGACGATCGCCAAGGGTCAGACCCCTTCCAGGTAGAGGGTGGCCGTCTCCGGCCTGGTGCGCTGCGGCGGGTTCACGGCGAGGCCGACGATCCGGAAGCGGGCGTCGAGCCCCTCCTGGTGCCACAGGTCGTGGATCCGCAGCCGGATCCGGGCGCCCAGCAGCGCGGGAGTGATCCGGTCGCCGAGGACGACGGTCAGCTCGGGGATGAGCTCCGGGCGGCGCTGACGCGCCAGTTCGGCCTCGGCCAGGGAGCGGAGGGTGGCCACGTCCGTGACCCCGCTGTGGTCCGAGGTGCGCTCCAGTCGCGGCCACCCGCCGGCCAGGTCGGCCGGTTCGCTCGCCGCGGCGGTGAGCGGCAGCGAGTCCCGGGCCTGGTCGGTGTTGGCCGACTCGCCGCGGGCCACCCAGACGTTCGCCTGCACGGTGGCGTCCGTCGGCAGGCTGTACGACAGGACGGAGCCCGGGTGGTCCAGGACGATGTCGGCCCGGCTCGACTCGATCTTCGGGTGCCCGAGCTGGAGCCGCTTGACGCGGCGGCCCTGGCCGTCGCGGTAGCAGTGGACGCGCCACTCGAAGCCGTCCGCGAGCCGGGCCACCTTGTCGAGCAGTTCCCGGACCCGGGCCAGCGCCGTGTAGCCGGACGTGAAGTCGCGGTGCACGCCGGACGTCTCGGCGCCCAGGCTGATCCCGATGTCGCCGCCGTCCTGCTCCTGGGCGTGCGCCACCAGGGCGCGGGCGATGTCGAACTGGTCGGCCCGCAGGAGCACCACGTCGGCTGAGAGGATGCGGTGGTCCAGGTACGAGTCGAAGGTGCCCGCCTGGAACTGCACGGTCATCCGGCCCTGTTCGTCGGTGGCCGGGGTGCAGGTCCACAGCACCCCGCCCCACCAGACGTCCCCGTCCCGCTCCAGCCAGACCGCCGTGCGGCCGGGCCGGAGGGCCTCCCTGGCGCGGGCGGCCAGGGCGGGGTCGGGCAGCGGGACGGTCGCCGACAGGGAGCCCGGCTTGCCGATGTAGTCGTCGAACCTCGCCTCCGTGAGCGGCAGGACGTCGAGGACCCGGTCGGTGCGCAGGTCGCAGAAGACCGCCCGGTAGACGGGCGTGGTGACGGCTCGGCCCATGGGGCGGCTCACAGCACCGGGTCGACGCGGAGGAACCGGTTGTCGATCCACGCCTTGTTGCTGGTGGCCGAGGACCGGTACGCGCCGACGGCCGTGTAGACCGTGTGCGGCCTGAGGCCGGCGAGCCGGAAGGTGTGCACCACGGAGTTGGCGTCCTTGCCGGTCGCCCGCGCCGCCCGCTGGTCGTCCGCCGGGAGCACGACGGCGCCGTCCAGCCGGACGACCGCGCTCATCTGCGACCAGGCGCCGTCCACCGGGTTGTCGCCGAGGTAGCCGACGGTGATGAGCACCGTGCCCGAGACCGGCGTGGTGAACTGGGTGGAGATGGCCGGGTGGGCGGTGTCGGTGATGGCCTCCACCCAGGTGGTGGAGGTGCAGTAGCCGCCGTCGTTGTTGAACGCCCAGCCGGTGACCGGGACGACCGGCCGCCACACGG
This sequence comes from Streptomyces somaliensis DSM 40738, assembly GCA_012396115.1. Taxonomy (GTDB): domain Bacteria; phylum Actinomycetota; class Actinomycetes; order Streptomycetales; family Streptomycetaceae; genus Streptomyces; species Streptomyces somaliensis. The sequence goes on along the minus strand of JAAXOU010000169.1, from coordinate 2,650 downwards.
CGCCGTCCCAGCGCTGGAGCCTGCCGCCCTCGTCGCGGTACTGCCCCGGGTACTCGCCGGCCGCCAGCGCGCCCTGCGGGGCGACACCGCCGATGTGCCGCGGGTAGGACACCCAGCGGGCGCCGTCCCAGCGCTGGAGCTGGCTGGCGTTGTCGCGGTACTGGCCCGCGTAGCCGCCCTTGCTGTCGCGGTTCCACGACTCGGCGAGGATGCCGCCGGCCGCGACCGTGGTGTGGCGCAGGTCCTGGACGGCCTTGGACCAGTCCAGGCCGCCGGTGCCGACGGACGCGCCGGCCGGGACGTGGACGCGGGCCAGGGCGAGGGCGCCCTCCGGCACGGGCAGCGGCTCCGGGTTGGGCGCGGGCGCGCCCTTGAGGACCTCCAGGACGGCCTCGGTGCGCCCGGAGGCCGGGTCGAACTGGGCGTCGTACACCCGCAGCAGTACCAGGTCGACGCGCGGGTTGTTCGCGTCGCCGTCGTCGAAGGCGACCTGCGCGTGGTCGGTCAGGACGACCGGGTAGGCGCCGGCCGCGGGGGAGCCCTGGACGACGGCCCGGCCGGGGGCGACGTTCGCGGTCATCCCGGCGGTGTCGCCGCGGACGTACAGGCCGTCCATGAGGTAGCGGCCGTCCTTGGACCCGGGGACGACACCGGAGGCGGTGGTCAGCGCGCCGCTGGGGGCCATGGTGCCGGTGGGGGCGAGCCGGGTGTCGGAGCGGGTCTGGCCGGAGTCGGTCGTGGTGCGGTTGATCAGCCATGCGCTGCGTACGGGCATGATGTCCTCCTGGAGGGTGCGTTGCGGGGGTCGGGGGCGGTGGGGGCCGTGGCTGCGGGGCCGGTCACCAGTGGGCGTCGCGCCAGCGGACCGTGACCGAGGCCCGCGGGTCGGGCGCCGCGTCGTCGGAGCGGAAGGCGAGCGACGTACTGCCCGGCTCCAGCCGGAACAGCTGCTCGGGCGTCGAGGCGGGGGTCGCGGTGTAGAGCCGGGACGCCGTGCCGTTGAGCCGGACCGTCACCGCCTCGGTGTCGACGGTGAGGACCTCGCCGGCGGCGAGCGCGATGTCGTACTGGAGCTGGCGGCCGTCGCCGAGCCGGCTCAGGGTCGGGCGGCGCACCGGGCCGCGGAACTCGATCACCGGGTGTGCGGCCGTGTCGCCCTCGTTGACGGCGGTGAAGCTGCCCGCCTCCGCGTCCGTGCCCCACTCCAGCGGCCACCGAAGACCGCTCCCGGCCTCGTTCTCCCAGGACAGACCGGGTTCGGGCACCGGCAGTACGGCCCGGCCCTCCCGCACGACCGTGCCGAAGCGCCGAGGGTCGGTCGCCGTCCACTGGAGGCTGGCCTTGGCCAGGCCCTGCCGTACGTACGCCCGGTCCTGGGGGACCACCCGGCGGCTGACCCGGGCGCGCACCGCGAGGGTCTCGCCGTGCAGGCGCACCGCGAGCCAGCGCTCGACGCCCTCGGGCCCGGTGGCCGCGCGGAACGCGGCGTTGGTCTGGGCGGCCCGTGCCGCTGTGGGCGGGACCAGCCAGACGGTGACGGTCACCAGCCGGGGCTGGGCCCAGACCGCCCCCGGCCAGGCGCCGTGCTGGTCGGGCCGGGCGACGTCGCCCGTGTCGAGGGTGGGCAGGTCGTCCCAGCCGGTGATGCCGGAACGGTCGATCTGGTACGGCGTCCCGGGGCCCATCAGCAGTCCGGCCCACTGGATCTGCCCGTCGCGGGTGATCAGTGAGCCGGGTGCGGTCTCGTCCGGGTGCGCGGTCGTAGTCTCGGCCATGGCGGGCCGTCACCTCACTTTCGTCAGGCCGCGCCCTCGGGTCGCGGTCCGGTGCGGGAGCCGGGTCCCCGGCGGGGTGCCGCGGTCGGGTTCCCCGGCGGTGCGCCGCGGTCGTGCCGGGCTCAGGCCGCGGTCCGGTGCAGGAACAGCAGGTCCTCGGCGATCGTGAGGGCGCTGCGGCCCTCCGGTTCGCGGTAGGTGTGCAATCGGCCGCGGTGTCGGGGGCGGGGGGCGTCGACGCGGCGCCCGGCCTCGGCCGGCCGCAGCCGGTCGAGCGAGGACAGGGGGCGTACGGCCGAGGCACCGTCGTATGAGGGGGCGATGACACCGCCCTCCGCGAGCTGCGGGATCTTGTCGAGGTCGACGCCGAACTTCTTGCCGAGGAACTCGCCGCCGAGGCTGTTGAGCCCGTCGATCACCCAGTTGGCGAAGGCGATGAGCCCCTTGACGGGACCGGTGACGACACCGGCGAGCGCCTGGAGGCCGGTGGAGACGAAGTCGCCGATGCCGCCGAGCGTGCCGGAGGTGGCGTCCCTTACCCGGGTGAACATGTCGGGGATCCTCCGGGTGATCCAGTCCAGGGCGGGCCGGACGGCTTCCTTGAAGGCGTTCCAGGGCCGGCGGACGAGGTCGCTCAGCGCCCCGGTGGCCCGGGACACCGCGGCCCCGGCTCTGCCGAAGTCCCCGGAGACGGCGGCGCCGACGATCCCGGCGACGGTCGTCACGACGGTCCCCACGGCCTTGAAGTACGTGCCGACGACGGTGCCGCAGGAGGTGACAACCGGGCCGAGGAACGTGGCGATCTCCCGGAAGACCTTCAGGACGTGGTCGAAGACCTGCTTCACGATCTTCTGGCCGGTCTCGGTGCTCAGGGC
>JAAXOU010000168.1 GCA_012396115.1 Streptomyces somaliensis DSM 40738 | reverse complement strand
CGGGCCCGCGGGCGGAAGGCGCGGCGCCCCCTCGCACCGCCCGGCGGGCGCCCCGGAAGCCGTCGGGAGGCGGCCGGACGGTGCGGGAAGGCCGCCCCGCGCCGACCGGTCGCGGACCCCGCCGGGTCCACCGAGCCGGTACGGGCGCGCACCGGGGAACAGGAGGTGGAGCACGCGGCCGAGGCCGCGAAGGGCAAGTCGAAGCTGTGATCCGTCCATGCACCGAGGGTGACGGACCGGGGGGATCCTCCCGGCGAAACGTCCACAGCTTTCTGGAAGAGTATGAAAAAGCGAGGGGAGTTGTGGAAGACCTGTTCCCAGAAACGCGGTGGGTCGCTAGCTTCCCCCTGAACCCCGTCCGTACGGAAAGGATTTCCGTGAACGCGTCCCCTCGCAGAGCCGTGGCCGCCCTGGCCGCAGCCGCGCTCACCGCCCCGCTCCTGCTGGCCTCGGCCTCCCCCGCCTCCGCCGAGCTCGCCTCGCCGGCCAAGGATGCCTCGAAGCTCGCCCGCAAGCTGGTCGACTCGGCCTCCGCCGACAGCGCCCACCAGCACCTGCGGAAGTTCCAGCAGATAGCCGACACGGCCGGCGGCAACCGCGCGGCGGGCACGCTCGGTTACGACGCCTCGGCGGCGTACGTGTACCAGCAGCTGAAGAAGGCCGGGTACGACGTCTCGTACCAGGAGTTCCCGTTCATGTACACCGAGACGCAGGCGCAGAAGCTGGCCGTCGTCTCGCCCGCGCCCCGCGACATCACCGTCTCCGCGATGACGTACACCAAGTCCACCCCGGTCGGCGGCACCAGGGCCGCGCTGGCCGGCGCCCCGGTCGACGCGGACGGCTCCCACGGCTGTGAGCCGGCGGACTTCGCCGCGGGCGCGTTCACCGGCAGGATCGCGCTCATCCAGCGCGGTGGCTGCGCGTTCGCGGTGAAGCAGGCCAACGCCGCCGCGGCCGGTGCCGTGGGCGCCCTCGTCTACAACAACGTGGAGGGCGCCCTGAGCGGCACGCTCGGTTCCGCCGAGGCCGCGAAGATCCCCACGGGTGGCATCTCCAAGGCGGACGGCGAGGCCCTCGCCTCCGCCGTGGCCGCCGGCCCGGTGGAGGTGAACCTGGAGCTCCGCCAGCTCCACGAACAGCGGACCACGCGGAACGTCATCGCCGAGACCCGGCGGGGGAACGCCGCGAACACGGTGATGCTCGGCTCCCACCTCGACTCGGTCACCGCCGGGCCCGGGATCAGCGACAACGGCTCCGGTTCGGCCGGCCTGCTCGACGTGGCCCTCAAGTTCGCCAAGTACAAGGACAAGACCACCAACAAGGTGCGGTTCGCCTGGTGGGGCGCGGAGGAGATCGGTCTGCTCGGCTCCGAGCACTACGTCGGCGCCCTCGACGAACTCGGCCGCAAGGAGATCAAGCTCTACCTGAACTTCGACATGATCGCCTCGCCCAACTACGGCCTGTTCGTCTACGACGGCGACGACTCGGACGGCGTCGGCGCTCCCGCCGGCCCGGCGGGCTCCGCCCAGCTGGAGCGGGACATCAACGCGTTCCTCGACCGGCAGGGCCACCCGCACGAGGGCACGGACTTCACCGGGCGTTCCGACTACGGCCCGTTCGTGGAGGTGGGCATCCCGTCCGGCGGTACGTTCACGGGCGCCGAGGGGATCAAGACCGCCGCCCAGGCGCAGAAGTTCGGCGGGACCGCGGGCGCCCCGTACGACCCCTGCTACCACACGGCCTGCGACGACCTGGACAACATCGACATGAAGGCCTTCGACGTCAACATCGACGTCATAGCCAACGCCGTGGGCACCTACGCCCACGACCTGAGCTCGCTGCGCAAGCCGGTCGGGGTCGTTCCGACCAGCGGTGGCGAGGGCAGCGGTGGCGGTCTGCACGACGACCACGGCCACGAGGCCACCGAGTGACACACGGATGGCCGCCGTACCGCCACCGGGCCAACGCCCCGTAGCGGCACGGTGTCCTTCCCGGCGGGTGGCGGTCCGCCCTCCACGGGGCGGCCGGACCTCTACCCGCCGGGTCCGCACGACCGGAAGGTCCCGTTCGCCGTGATCGCCGCGTCCCTCGCGAGAGGGCATCCGTCGCTTCCCGGCTGCGCCGGACGCCGCTCGCCCGGTAGGCTTTCCGTGTGATCTTCAAGCGCATCGGTAACGGGCGGCCGTATCCCGACCACGGCCGGGAAAGCACCCGGCAGTGGGCGGATGTCGCGCCGCGTCCGGTCCGCCTCGATCAGCTCGTTACCACCAAGGGCCAACTGGACCTCGAAACGCTCCTCGCCGAGGACTCGACGTTCTACGGTGACCTCTTCGCGCACGTCGTGAAGTGGCAGGGCGATCTGTACCTCGAGGACGGCCTCCACCGCGCCGTACGCGCGGCCCTGCAGCAGCGGCAGGTACTGCACGCACGTGTGCTGGAGCTCGACTGACCCCTTCGGGAACGACTCCTTCCGGAGCGTTTCCCACCCGTCCGGCCCCCAGTCGCTGATCGTTTAGTAGGCATAGTCATCAGGTCGCATTACGCTGCGCCCATGAGCATGCTCACTCCCCCCGGTATGGGCGGAAAGTACCGCATCACGGGCACCGCGTACCCCCGTATGCGCCGGCCCCGCCGCGGCCGGATCGCGGTCGTCGGCCTCGCCTCGGCCGCAGCGCTCGGCCTGGTCGGCTGGGGGACGTTCCAACTCATCGGCGTGTTCGGCGGCGGGGGCGAGAGCGGGAAAGCGGTACGGTCCATGACCGCCGGGGCCTGCGAGTCGGCGAGCCCCTCGCCCGCCGCGCGGGCCGTCAGCTTCCCCAAGCCGGCCGACATCACCGTGAACGTCTACAACGCGACACCGCGGAGCGGACTGGCGAAGGCCACCGCGGACGAGCTCAGGAAGCGCGGCTTCACGATCGGCAAGGTCGGCAACGCGTCGGTCGCCTACGACAAGAAGGTCCCCGGCACCGGCGTCCTGCTCGGTCCCCGAGGAGCCCTGAAGGGCGCATTCCCGGTCCTGGGCACGCACCTGAAGGGCGCCTCCACCAGAACGGACACGCGGGCGACGGCCGACGTCGACCTGATCATCGGCACGGCGTTCAGGTCCCTGGCAGCCCCGCAGGACGCGACGGCCTCGATGACCGCCCTGCTGTACCCGAAGCCCAAGCCCGCGAACTGCACCCCGAAGCCCCGGTAGCGGCGAACGGAACGCGCACGGATCGGGCGCCGGCACCGTCCGGTGCGCCCGACCGCCCGCACCCCCGCCCGGTACGCGCACGGGCCGCCCCTCCGGCTCCGCCCGGTGCGCGCACAGACCACCCCGGCCCCCGCCCGGTACCGGGGCCGGCCCGCCCCGGGGCGCAGCGCACGAGCGGGTCCCCGAAGGCGCCGAGCCCTCCCCGCCCGGGAGGGCTACTCCGCCGCGCCGTACATCCGGTCACCGGCGTCGCCCAGACCGGGGACGATGTAGCCGTGCTCGTTGAGGCGCTCGTCGATCGAGGCCGTGACGACCGTCACCGGAGCGCCCTCCAGCTCGCGCTCCATCACCGCGACGCCCTCGGGGGCCGCCAGCAGCACGACCGCCGTCACGTCGTCGGCCCCCCGCCCGATCAGCTCGCGGATCGCCGCGACCAGTGTGCCGCCCGTGGCCAGCATGGGGTCGAGGACGTACACCTGGCGCCCGGACAGGTCCTCGGGCATCCGCGTCGCGTACGTCGACGCCTCCAGCGTCTCCTCGTTGCGGATCATGCCGAGGAACCCGACCTCGGCGGTCGGCAGCAGCCGCACCATTCCGTCGAGCATGCCCAGTCCGGCGCGCAGGATCGGCACCACCAGGGGCCGCGGATGCGACAGCTTCACCCCGGTCGTCGCGGTGACCGGGGTCTCGACCGCCACCTGTTCGATGCGCACGTCCCGCGTCGCCTCGTAGGCGAGCAGGGTGACCAGTTCGTCGGCGAGCCGCCGGAAGGTGGGCGAGTCGGTGCGCTTGTCACGCAGCGTGGTGAGTTTGTGCGCCACCAGCGGGTGGTCGACGACGTGGATCCGCATGCCCACAACAGTAGCCCGCACTGGCATCAACCACGTCCGGGAGGGAAGGTGGAGTCGGACGGACGCTCCCGGGGTGGTGGTGTGGTCATGCCTGACCAGGAAGGACCCGGCGGCCGCCGGTCTGCGGACGACGCGGAGCGCAGGCGCCGCAGAGCCCAGTTCCTCCGCGAACTGAACGAGGCGCGGGCGCTGCGCGAGCGCGTGCAGCCGCGCCGTGCCAGAGCGGCGCGGATGCGGCAAGTGATGCGGATGCGGACGTTCCGCTGGTGATCCGGTGTGCCTCCGGCGGGCTCGCCGACCCCGCGCTACGCGCCCCGTCCGCGCAGGCGCCACGGCGTACGACGACCGGACCGCCGCCGATGACACACCGCACACCAGTTCGTCATCTGCCGGCCACGCGTCGTGCGTACGGTCCTTGCGGACCCGCGGCCGGCACCTCGTCGCGCACTTTCCCGATCATGGTGGCATCCGGCGCGGGAGGGCCGGGGCGGCGTGGCGCCGACCGGGTCGCGGGCTCAGACTGGTGCACGACGCAAGAGCGGAACACCTCTCCTCAAGGCCCCGCGTCTGCCACGATGCCGAGTGGGCGGGGCATTCAGGAGCGTGCCGCCCGATCGTCACACCTCTGATCAGTGGGAGAGTCACGGTGTACTTCGCCGCACTGCTCACGCTCACCGAAGACGGGTGGGTAGCGAGCGACACAGAGCTCGACGATGTGGAGACCCTGGCGGATCTGACCGACCTGGCCCGCGAAGCCTCGCCGGACGCCGACACGGTGCTCGTCTTCATCGAGCAGGAGGACGCGTGGTTCGGCATCGTCCGGGTGGAGGGCGAGGACGACCCTCGCATCTTCGTGTCGGACGGGGCGGCCGCCGCCCGCTCCTCGTACGGGGAGATCCTGACCAGGGAACTGCTGGGCGACGACCGAACCGACGACACGGCCGACCTGGACGCGCTGGACCTGGACGGTACCGAGGACGGGGAGCCGGACGACACGGAGGAGGAGACGGAGGCGGCGGCCGAGGTCGTGCCCGCCGCGCCGGTCGGCGACCGGCTGGTCCTGGACGACCTGGGCATGTCGGAGAAGGAGCTCCTGGCTCTCGACACCGACGCGCTCACCGAGATCGCGGACGCGCTGGGGGCCTCCGAGATGCTGGAGACCGTCCGCTAGTGCACGCCCCTCCTGGGGACGGGCCCCCGCTGCCCGACCCCATACCCACCGCCACCGGTGCGCCCGGCGACGCCCCCGACCCCGTGCGCGCCCCTTGGCGGGCGCCCATGGAGCGGGCCCTGGCGGAGGCCGAGCGTGCCGCGCTGACCGGTGACGTGCCGGTCGGCGCGGTGGTGCTCGGCCCGGACGGGACCCTCCTGGCGACCGGCCACAACGAGCGCGAGGCCGCCGGGGACCCGACCGCGCACGCCGAGGTGCTGGCGCTCCGCCGCGCGGCCGGGCGGCTCGGCGAGTGGCGGCTGACCGGCTGCACGCTCGTCGTGACGCTGGAACCGTGCGTGATGTGCGCGGGCGCCCTCGTCCAGTCCCGGGTGGACCGGCTGGTGTTCGGGGCGGTCGACGAGAAGGCCGGCGCGGTCGGCTCGCTGTGGGACCTCGTGCGGGACCGGCGGCTCAACCACCGCCCCGAGGTCGTCCACGGCGTGCTGGCCGAGGAGTGCGCCGGGTTGCTGACCCGCTTCTTCCGCGGGCGCTGAAGGGACGGATCCGGGCGGTTCCCCGCCCCCGCCGCCCCCTGCGGTACGGATTTCTGCGTCGGGCTCCTTTGGGCTAAGCTCTCCCTCGGTAGCGTGTCCGAGCGGCCGAAGGAGCTCGCCTCGAAAGCGAGTGTGGCGCAAGTCACCGAGGGTTCAAATCCCTCCGCTACCGCTGGTGGATGAGGCGCACGGTCCGGTGGACCGTGCGCCTCATCGGTTTCCGTCTCGGCCCCGGTACCGGTCGGCCGTACGAGCGCCCGGGGCGGGTCGGCGCCGGCGTCCGGCCCGCCCGCAGCGGCCGCCCTCGGGACGGCACTTGGGGGCGGACCGCAGGGTACGGGACGGCCCGGCCCCCGCGGCGCCGTCGGGGTCGCTCCGGAACGACAAGCCCCGGTCGCACACCTCGTGCATCCCGTGCACCCGGTCCACCCCGTGCACCCGTCGTCACGTCACGCCGTCCGCCCCTCGACCCGGACGTCGCTCCCCACGGTGCGTGGACCACCGCCCGGACGCGACCCCCGAAGCACGTGCGGGGACCGCGACCGCCCGCTGAATTCCGACGGCGCGGCGCGCGGCGGGGCGGCCGCCCGCCCCTCGCTCCGGGACGGCGACCGACCGGAGCCTCCCGGGCTCGGCGCCACCGGTACTCGGTTAGACTCACCCGACCGCCGAGGGGATCGCAGGAGAAGACGGGGAGACGGGGACCATGGCGCAGGCGAAGAAGGTCACGCTGTACGCCCTCACCGTCTTCGTGCTGTACACGATCATCGAATCCCCCAAGCGTGCCGCCGAGCTCGTCCAGGTCGGCTTCGAGGGCATTTCGAGCGCCGCCCTGTCGGTCGGCGACTTCATGACCGCCCTCATCTCCTAGGAGTCCCGAGTGATCCGGCACCTGGTCCTGTTCAAGCTCGACGAGGGCGTACGGCGCGACGAACCGCGCGTCGAGGCGGGGGCACGGGCCTTCCGGGAGCTGGGCGGGATCATCCCGGAGCTGAGGTTCTGGGAGTGCGCCTGGAACATCTCGGACCGGCCAATCGCGTACGACTTCGCGATCAACTCCGCCGTCGAGGACCTGGACGCCCTCACGCGGTACATCGAGCACCCGGCCCACCGGGCGGCCGCCGGGCAGTGGCGCGAGTTCGCCACTTGGGTGGTCGCGGACTACGAGTTCTGAGGCTTCCCCGACGGCCTCCCGGAAGGAGCCCCGCCCCCACCGGGGGCGGGGCTCCCCCCGTTGCGACGGCCCGTGGAGCCCCCAACACGGCATTATGGGGTGCTTGCACACAGCGGACATGTCTTGTGATGCTATGACCGCTTTTGACGGAGGACTTGACCGAAGTTGACCGCTAGCCGTGAAGGGGTGGCGTGAACGTGCCGGCCAGTACCACGCCTCACCAGGTGCCACCCCAGAACGAGCCGCCGAACGAGCCCGCCAGGGCCTGCGAACCCGCTCCCGAGCAGGACGCCCGCATCCGCAGGAACGCCGACACCCGCGCCCTCACCCAGGTCCTCTTCGGCGAACTGAAGAAACTGGAGCGCGGCACCTCCGAGCACACCCGCGTCCGCTCCGCCCTCATCGAGGCGAACCTGCCGCTCGTCCGGTACGCGGCCGCCCGCTTCCGCTCCCGCAACGAGCCGATGGAGGACGTCGTCCAGGTCGGCACGATCGGGCTGATCAACGCCATCGACCGGTTCGACCCCGACCGCGGCGTGCAGTTCCCGACCTTCGCGATGCCCACGGTCGTCGGCGAGATCAAGCGGTACTTCCGGGACAACGTCCGCACGGTCCACGTCCCCCGCCGGCTGCACGAGCTGTGGGTGCAGGTCAACGGCGCCACCGAGGACCTGACCACCCTCCACGGCCGGTCGCCCACCACCGCGGAGATCGCCGAGCGGCTGAAGATCTCCGAGGAGGAGGTCCTGTCCTGCATCGAGGCCGGCCGCTCGTACCACGCGACGTCACTCGAGGCGGCCCAGGAGGGCGACGGGCTGCCCGGCCTGCTCGACCGGCTCGGCTACGAGGACCCGGCGCTCGCCGGCGTCGAGCACCGCGACCTGGTGCGGCACCTGCTGGTCCAACTGCCCGAGCGCGAGCAGCGGATCCTGATGCTCCGCTACTACCGGAACCTGACGCAGTCCCAGATCAGCCAGGAACTCGGCGTGTCCCAGATGCACGTGTCAAGGCTTCTGGCACGCAGCTTCGCCCGCCTGAGATCCGCAAACAGAATCGACGCATAACTCGAACGGGTACATCCTTTTAGTCCGCAATCAGCCGCTCCAAAAGCCGCAGAGCATTTGTTTCCCCCCTGGATTCACCACCGCGATGTCGACAAGTCACTACAGCGCGTTGCCGACATGTGACATTCTGCTGGAACCGTGTTTGCCGCAGTCTCAGCACCGGTATTCACGTGGAGGCTGCGTTCCTCCGATGGTCGCGGCTCCCGCGACCGTCCGCGACCTCAAGGGGGTGGCATGTCCGCAGAACAGGGCAGCTCGAAGGTTCTCACGCTGACGCAGAGCGAGCCGGCCGCGCTTCCCGACTCCCCGGAAGCCATCGACACGCGCACGCTCTCCCGCTCCCTCTTCCTCCGCCTCCGCGCGCTGGAGGCCTCGGGCGCGGCGGCGGACAGCCCTGAGCGGACGTACGTGCGCGACACGCTCATCGAGCTCAACCTGCCGCTCGTCCGGTACGCGGCCGCCCGCTTCCGCTCCCGCAACGAGCCGATGGAGGACATCGTCCAGGTCGGCACGATCGGGCTGATCAAGGCGATCGACCGGTTCGACTGCGAACGGGGCGTGGAGTTCCCGACGTTCGCGATGCCGACGGTCGTCGGGGAGATCAAGCGCTTCTTCCGCGACACCTCCTGGTCGGTGCGGGTGCCGCGCCGCCTCCAGGAGCTGCGGCTGGCGCTGACGAAGGCCGGTGACGAGCTGGCGCAGAAGCTCGACCGCTCCCCGACCGTGCCCGAACTCGCCGCCGTCCTCGGGGTGTCGGAGGAGGACGTCGTCGACGGCCTCGCCGTGGGCAACGCCTACACCGCCTCCTCGTTGGACTCGCCGTCACCGGAGGAGGACGGCGGGGAGGGCTCCCTCGCGGACCGCCTGGGCTACGAGGACAGCGCGCTCGAGGGCGTCGAGTACCGGGAGTCGCTGAAGCCGCTGCTGGCCAGACTCCCGGCCCGGGAACGGCAGATCATCATGCTGCGCTTCTTCGCCAACATGACGCAGTCGCAGATCGGCGAGGAGGTCGGCATCTCGCAGATGCACGTCTCGCGCCTGCTGACGCGCACGCTGGCGCAGCTGCGCGAGGGCCTCATCTCGGACTGAGGAACACCGGCCCGGACGGCGGGACCACCCCACCGTCCGGGCCCCGTGCTCGGACTCCCGCGCCCGGGCCCGGCTCCTACGGGCCCCTGCGGCCCGGACCGTCGGTCCTGGCCGACGACGCGCGGCGCGAAGGCGCCGGAGCGCCGCC
>JAAXOU010000167.1 GCA_012396115.1 Streptomyces somaliensis DSM 40738 | reverse complement strand
CGGCACCGGCCACCCCCGGGCGCTGCTCGGCGAGGTCGCCGCGGCCGCCGACCGCGCCGTCCCCGCCGTGGCGGCCGCCTGGCCGGACGGGGCGTGGCGGGGGAGGGTCGTCGTCCTCGTGCCGGGCTCGTCCGGTGCCATGGCCGCCCTCCTGGGGGAGGGGCCCGCCGCCTACCGGGGCGTCGCCGCGGTCACCACCGGCCGCACCGGTGGCGGGGCCGCCGACCGCGTGGTGCTCAACCCGGAGGCGTACCGGGAACTCGGCGACTTCGGCCGGACCTTCGTCCTGGCCCACGAGACCGCCCACGTCGCCACCCGCACCGCCACGACCGCCGCCACGCCCCTGTGGCTCTCGGAGGGGCTGGCCGACCGGATCGCGTACCGGGGCACGGGCCGCACCGCGGCCGAGGGGGCGCCCGAACTGGGCCGGGCGGTGCGCGCCGGGGACGGTCCGGCGGCGCTCCCGGCCGACGCGGACTTCTCCTTCGGCGCGGACCCCGCCGCGGTGGCGCGCGCCTACGAGGGCGCCTGGCTGGCCTGCGAGCTGATCGCGGACCGGTGGGGCGAGGAGCGGCTCGCCGACTTCTACCGGGCGGCCGGGAGGTCCGGCGCGCGCCGCGCCTTCCGGGACGTCCTGGCGACCACGCCGGAGGAGTTCACCCGAGCCTGGCGGGACCGCCTCCGTCAGGAGTTCAGCAGCGCCCCGTCACGGTGACCGCCCTGGGCCGGCACCCGCGCGGGACCGGCCGCGGCGGCGCGCAGCCGCGGTTCGGCCACCGTCTGCCGCCACAGCTGCCGCGCCGCGACCACCGACGCCGCGACGAGCAGCCCGTTGCGGACGAACAGCAGCGCCAGCCCCAGCGCGTCGCTGGCGACCACGTGCGAGAACCAGATCGGGAACTCCAGGAGCGTCACCCCGGTCGCCACCAGCACCAGCAGCGCCGCCCGACGCATCCGGCTCCGCCGCCACACCAGGCACACCGCGGCCAGCCCGACCAGCCACAGCATGTACTGGGGGCTTATCACCCGGCTCGTCGTGGTGAACAGCAGCACCGCCACGAACGCCGCGTCGGCCGGCACCGTCGCGCCGAACTCCCGCGCCCGCACCCGCCACAGCACCAGCCAGCCGAACGCCAGCGCGGTCAGCACCATCGCGGCGCCGCTGACCAGCGGCACGTACGGGCCGAGGAACTCCACCGACCCGTAGTTCAGCCGCACCTCGCCCTCCCACGCGCCGAAGAACCGCGCCACGTGGAACACCATCGCCCCCAGCGACTCCACCTCGGTGCCCCGGTCGCGCTGGAACGTCAGGAACGCCAGCGCGCCCGGCGCCGCGAGGAGGCACGCCGCCAGCACCGCCGCGCCCGACACCGCCGCCGCCGTCCAGGCGCGGCGGGTGACGCGGCCCCGGGCCGTGCCCGCGAGCAGCAGCGCCGGCCACACCTTCAGCAGCGCGCCGACCCCGGCGAGGACGCCCATCGTGCGCGGGTGGCGGGCTCCGGCCAGGAGCGCCGCGACGGCGACGGCGGTGACCATGAGGTCGTAGCGGCAGTACGCGGTCGGCCCGAGCAGCGGCACCCCCGCGAGCCACACCCGGGCGCCCGCGCGGCTCTTGCCGGGGCGCCCGCCCGCGTACACCAGCAGCCCGAACACGACCGCGTCGCAGACGAGCGCGAGGACGAAGAAGGCGTGCGCGTACCCCAGGAACGGCAGCAGGCCCGGGGCGAGGATCGCGAACGCCGCGGCCGGCGGGTACTGCCAGGTCACGTCGGTCAGCGGGTACGTGCCGCCGCGCAGCACCTCGTACCAGCCGTGGTAGATCACGGAGACGTCCGTGGTGACGTCCGGGCCGGGGACGGAGACCACCCTGAAGGTGTAGAGCAGGAGCACGGCCCTGCTGAGCAGCCAGAGCCCCACCAGGGGCGATCGCCGTCCGCTCGGGTGCTTCATCGGTACCTCGTCCGGTTTCGTGGCGGTATGGGGCGGGGTGTGCGGTGCGCGAGCGGTGCGGGCGGGCCGTTCGGTACTGTCGGCCGCGATGCACAAGACGCTGATCGTAACGAACGACTTCCCGCCCCGCCCCGGCGGGATCCAGGCATTCCTGCACAACATGGCGCTGCGCCTGGACCCCGACCGGGTCGTCGTCTACGCCTCCACCTGGAAGCGCGGCCGGGAGGGCGCGGAAGCCGTCGCGCGGTTCGACGCGGGGCAGCCCTTCCGGGTGGTGCGGGACCGCGCGACGATGCTGCTGCCCACGCCGCGGGTGACCGCGCGGGCGGCCGGGCTGCTGCGGGAGCACGGCTGCGCCTCCGTGTGGTTCGGCGCCGCCGCGCCGCTCGGGCTGATGGCGCCCGCGCTGCGCCGGGCCGGCGCCCGCCGCCTGGTCGCGACCACCCACGGCCACGAGGCGGGGTGGGCGCGGCTGCCCGCCTCGCGGCAGCTGCTGCGGCGCGTCGGCGAGGGCACCGACACGATCACCTACCTCGGGGAGTACACCCGCTCCCGGATCGCCGCCGCGCTCACCCCCGAGGCCGCCGCGCGCATGGTGCGGCTGCCGCCCGGCGTCGACGAGAAGACCTTCCACCCCGGTTCGGGCGGAGACGCCGTGCGCGCCCGCCTCGGACTGTCCGACCGGCCGGTGGTGGTCTGCGTCTCGCGTCTGGTGCCGCGCAAGGGCCAGGACACGCTGATCAGGGCGATGCCCGCGGTCCTGGCCGCCGTGCCGGACGCCGTCCTGCTGATCGTCGGCGGCGGCCCGTACGCGAAGGACCTGCGCCGCCTCGCCCGCGGGACGGGGGTGGCCGACGCCGTGAGGTTCACCGGCCCCGTGCCCTGGGAGGAGCTGCCCGCGCACTACGGGGCCGGCGACGTGTTCGCGATGCCCTGCCGCACCCGGCGCGGCGGGCTGGACGTCGAGGGGCTCGGCATCGTCTACCTGGAGGCGTCGGCGACCGGGCTGCCGGTCGTCGCCGGCGACTCGGGCGGCGCCCCGGACGCGGTCCTCGACGGCGAGACCGGCTGGGTCGTGCGGGGCGGCTGCCCGGGGGAGACCGCCGAGCGGATCGTGCCCCTGCTGCGGGACCCGGAGCTGCGCCGGCGGATGGGGGAGCGGGGCCGCCGCTGGGTCGAGGAGAAGTGGCGCTGGGACCTCCTCGCGGAGCGCCTCCGGGCCCTCCTGTAGCCGGGGCCCCCGCGCGGCCCGCCGTCCCGCGGCGGCCGGAGCGGGTACGGGACGGCGGGCCCCCGGGCCGGCTCAGCCCCGGTAGATCGCCTCGATCTCGTCGGCGAAGTCCTTCGCCACCACGTTCCGCTTCAGCTTCAGCGACGGCGTGATGTGCCCGGCCTCCTCCGTGAACTGCACGGGCAGGACGCGGAACCTGCGCACCGACTCGGCCTTGGACACGGCCGCGTTGCCGTCGTCCACCGCCCGCTGGACCTCCGCCAGCAGCTCCGGGTCCTCCCGCAGCCGCGCCGCCGTCGACCCGGCCGGCTTGCCGTGCTCGGCCGCCCAGCGCGCCAGGAACTCCTCGTCCAGCGTGATCAGCGCGCCCACGAACGGCCGCCCGTCGCCGACGACCATGCACTCGGCGATCAGGGCGTGGGCGCGGATGCGGTCCTCGATCACCGCCGGAGCGACGTTCTTGCCGCCCGCGGTGACCAGGATCTCCTTCTTCCGGCCCGTGATGGTCAGGTAGCCGTCCTCGTCGAGGGTGCCGATGTCGCCCGTCCGGAACCAGCCGTCCGCCAGCGCCTCGGCGGTCGCCGCCTCGTTGTTCCAGTAGCCCGCGAAGACGTGCTCGCCGTGCACCAGCACCTCGCCGTCGTCGGCGATCCGCACCTTGGAGCCCGGCAGCGGCTGGCCCACCGTGCCGATCTTCTGCCGGTCCCAGGGGTTGAACGCGGTGGCCGCGCACGACTCGGTCAGGCCGTACCCCTCCAGCACCGTGAAGCCGATTCCGCTGTAGAAGTGGCCGAGCCGCTCGCCCAGCGGCGCGCCGCCCGAGATCGCGAACTCGCAGCGGCCGCCCAGCACCGCGCGCAGCCTGGCGTACACGAGCACGTCGAACAGCTTGTGCGCCAGGCGCAGGCCCAGGGAGGGACCGCCGGGGGCGGACCGGGCCCGGCTGTAGGCGATGGCGGTCCGCGCGGCCCGGTCGAAGATCCGGCCCTTGCCCTCCGCCTGCGCCTTGGCCCGCGCCGAGTTGTACACCTTCTCGAAGACGCGCGGCACGCCCAGGATCAGCGTGGGCCGGAACGACGCCAGGTCGTCGGTGAGGTTCGCGATGTCCGGCACGCACCCGAGCCGGATCGGCGCCAGCACCGCCGCGACCTCGACCATGCGGCCGAGGACGTGCGCGGCGGGCAGGAACAGCAGCACCGACGAGCGCCCCGTCCGGAACAGCGGCCCCAGCCGCTCCACGACGTTGCCGCACTCGGCGAAGAAGTTCCGGTGGGTCAGCACGCAGCCCTTGGGGCGGCCCGTCGTGCCGGACGTGTAGACGATGGTCGCCACGTCGTCCGCCCGGGCCGACGCGCCGCGCTCGTCGAGCGTCCCGTCCGGCACCTCCCGTCCGGCCGCGGCCAGCTCCCCGACGGCGCCGCCGTCGATCCGCCACACCCGCTCCAGCGCCGGCAGCGCGTCGCGCACCGATCCGACCGCCTCGGCGTGCGCCGCGTTCTCCACGATCGCCGCGACCGCGCCCGAGTCGCCGAGGATCCACTGGATCTGCTCGGGCGAGCTGGTCTCGTACACGGGTACGGTCACCGCGCCGGCGCTCCAGATCGCGAAGTCCAGCTGCACCCACTCGTAGCGCGTGCGGGACATCAGCGCGACCCGGTCACCGGGCCGCACGCCCTGCGCGATCAGGCCCTTGGCCGCGGCCCGCACCTCGGCCAGGAACTCCGCGGCGGTGACGTCCGCCCAGCCGCCGTCGACCCTGCGGGACATCACGGCCGCGTCCGGGTGCCGCGCGGCGTTGCGGCGGAGGAGGTCGGTCAGGTTGCCGTCCGCGGGGACCTCGTACAGGGCCGGAAGACTGAACTCGCGCAAGACTGCTGCTCCTCATACGGGCGCCGACGCCACGGCTCTGTGCGACGCGCCGGCCCGCGGTCCCCGTCGGACACGCGCCCCGGGCCGAGCGAGGCTGGACCGCCCGGACGTTACCCACCGGTACCGAGTTCCCGGTAGGGGGTTCCGGCCAGATGTCCGCTGCATCACACATCATCGGCACTGCTCCGCGCACAGTAGTCCACCCCTCTCACGACTCGGAAGTAACCGCAGGTCCCGCCCCCGCGGGCCCGTATGGTGGGGTTCCATGCGAGTACATGTGGTCAGCGACGTGCACGGGAACGCCCGCGACCTGGCCGCGGCGGGCGACGGCGCCGACGCCCTGGTCTGCCTCGGCGACCTGGTGCTCTTTCTCGACTACGCCGACAACTCCCGGGGCATCTTCCCCGACCTCTTCGGGGAGGAGAGCGCCCGCCGCGTCGTCGCCCTGCGCACCGCCCGCCGCTTCGACGAGGCCCGCGCCTTCGCCCGGGGCCTGTGGGACGAGCTGGCACGGCGCGGCGCCGACAGGGCCACCGTCCTGGAGTCGGCCGTCCGCGCCCAGTACGCCGAGCTGTTCGCCGCCTTCCCCACGCCGACGTACGCCACGTACGGCAACGTCGACGTGCCCCGGCTGTGGCCCGAGTACGCCCGCCCCGGCACGACCGTCCTGGACGGCGAGCGCGTCGAGATCGGCGGCCGCGTCTTCGGCTTCGTCGGCGGCGGCCTGCCCTCCCCGATGCGCACCCCCTACGAGGTCACGGAGGAGGAGTACGCGGCGAAGGTCGAGGCGCTCGGCGAGGTCGACGTGCTGTGCTCGCACATCCCGCCGGACGTCCCCGAACTGACGTACGACACGGTCGCCCGCCGCTTCGAGCGCGGGTCCGCCGCCCTGCTGGCCGCGATCCGCCGGGTGCGGCCCCGCTACGCCCTGTTCGGTCACGTCCACCAGCCGCTGGCCCGGCGCATGCGCGTGGGCGCGACGGAGTGCGTCAACGTGGGCCACTTCGCCGCCTCGGGACGGCCCTGGGCCCTTGAGTGGTGACCCGTGGACACGCGGTAGCCTTCCCCCACGTACCGAGCCCTCCGGAGGAGCCACAGCGATGGCGGAACACACCAGCTCGAGCATCACGATCGAGGCGGCGCCCGCCGAGGTCATGGCGGTGATCGCCGACTTCGCGCGCTACCCGGCGTGGACGGGCGAGGTCAAGGAGGCGGAGGTCCTGTCGCGGGACGCGGCCGGCCGCGCCGAGCGGGTCCGCCTGCTGCTGGACGCCGGCGCCATCAGGGACGACCACACCCTGGCGTACACGTGGACCGGCGACCACGAGGTCAGCTGGACCCTGGTGAAGTCCCAGATGCTGCGGGACCTCGACGGCTCCTACCGTCTCGTCCCGCTCGACGGCGGCAGGCGCACGGAGGTCACCTACCGGCTGACGGTCGACGTCAAGATCCCCATGCTCGGCATGATCAAGCGCAAGGCCGAGAAGGTCATCATCGACCGGGCCCTGGCGGGTCTGAAGAAGCGCGTGGAGTCGGCCGCCGGCGCCTGAGCCCCGGGGACGCCCGGCCCCCGGGGCGGGCGCTCCCGCAGGAGGCGCCCGCTACCGTGCACGCATGCGCACCCTCCTCGTCACGGGGCCCGGCGGGGCCGGCCGGTCCACCGTCGCCGCCGCGACGGCCCTGGACGCCGCCCGCGAAGGCCGCAGGGTCCTCCTCCTGACCGCCGACCCGGCCCCCGCCCTCGCGGCCGGCGGCGACGGCCCCACCGTCCACCGCCTGGACCCCGCGGCCCGCTTCCGCGAGGAGGTCCTCGCCCTCCAGGCCCGCGCGGCCCCCGTCCTGGAACTGCTGGGCGCCGCCCCCCTCGACGACGACGAGCTCGCCCCCCTCCCCGGCAGCACCCACCTGGCGTACCTGAAGGCCCTGCGCGACGCCGCCCGCGGCGACTGGGACCTCCTCGTCGCCGACCTCCCTCCCCTGCCCGACGCGATCGCGCTGCTCGCCCTCCCCGAACGGCTCCGCCGCTACCTGCGCCGCCTCCTGCCGCCCGAGCGCCGGGCGGCCCGGGGCCTGCGCCCGGTGCTGGCCCGGCTCGCCGAGGTCCCCGTACCCGCCGACGGGCTGTACGAGGAGGCCGCCCGGCGCGACGCCGCGCTGGCCGCCGTGCAGGAGCTGCTCGGCGCCCCGCGCACGAGCGTCCGCCTCGTCGTCGAACCCGGCCCCGCCACCGCCGACGCGCTGCGCACCGCCCGCGCCGGACTCGCCCTGCACCGCCTCGCCCTCGACCCGGTCGTCGCCAACCGCCTCCTGCCCGCGGCCTCCCCCGACCCGTGGCTCGCCGCCCTCGCCACCCGGCAGCGGGCCCACCTGGAGGAGCTGTACGGGGACGGCGGCGGCCCCGTGAGCGAAGTGCCCCACCTGGGCCGCGACCCGCGCACCGCCGACGACCTGGCCCTCCTCGGCGCCCCCGCCCCCGGCGCCGACCCCGTCCCGGCCCCGCGGTGGGCCGTGGAGGACCGCCGCGCCGCCGACGGCGTGCTGGTCTGGCGCATCCCGCTGCCCGGCGCGGCCAAGCCCGACCTGGGACTCGTCCGGCGCGGCGACGACCTCCTCCTCACCGTCGGCCCGTTCCGCCGCGCCGTCCCGCTCCCCTCCGCGCTGCGCCGCTGCACCGTCACCGGCGCCGCCCTCCGCGACGGCGAACTGCGCGTCCGGTTCGCCCCCGCCCCCGGACTGTGGCCCGGCACCCCCTGAACACCCGGCCGCCGGTCGGGTACCGTCGATGGCATGAGCGATGCCACCCACCGCCCCGGCCCCCCCGAGGACGACGCCTGGGCGCGCGCCTGCGCCGAGGACCTGGAGGCCGAGCGCGCCCGCCGCGGCCGCGGTGGCCCCCCGCCCGGTTCCGCCGCCGAGGAACTGCGCAAGCTCGCCGACGCCCTCGCCGACAAGGTCTCCTCTCTCGGCACCCCGTTGCTCGGGGCCGGCGCGCAGAGCGCCGTCCGGCAGGCCGTCGCGCAGGCGAGGTCCGCGATCGAGCCGGTCGTCGAGCGCAACCCGGAGGTCTTCGACCACCTCGCCGCCGCGGGCGGCGAACTCCTCGCCGCCTACCGCTCCGCCGTCCGGGGCCACGAGCACCGCTGGACCCGGGGGACGCCGCCGCCGCGGGACCCCGCCGCGCCGGGCGACGACGGGGGCCCGGACGGCAGCCACCGCATCGACCTCGACTGACACGCAGCGGAAGGCCGCCCCCGGTACACGGCGGGTGCGGCGGGGCCCACCGAGAGCTGAAGGACACATGGGACTCACCATCGGCGTCGACATTGGCGGTACGAAGATCGCGGCCGGGGTGGTCGACGAGGCGGGCGCCATCCTCGACGTCCACAAGGTGCCCACCCCGCAGACGCCCGAGGGCATCGTCGACGCGATCTGCGCGGCCGTCTCCGAGGCGAGCCGGGGCCACGACGTCGAGGCGGTCGGCATCGGCGCCGCCGGCTACGTCGACGACAAGCGCGCGACCGTGCTCTTCGCCCCCAACATCCACTGGCGGAACGAACCGCTGAAGGACAAGGTCGAGCAGCGCGCCGGGCTGCCCGTCGTCGTGGAGAACGACGCCAACGCCGCCGCCTGGGGCGAGTACCGCTTCGGCGCCGGCCAGGGCCACGACGACGTCATCTGCGTCACGCTCGGCACCGGCCTCGGCGGCGGCATCATCATCGGCAACAAGCTGCGCCGCGGACGGTTCGGCATCGCCGCCGAGTTCGGCCACATCCGGGTCGTCCCGGACGGCCTGCTGTGCGGCTGCGGCAGCCAGGGCTGCTGGGAGCAGTACGCCTCCGGTCGGGCCCTGGTCCGGTACGCGCGGCAGCGCGCCAACGCCACCCCGGAGAACGCCCGGATCCTGCTGTCCCTCGGCGACGGCACGCCCGACGGCATCCAGGGCAAGCACGTCAGCGACGCCGCCCGGCGGGGCGACAAGGTGGCCGTCGACTCGTTCCGCGAGCTGGCCCGCTGGGCCGGCGCCGGTCTCGCCGACCTGGCCTCCCTCTTCGACCCGTCCGCGTTCATCGTCGGCGGCGGCGTCTCGGACGAGGGCGAGCTGGTCCTGGACCCGATCCGCAGGTCGTTCCGCCGCTGGCTCGTCGGCGGCCGGTACCGGCCCCACGCCCAGGTCCTGGCCGCCAGCCTCGGCGGCGACGCGGGCCTGGTCGGCGCCGCGGACCTCGCCCGCCAGGGCTGAGCGCGCCCCGGCGGCGGC
>JAAXOU010000166.1 GCA_012396115.1 Streptomyces somaliensis DSM 40738 | reverse complement strand
CGGCGGGCCCGGAGCGGGCCTCACGCGTCCACCGCGTGCCGCGCCTCCCCCACCGGCCCGGCGGGGACGGGCACGGCCCCACCGGGGCCGGGGACGCCGGGGCCGGGGACGCCGGGGCCGGGGACGCCGGGGCCGGGGACATCGGGGCCGGGACCGCCGGGGCCGTCGAAGTCGTACGCGGTCTCGGCGTGTTCGGCCCGGTCGATGCCGGAGACCTCGTCCTCCGCGTCGACGCGCATGCCGACCGTCCTGTGGACGACCAGGGCGAGGGCGGCGGAGACGACCAGGGAGTAGACGAGGACCGCGGCGACGCCGACGACCTGCTTGACCAACTGCTCGGTACCGCCTCCGTAGAGGAGGCCCCGGACCTCGGACTGGACGCCACCGGTGGCGAGGAAGCCGACGAGGACGGAGCCGACGACGCCGCCGACGAGGTGGACGCCGACCACGTCGAGGGAGTCGTCGTAGCCGAACCGGTGCTTGAGCCGGACGGCCGCGGCGCACAGGGGGCCGGCGGCGGCGCCGATCACGAGGGCGCCGAGCGGGGAGCAGGAACCGCCGGCCGGGGTGATGGCGACGAGGCCGGCGACGGCGCCGGAGGCGGCTCCGAGGGTGGTGCAGGCGCCGTGGCGGACCTTCTCGTACGCGAGCCAGGCGAGCATGGCGGCCGCCGCCGCGACCTGGGTGTTGACGAACACCACCGTGCCGACGCCGTCGTCGTTGCCGAGCCGGGAGCCGGCGTTGAAGCCGAACCAGCCGAACCAGAGGAGGGCGGTGCCGAGCATGACGAGGGGGAGGCTGTGGGGGCGCGCCGGATCCTTCCCGAGACCGACGCGCCTGCCGACGACGAGGACCGCGCCGAGGGCGGCGGCCCCGGCGTTGACGTGGACGGCGGTGCCGCCGGCGAAGTCGACGACGCCCGCCTCCAGGAGCCAGCCTCCCGGGCCCCAGACCCAGTGGGCGACGGGGAAGTAGACGGCCGTGGCCCACAGGGCGACGAACAGGACCCAGGAGCCGAACTTCACCCGGTCCGCGAGGGCCCCGCTGATCAGGGCGGGTGTGATGGCCGCGAACATCAGCTGGAAGACGGCGAAGGCGAGGACCGGGATCGTGTACCCCTCCCAGAGCCGGTCGCGCCCGATGCCGCCCAGCCCGACGAACTCCGTGGACCAGCCGACGACCGATCCGAGGTCCGCGCCGAAGGCGAGGCTGAAGCCGTAGAGGACCCACAGGACCGTGACGACGCCGAGGGCGGCGAAGCTCATCATCAGCATGTTGAGGGTGCTCCTGGCGCGGACCATGCCTCCGTAGAAGAGGGCCAGTCCGGGCGTCATCAGCATCACCAGGGCGGAGCACAGGAGCACGAACCCGGTGTTGGCGGCGGAGAGGGCGGGGGGCTCTCCCGCGGTGAGCGTCAGGGTGCCCGGTGGCATCGGCGTCTCCTCGTCGTCGGCCGGCCGGTGCGGGGCACGGGGCCGGGGCTGCGTGGCCGCGGGGCGGCCGGTCATGCCGCAGGAGCTTGGCGCGGTGCCGTTTCCGCCGGTGCCGTCCGGCGTTTCGGCGCGGTGACGAAGGGGCGGATGGTGTTACGCCGCGGTGAACTGCCGGGTGCGCGCCGGCGACACGCTGTCCTCCGCCCGGCCGCGGGGCGGCTGCCGTGCGGCCCGTCCGCCCGGCGGCGGCCGGGGCCGTGCGGCCGGCGGCCGGGGAAGGGAGGGGTCAGACCGCCTCGGCGGTCTCGGGGAGGGTCCTGGTGAGGAGGTCGGTGATGTCGACGACCTCCGGTACGTCGCCGAAGTCGCGTGCGGCGGTGGCCACGGTCTTGCGCAGGCGGGTGTTCACCCGCTCGGAGCGGACGCGCCGGGCGACCCCCAGGGCCTGCTGCGCCCTGGCCGCGGCCTGCTCGGGCTCGCGCTTCAGCAGGTGGACGGTGGCCATGCCGACGAGGTTGAGGGCGTAGGAGCGCTGGTGCTCCTCGTCCGCGGCGAACAGTTCGACGGCGCGCTCCATGACGGGCTCGGCGAGGGAGGCGTAGGCGGGGCTGCGTCCGGCGAAGTAGGCGAGGTCGCGGAAGGAGTGGGAGTTCTCGCCGTTGAGCTCGGCCTCGTTGAAGAAGCGGATCCAGTCGGGGTCCGGCTCGCCGTCGAGGCCGGCGTCGGCGAAGGTCTCCTCGGCCATCCGCACGGCCCGCTTGCACTTGCCTGGCTGGCCCATGTTCGCGTACGCGCGGGCCTCCACCGCGTACAGCATGGCCTGGGTGCGGGCGGTGGCGCAGTCGCGGCTGCCGTACTGCGCGAGGTGGATGAGTTCGAGGGCGTCGTCCGGTCGCCGGAGGTGGATCATCTGACGGCTCATGGAGGACAGGACGTACGAGCCGAGGGGCTTGTCGCCGGCCTCCTTGGCCGCGTGCAGGGCGAGGACGAAGTACTTCTGGGCGGTGGGCTGGAGACCCACGTCGTAGCTCATCCACCCGGCGAGCTGGGCCAGTTCGGCGGCGCAGCGGAAGAGGCGGCGGGAGACGGCGGCCGGCTGCGGCTCCTGGAGGAGGTCGGTGACCTCGTGGAGCTGCCCGACGACGGCCTTGCGGCGCAGACCGCCGCCGCACTGGGCGTCCCAGGTGCGGAACATGGCGGTGGTGGACTCCAGCATCTCCAGTTCGGCGTGGGAGAGCCGGTGCGGGCGCCGGTTCGGCGCGGGCGGGTCGGCGCGGTCGGCGGCGGGGGTCGGGATGAGCCAGCGCTGCATGGGCTCGACGAGCGCGGGCCCGGCGGCGAGGGTGAGCGACGTGCCGAGGAAGCCGCGCCGGGCGAGCATGAGGTCGCTGCGGGAGAACTCGCTGAGCAGGGAGGCCGTTTGCGGGCCGGCCCAGGGCAGGTCGATCCCGGACACCGAGGGCGACCGGTGGGTGGTGCGCAGGCCGAGGTCCTCGGCGGCGACGACGGTGCCGAAGCGCTCGGAGAACAGCTCGGAGAGGATCCGCGGGATGGGCTCGCGGGGCTGCTCTCCGTCGAGCCAGCGGCGTACGCGGGAGGTGTCGGTGCTGATGTGGTGGGCGCCCATCTGGCGTGCCCTGCGGTTCACCTGGCGCGCGAGCTCGCCCTTCGACCAGCCGCTGCGTACGAACCACGAGCCGAGTTGCCCGTTCGGGCGCTTTCCGGCATTCGTACCGTCCGTGCCGCTGCCGCCCACTGAAAGGCCCCCATCCGCTGAGTGTCCGTGTCGCCGAACCCCGGTCGGAACGCCGCGGGCCGCGGCCCGGCGTCCGGGCTCCGCGTCCTCGCTCCGCGTCCTCCGGACGGGACGCCGGGGCGCCTCCGGCGTCCCCACGGGCGCGGACACTATCCGGGGTTCGGGCACTGAAAGTAACCTCATGATCACGTGCCTGCGTGGCCGATCACAGAAACGCCACCATTCGCCACCCCTTCGAATGAACTCTCCCAGCATCAGGCGCGATTCACTTGACATGCGACGGTCGGGAGCCCGGTGCGCTGGGGCTTGAGACGGCGCACGAACGGCGCGTGCGCTACCGCAAAAGCATCCGCACGCCTCCCGAGCGAAGACCACGGTGACGGAGAGTGAGGAATACACTCCATATCGTGACCATCGGCGAATCAGATCCGTTGGAGGGGGCATGGGCTTCACGATCGGCGGCACGCGCATCCGCGAAACGCGGTCCGGGCGGACGGGTCTCACCGGGCTTGCCAGACTGACGTTCCCGGGGGCCCGCCGCCGCGCGACGCGGGCGACGGAGTGCACGGTGGTGGCGGAGTACACCGGTCTGTGGGGCTGGGACGTGGTGCCCGGGGCCCGCACGGCTCCGGACGGCTGCTCCTGCGGGGACGCGTCCTGTGCGGCTCCCGGGGCCCATCCGCTCCCGTCCGCGCCGGAGGTGCCGGCGGGCGCCTCGCTGGACGAGGCGGCGGAGGCGTGGTCGCGCTTCCCGGGCGCGCCGCTGCTGCTTCCGGTCGGGCGCTCCTTCGACGTGCTGGAGGTCGCGGAGGTGGTGGGGCGGCGGGCCCTGGTGCGGCTGGAGCGCATGGGGTTGCCGCTGGGGCCGGTGTGCGTGACGCCCACGGGGCGGGCGCAGTTCTTCGTGGCGCCGGGGGCCGCGCGGGAACTGCCGGGACTGCTGTACCGGTTGGGCTGGGACGACGCGGATCTGGACCTGCGGTGCCTGGGGTCCGGCTCCTGGATCACGGCCCCGCCGTCCGACCTCGGCGGGCTGGGCCCCGTCCGCTGGCTGCGCCCCCCGTGCCCGGACGCCGGCCACACGGCCCCGCAGGCCCGCCTCCTGCTCGGCACCCTGGCCTACATCAGCCACCGCTCGGCCATGGTCTGACCCCGGGCCGTCCCGGACCCGCGCCCGCCGCGCGCCCCGGACGGCCCGCGCGCCCCGAGCACCCCGTGCGCCCCGGGCGGCGGCGACGCCGGGGCGGGAGCGCCGGCGCCCCACGTCGCCGTCATCGCCGTAGCCGTCCCCGTCCCGCCTGTCCCATCCGTCCCGTCCACCCCGTCCACCGTCGACGGAGGCGGCGCACCGCCGCGCCGTCGCCCCTCAGGCCGGGCGCGCCCACCCGGTGGTCTCCGGCACCGGGCTCAGAAAGCGGCGCCCCTTCTCCCACTCGTCCGCCCCCGGGCCTTCCGCCGCCGGCACCTCGCCGGTCGCGGCCCGGAGAAGGCCCGTCCGAGTTCCACGGCCCTCCCCCCGCCGCCTCCGGCAGCACGCGCCGCCGATCGGCCGCGTCCCCGCCGTGCCGGGCCGGTCCGGGCCGCTCCGGCCAATCCACGGAGCGGTGGTCCCGGACGGGACCGGACGCCGTTGCCCACCGGGCTTCCCGGGCGCGGCACGGGCACCGGTCCGGACCGCTCCGGCAGGTGGGTCGACGCGCGTACGTCGGCGGGCCGAAGTCCGCGGCGCGCGGCGAACTCGGCGCCGAGCGGATCGAGGCGCGTGCCGTCCCGGCCGGGGGACGGTGGACGCTCGCCCGGACGAGACCCGGCAGCGCCTCCGCGTACCGGCCACCGCCGTCCCCGCCCGGGCCGTCCGTCCCCGCCCGGACCGCGATCGGGCGCGCGGGTGCCGGACGGCGGAAGTGAAACGGGGCGGCCCGCCGGGCGCTCGCGCGCGTTCCGGCGGGCCGCCCCGCTAGCGGGAGGGGTCAGGCCCCCTCGCCGATCAGGGCGTCGACGAAGGCCTCCGGTTCGAAGGGGGCCAGGTCGTCCGGCCCCTCACCGAGGCCGACGAGCTTCACCGGGACGCCCAGCTCGCGCTGGACGGCGATGACGATGCCTCCCTTCGCCGTACCGTCCAGCTTGGTGAGGACGATGCCGGTGATGTCGACGACCTCCGCGAAGACGCGCGCCTGGACCAGGCCGTTCTGCCCGGTCGTGGCGTCCAGGACGAGGAGGATCTCGTCGAGCGGGCCGTGCTTCTCGACGACGCGCTTGACCTTGCCCAGTTCGTCCATGAGGCCGGTCTTGGTGTGCAGGCGGCCCGCGGTGTCGATGAGCACCACGTCGGCGCCCTCCGCGATGCCCTCCTTCACCGCGTCGTACGCGATGGACGCCGGGTCGCCGCCCTCCGGGCCGCGCACCGTACGGGCGCCGACCCGCTCGCCCCAGGTCTGGAGCTGGTCGGCGGCGGCCGCGCGGAACGTGTCCGCGGCGCCCAGCACGACCGAGCGGCCGTCCGCGACCAGGACCCGGGCGAGCTTGCCGGTCGTCGTGGTCTTGCCGGTGCCGTTGACGCCGACGACCATGACGACGCCCGGCGTCTCCAGACCGCCCTCCGTCTTCACGGAGCGGTCGAAGTCGGTTCCGACGAGGGCGAGCAGTTCCTCGCGGAGCAGGGCGCGCAGTTCGTCGGGCGTGCGCGTGCCGAGTACCCGGACGCGTTCCCGCAGGCGCTCGACGAGCTCCTGGGTGGGGGCGACGCCGACGTCGGCGGTGAGGAGGGTGTCCTCGACCTCCTCCCACGTCTCCTCGTCGAGGGTGTCGCGCGAGAGGAGCGTGAGCAGGCCCCTGCCGAGCGAGTTCTGGGAGCGGGCGAGCCGGGCTCGCAGCCGGACGAGCCGGCCGGCGGTGGGCGCCGGGATCTCGATCTCGCGGACGGGGGGCTCCGCGACGACCGGGTCCTCGACGGCGGCCGGCGTCCCGACCGCCTCCTCCGCCGTCGGGAGTCCGACCTCCTCGATGGTCCGGCGCGGGCCCCCGCGGGGCGTCTCCGCCTCCTCGCCGACGCGCGGCTCGGCGGGCGGAGCGGTGATGGTCGGCGTGGTCGACGGGGCCTCGGGCGGCAGCCGCCTCTTCCGGCGTCCGCCTACGACGAGGCCGCTGATCACTCCGACCGCGACCAGGGCGATGACTACAGCAAGGATGACGAATTCCATGGTCCGTCCAGTATGCGCGACGCCGTCGTCCCGGCCCCCTCACGGGAGTCCCCCGCCCCGGTGATCGTGCGGCGTGCCGGGCCCGTGGACCCGTACGGCCCCGCCCGCGGACGGCGTGTACGACGCGGACGGCGCGTACGGCGGAACGGAGCCGCGCCGACGGGCGGCCCGCCGCCCGGTGACCCGCGGCGGGCCGGCGGGCCGCGGGTCAGCCCATCTCCTCCAGCGCCTTGCCCTTGGTCTCCTTCACGTAGGCGAGCACGAAGGGGAGGGAGAGCAGGGCGAAGACCGTGTAGACGACGTACGTGCCGGAGAGGTTCCAGTCGGCCAGCGACGGGAAGCTGGCGGTGATGAGCCAGTTGGCCAGCCACTGCGCGGAGGCGGCGACGCCGAGGGCGGCCGCCCGGATCCGGTTGGGGAACATCTCGCCGAGGAGGACCCACACGACCACGCCCCACGAGAGGGCGAAGAACAGGACGAAGGCGTGGGCCGCGGTCAGGGCGACGACGGCCTGGGAGCCGGGGAGCCTGCCGTCCACGAGGTCGGCGGAGAACGCCCATGCCTCGAAGCCGAGGGCGAGGGCCATGCCGGCGGAGCCGACGAGGGCGAGCGGCCTGCGGCCGACCCGGTCGACCAGGACCATCGCGATCACGGTGCCGACGATGTTGACGATCGACGTGGTGAACGAGTAGAAGAACGACCCGGACGGGTCGATGCCGACGGACTGCCACAGGGTGGCGGAGTAGTAGAAGGCGACGTTGATGCCGACCAGCTGCTGGAACACCGACAGGCCGATGCCCACCCAGACGATCGGCAGGAGCACGAAGCGGCCGCCGACCAGGTCCTTGAAGGTCGACTTGTGCTCGCGGTGCATGGCCGCCTCGATCTCGGCCACGCGCGCGTCGAGGTCGACGCCGCCGCCCTCCACCTCGGCGAGCACCTCGCGGGCGCGGGCCTCACGGCCCACGCGGATCAGGAAGCGGGGCGACTCGGGGATGGCGAGGGAGAGCAGGCCGTAGAGGAGGGCGGGCACGGCCATGACGCCGAGCATCCACTGCCAGGCCTCCAGGCCGGCGATCTCGCCCCGCTGGTCGCCGTCGGCGAGGTTGAGGATGGTCCAGTTGACCAACTGGGAGACGGCGATGCCGATGACGATGGCGGCCTGCTGGAAGGCGCCGAGCCGGCCGCGGTACGCGGCGGGGGCGACCTCCGCGATGTAGGCGGGTCCGATGACGGAGGCCATGCCGATGGCGAAGCCCCCGACGACGCGCCAGAGGGCGAGGTCCCACAGTGCGAACGGCAGGGCCGAGCCGACGGCGCTGGACGTGAAGAGCGCGGCGGCGATCTGCATGCAGCGGATGCGGCCGATGCGGTCGGCGATCCGGCCGGCGGTGGCGGCGCCGACGGCGCAGCCGATCAGGGCGACGGCGATGACCTGGGCGAGGGTTCCGGAGCCGATGTCGTAGCGGTCCCGGATGGCCTCGACGGCGCCGTTGATGACGGAGCTGTCGTAGCCGAAGAGGAAGCCGCCCATGGCGGCGGCCGCCGTGATG
The DNA here is from genome assembly GCA_012396115.1 of Streptomyces somaliensis DSM 40738. Classification (GTDB taxonomy): domain Bacteria; phylum Actinomycetota; class Actinomycetes; order Streptomycetales; family Streptomycetaceae; genus Streptomyces; species Streptomyces somaliensis. Next base: position 1,404 of record JAAXOU010000166.1, on the reverse strand, counting down.
AAGACGACGTGGCCGAGGTGGTCGGGGTGGGCGTGCCGGGCTCCCGACGCGGGAGGTTGCGTGGTGCTGCTGGTCAACGTGTGCTCCTGGACCCGGCACCGCCGCCGGGCGTGGGGGGTGATCCCTTCCGGTGGGGCGCGGCCTCACGGCGCCGACCATCCGGAAGGGGCGGTTCCCTCGAACGTACTCCTCCGGGTCCCGGAGCCGGTGAGGCGGGTCCCGCCTCCCGCGCACCCGCGGACCGGTCGATCGCTCCGGGGAGCGGGGCCGGTCCCGCGAGCACCTCAGCGCAGTCTCTGGCTCACGACCTTCGACACCCCGTCGCCCTGCATCGACACCCCGTAGAGCGCGTCCGCCACCTCCATCGTCCGCTTCTGGTGGGTGATGACGATCAGCTGCGAGTTCTCCCGGAGCTCCTGCATGATCCGGATGAGCCGCTGGAGATTGGTGTCGTCGAGCGCGGCCTCGACCTCGTCCATCACGTAGAAGGGGCTCGGCCGCGCCTTGAAGATGGAGACGAGCACGGCGACGGCCGTCAGCGACCGCTCGCCGCCGGACAGCAGCGACAGCCGCTTGACCCTCTTGCCGGGTGGCCGCGCCTCGACGTCCACCCCGGTGGCCAGCATGTCGTCCGGGTCGGTCGGCACGAGCCGCCCCTCGCCGCCCGGGAACAGCCGCGAGAAGACGCCCTCGAACTCGCGCGCCGTGTCCCGGAACGCCTCGGTGAAGACCTGCTCGACCCGCTCGTCGACCTCCCTGACCACGCGGAGGAGGTCCGCGCGGGTCTTCCTCAGGTCGTCCAGCTGCTCGGAGAGGAAGCCGTGCCGCTCCTCCAGCGCCGCGAACTCCTCCAGGGCCAGCGGGTTCACCTTCCCGAGCTGCTGGTACGCCCGCTCGGCCGCCCTGAGCCGCTTCTCCTGCTCGGCACGCACGAAGGGCCGGTCGGGTCCGCCGTCGGGGTCCCCGGACCGCTCCTCGCCTTCGGCGGGCGGCGGGGGCGGTACGGGCCGGTCGGGTCCGTACTCGGCGACGAGCACCGCGGGTTCCACGCCCAGCTCCTCCAGGGCGCGGCTCTCCACCTGCTCGATGCGCAGCCGCTTCTCCGCGCCGAGGACCTCCCCGCGGTGCACCGAGTCCGTCAGCTTGTCCAGTTCCTCCTTGAGGTCACGGCCCCGCGCGCGGGCCGCGGCCAGGTCCTGCTCGCGGGCGGCCCGGGCGGTCTCGGCCGCGGACCGCTCCCGCTCGGCGCGCAGGAGGGACGCCTCGATGTGCGCGAGCAACTGCCGGGCGCCGGAGGCGACGGCGGCGGCGACCTCCGCCTCGTGGCGCAGCCGGGCACGGCGCCGTTCAGCGCGGGCGCGGGCCTCGCGCTCGGCGCGGGCCGCGCGGTCGAGGGAGTCGGCC
>JAAXOU010000165.1 GCA_012396115.1 Streptomyces somaliensis DSM 40738 | reverse complement strand
CCGTGGCGCCGGCCCCGCGGGGGCCGGGACCCCGGGGCCGGACCGCCGTCAGCCCAGCGCGAGCCAGGCGACCGCCGCGACGACCGCGGCCGCCACGACGAGGCCGACGATCAGGCCGACGCGGGGGCCGGAGGACCGGACCGCGGCCTGCTGCCGCCGTTGCGGGGCGCCCTCGTCGACGAAGGCGCGGAACATCTGGGTCGAGCCCGCGGGGTCGTGGGAGTTGCCCTGGGGGCCCTGAGGGGCGTGCGGGTTGTGTGCCATGGGGCAGGACCCTAGCGAACCGCGCCCTCCCGCCCCACCTCGGGAGTCCCGGGGAAGGATCTCGACCTTTCTTTGCCGGTTCTTTGGCCGCGCGCACCCAGTTTCGTTTGCCCACGGCAACCACACGAACATATCGTTGCCCTAAGCAACAATATGTGGAGGGTCCGATGGCGTCACGCGGTCGGTACGAGGAGCTGGCCCGTCAGATCGGCGCGGTCGGGGTCGTCAGGCGCGGTGTCGCACGGGCCCTCCCCGCCGAGTGCCCCGGGGGTGCGGCCGCCGTGCTGGCCCTGGTGGACCGGTGCGGGGACGTGCGGCTGGGCCGGCTCGCCGAGCTCCTCGGCGTCGACGCCTCCGTGACCAGCCGCCACGTCGCCCACGTCGTGGAGCGGGGTTGGGTCGAGCGGTCGCCCGATCCGGACGACCGGCGCTCCCGCGTCCTGCGCCTCACCCCCGCCGGCCGCGGCGTCCTGGACGACCTCGGGCGGCGTGCCGCGGACCTGTTCGCGGACCGCCTGCGGGACTGGGACGACGAGGAGGTCGGGCAGCTCGTCACCCTGCTGGCCCGCCTCCGGTCGTCCTTCGGGGAGGCCCGGGCGAATCCGGCGGGGGCGCCCCCCACGGCAGATCCGAAGACCGAGCAGACGACGACGCACGCGTGAGGAAGCACATGGCCACGACCACACCGCCCGGAGTGCGGGACGGCGACACCGACGGGACCACCGGCACACCGATGACGCACCGGCAGATCATGGAGGCGCTGTCCGGGCTGCTGCTCGGCATGTTCGTGGCCATCCTGTCCTCGACGATCGTCTCCAACGCCCTCCCCGAGATCGTCACCGACCTCGGCGGCGGCCAGAGCACCTACACCTGGGTGGTGACGGCGTCGCTGCTCGCCATGACCGCGACGACCCCGCTGTGGGGCAAGCTCGCGGACCTGTTCTCGAAGAAGGCGCTGGTCCAGCTCTCCCTGGTCGTGTACGTCATCGGCTCGGTCGTGGCCGGCCTGTCCCAGAGCTCCGGCATGCTGATCGCCTGCCGGGTCGTCCAGGGCATAGGCGTGGGCGGCCTCTCCGCCCTCGCGCAGATCGTGATGGCCGCGATGATCTCCCCGCGCGAGCGCGGCCGGTACTCCGGCTACCTCGGCGCCGTCTTCGCGGTCGCGACGGTCGGCGGCCCGCTGCTGGGCGGCGTGATCACGGACACCGACTGGCTCGGCTGGCGCTGGTGCTTCTACGTCGGCGTCCCCTTCGCCGTCCTGGCCCTGCTCGTCCTGCAGAAGACGCTGCGGCTGCCGGTCGTCAGGCGCGAGGTGAGGGTCGACTGGTGGGGCGCCGTCCTGATCAGCGCCGCCGTGTCGCTCCTCCTCGTCTGGGTCACCTTCGCGGGCGACGAGTACGCCTGGGCGTCCTGGCAGACCGCCGCGATGGTGGGCGGTTCGGTCCTGCTCGGCACGCTGTTCCTGGCCGTCGAGTCCCGTGCCGCGGAACCGGTCATCCCGCTGCGCCTGTTCCGCAACCGCACGATCGCGCTCGCCTCGCTGGCGTCGCTGTTCGTGGGCGTGGCGATGTTCGCCGGGACGGTGTTCTTCAGCCAGTACTTCCAGCTGGCGCGGGACGAGTCGCCGACGATGTCCGGCGTCATGACCATCCCGATGATCGCGGGCCTCTTCGTCTCGTCGACGGTCTCCGGCCGGTTCATCACCGGGACGGGCCGCTGGAAGGCGTGGCTGGTTTCCGGCGGCGCCCTGGTGACCGCGGGCCTGGGCCTGCTCGGCACGATCCGGTACGACACGGAGTACCGGTACGTGGCGCTGTTCATGGCCGTGCTGGGGCTGGGCCTCGGCATGATGATGCAGAACCTGGTCCTGTGCACCCAGAACCAGGTCGCCCCGCGGGACCTGGGCGCCGCCTCGTCGGTCGTCACGTTCTTCCGCTCCCTGGGCGGCGCCGTGGGGGTCTCCGCGCTGGGCGCCGTCCTGGGCGACAGGGTCACCCGGTACGTGACGGAGGGCTTCGCCGCCCTCGGCCCGAAGGGCGCGGCCCTGGGCCACGGCGGCACGGGCGGCGGCGGCATCCCGGACCTGGACCTCCTGCCGACGCCGGTCCGCCGGGTGGTGGAGGACGCGTACGGGCACGCGGTGGCCGACGTCTTCCTCTACTCGGCGCCGTTCGCCCTGCTCGCCTTCCTGGTGACCCTGTTCATCCGCGAGGTCGCCCTGAAGAGCTCGTCCGACTGACCCCCGGGGCACGCCCTCCCCGGCACACCGCCCGCGGACGGGAGCACCGCCGCCCCGACGGCCCCGGCGGCGGCTCGGGGGGCACGCGGGCGCGGGGCACGATGTGTCCCCGCGTCCCCGCGGCCGCGCACGATCCAGCTCCCGACGTGCGCCCCACGCGCTTCCGGCTCGTGCGGCGCGCACGGCCCTCGTACGAGGGCCGTGCGCGCCCCGGCGTCCGACCCTCCCTAGCGTCCCCCCTGGGCCTCGATGCCCGAGATCAGCAGCTCCACGGCGAACGCGAAGTCGCGGTCGCGCATGTCCTCGACCGTCCCGCCGCCGCGCGCCTCCGCCACCTCCCGCGCCGAGTCCATGACGCGGGCCATCTCCGGCCGGCCGTCGATGGCGCCCATGGCACGGGTGAAGTACTCGTCCTGACTCAGCCCCGCCTCCGCGCAGCGCTCGCGGAAGTGGCCCTCGATCGTGCCGAAGCCGTACACGAACTGGAAGACCGCCGCGATACCGCCCGCCTGGCGCTCGGGGGGCAGGCCCGTCCGGCGGATCAGCCGCAGGACGCACAGGGACAGCCCCGACCAGTTCGGGCCGATGTTGAGGAAGCGGCCCATCAGCGGCGACAGCCACGGGTGGCGGACCAGCAGGGCGCGGTAGCCCTGGGCGAGACCGCGCAGCTGGTCGCGCCAGTCGGCGTCCGGGTCCCCGTCCAGGTCCGGGAGGACGACCTCGCCCACCACCGCGTCGCTCGCCAGCTCCAGCAGGTCGTCCTTGGAGTCGACGTACCAGTAGAGCGACATGGCGGTGACGTTCAGCTCGGCCGCCAGCCGGCGCATGGAGAACTTCGCCAGGCCCTCCGCGTCCAGCAGCCGTACCGCCGCCGCCGTGATCCGCACGCGGTCCAGGCCGGACGGCTGGTCGCCGCCCGTCCTGCGTCCGCGCGGCGCCGCCGCCCTGCCGTCCAGCCAGACGCTCGTACGCGCCGGACGCTTCGTGTCGCGGTCGGCTGCCGCCGCCATGGGCTTCCTCCTCGTTCTATGCCGCCGATGCTATGCCGGGGCGTCGCCGCCCCGCTCCGCGCGGCGCAGCAGCAGCGCCGCGAGCAGGCCGCCCGCCAGGACCGCGACCGCGCCGACGAGCTGGCTGGTCTCCAGTCCCGCCGCGAAGGCGTCCGCGATCCGGGCACGCTCGGCCGGGCCGTCCGCCGCCGCCAGTGCCGCCGGCAGGGAGACGGCCGCCACCGAGGCGATCGCCGTGAACCGGGCGTTCAGCACGGCTCCGAGCACGGCGACGCCGAAGCCGTTGCCGAACTCCGCGAGCGTGCCGTTGATCCCGGCGCCGACGCCCGCCTTCTCCGGCGGGATCGCGCTCATGATGGCGTTGGCCATGGCCGGCATCGCCAGGGAGACGCCCGCGCCCATGACGACCAGGCCGAACAGCATCCCTCCGTAACCGCGGGCGCCGAGGAGCGCGATCGACGCGAGGCCGCCCGAGACGAGCGTCATGCCGAGGGCGATCGTGAGGGGAGTGCCCAGTTTGACGACCAGGCGGGCGCCGGCGCCGCTCAGGTTGAGCACCACGACGGTCAGTGCGAGCGGTGCCGTCCGCAGACCGGCGTCGAGCGGGTCGTACCCGAGGACGAACTGCAGGTGCTGGGTGAGCAGGAACAGCGATCCGGTCATGCCGAAGGCGACGAGGACCGCGCCCGTGACGGCGCCGACGAACCGCTGGTTGCGGAAGAAGTGCACGTCCAGCATCGGATACGGGGTGTGCAGCTCCCAGAGGGCGAAGGCGCCCATCGCGAGGAGGCCCACCGACGCCGCGACCAGCACACGGCCGGAGAGCCAGCCGTGGTCGGGGCCACTGATGATCGCGTACACGAGGGCGGTCATGCCGATCGTGGACAGCGCCGCGCCGAGCAGGTCCGGGCGGTCGCCGTGCTTGTGCCGGGACTCCGGTACGAGGACGGCGACGGCGACCAGGCCGAGCGCGGCGACCGGCAGGTTGATCAGGAAGATCGCACCCCACCAGAAGTGGTCGAGCACGAAGCCGCCGAGCAGCGGGCCGGCGGCGAAGCCGAGCGAGCTGACGGTCGACCAGATGGCGATGGCTCTGATCCGCTCGGCGTCGTCGAACACCTGGACGACGACCGCGAGCGTCGTGGTCATCAGCAGCGCTCCGCCGACCCCCATACCGGCGCGGGCGGCGATCAGCTGGGCGGAACTCTGCGCGAGGCCGGCGGCGAGCGAGCCGAGACCGAACAGCGCCAGGCCGGTGAGCAGCATGCGCTTGCGGCCGTAGCGGTCGGCGGCGTTGCCGGCGGTGAGGAGGAGGCCGGACTGGACGAGCGCGTACGCGTTGATCATCCACTGGATGTCGGCGGTCGAGGCGCCCAGTTCCCGGGTGAGGGAGGGGATGGCCACGTTCAGGACGGTGTTGTCCAGCAGCACGGTCAGCTGAGCGAGGCAGATGACGCCGAGGATCAGCCAGCGTTGCGGGTGACCGCCGCCGGACGTGGCGGCGGGGTTCGGGTTCTCGGCGGTCGTCGCCGTCAACGGACGCTCCTTGTACGGTGTACGGGAAAGGTTTCCCGTACACCGTACAAGGCTTTCCTCCGCACCGCGCGCCGGTTTTTCCAGCCGATCCGATCAGGCCGTCCCGCCCTTGCCACCGGGACCGAGCGAGGGCGCGCACCCGGTGGCCCGCGGCCCGTACGGCTGCGGCTGCGGCTGCGGCTGCGGCTGCGGCTGCGGCTGCGGCTGCGGCTGCGGCTGCGGCCCAAGCTCCCGCCCCGGTTCCGGTTCTCGGGGCTCCGGCCCTCCGGCTCTCCCGCTCTCCGAGCACGTTGGAGGCCGCGGCCCCGTCCACGGTGCGCACGCGTCACGTCGGAGGCGTACTGCCGCACGGCACCGGGGTGCCGGAACGCCGGAGCGCCGCTCCCGACCCACCCGCTCCCGGCCCACCGGTGGAAGCACCGCGGTCCGGCCTCGCCGGGTGTCCGCTCCGCCGGCACCGGGGGCCGGGACCGGGGGTCGGGGACCGCGCCGAGGGGTTCGACCGGTGCGCCGGAGGCTCTCCGTCCGGAATGTCGGTGGCCGGTGGCAGACTCCGTCACCATGAGCGGTCAGGTGCGTCTGAGGGATGTCGAACACGTCGACCTGGAGGAGTTCTTCGCACACGAGCACGACCCCGAGGCCGTACGGCGGTCGAAGTTCCCGCCCCGGGAACGGGAGGCTTTCATGACCCACTGGACGACGCGGGTCCTGGGGGACCCCACCGTCCTCGCGCAGGCCGTCACCGTCGACGGAGAGCTGGTGGGCAACGTGGTGGCGTGGTGGGGCGAGGGCCGTCGGCGCTTCGTCGGGTACTGGCTCGGCAGGCGGTACTGGGGCCGCGGCATCGGCACCCGGGCCCTGGCGCTGTTCCTGGAGCGGGAGAGGACCCGCCCCCTGTACGCCGACCCCTTCATCGGGAACACGGGCTCCGTGCGACTGCTGGAGGAGCACGGCTTCCGGCGCACCGGGACCGTCCGGTACGGCGAGCACGAGCACATCGTGCTGGTGCTCGACGAGAACGCCGCCTGAGCCCGCCACCCGCCCCGGCCCGGCCCGGCCCGTAGGACGCTCACTCCCGCCGTGGAGCGGGCTCGCTCCCGCCGCCCGGAGGCCGACCGGTCCCCTCCGGCACCGCGGGCGTACGAACGGCCGGGTCCGGTTGCCGCACTCCGCCGCCGTACGCCCGTACAACGCAAGAGGCCCGGACTTCCGTCCGGGCCTCTCACCTGTGTGCACTCGGCAGGATTCGAACCTGCAACCTTCTGATCCGTAGTCAGATGCTCTATCCGTTAAGCTACGAGTGCCTGCCAGTGATCTCGTCCTCTGGCTTTCCTCCCGGGCTTTTCGGCCCGGTCGGCGTTGCGGGAACAACATTACATGACCTGCGCCGCGACGCGAAATCCATTAGACGAACCCCCTCCCACCTGGACAAAGCACCCGTCGGGCCCGTGCGGCGAGGCCCCCGGGAACGGTGGAAGCCCCGGCCGTGGGGCCGGGGCTTCCGTGGAGCGGAGGCGGAGGGATTTGAACCCTCGATGGGCTTTAAGGCCCAAACCGCATTAGCAGTGCGGCGCCATAGACCGGACTAGGCGACGCCTCCAGCGCACCCGCTCACGCGTGTGGTGCGTGCAAGATGATGACACAGCACGGGGCCGCGCCACCAATCGCCGTCCACGGTACTAGGCGCCGAGGCCACAGGGCAAAGGCCCGTCGTCGCGCAACGCGGTGACCGGTACGGCGTTAGAGGAGGTGGGGAGCCGGTCGCTCCGGTCCCCCGCACGGTTCCCGACCCCTGGAGTGCACAATGCTGCGCCGTCTCTTCCTGACCTCCGCCGCCTCCGTCGTCGCCCTGGGCGTCGCCTCGCCCCTCGCCTCGGCCGCGCCACTGCCGCCGCTGCCGCAGCTGCCCCCGCTGCTCGCCGCTCCCGACTCGCTGACGATCACCGTGCAGCGGTCCGGCAACCCGGCCGCCGACGGGACGTTCCGGCTGGAGTGCGACGGCGACCAGGGCGGCGGCACCCACCCGCGGGCCGACCGCGCCTGCGCGCGGCTGGAGGCGCTCTCGGGGAACGGCCGGGACCCGTTCGCACCCGTCCCCCAGGACCGGATGTGCACCCAGCAGCACGGCGGTCCGGCGACCGCCCGCATCACCGGCACCTGGCACGGTCGGAAGGTCGACGCCCGCTTCGCCCGGACGAACGGCTGCGAGATCGCCCGTTGGGAGAATCTCCAGCCCGTCCTCCCGATGGCGCGGTCCTGAGACGGCAACGCCCTCACCAGCGGCTACGGGCCGGGGGCGGACGGCGGGCGCGGACGGCCCCGTCCTGGGCTCCCCCGCATCCGCCGCCCCGTGTACACCCCCAGCCCTTAGACTCCTTTCCGGAAGTGGCGGTAGGTCAGTGGGAGGAAGCGTCGTCGTGAGCAGCAGGCCATCCCGAGGCGCTGCTCGCCTCGCAGCCATACTCGACGCCCTGCCCGACGGGCTCGTCCTCGTCAACACCAACGGCACGGTCGTCAACGCCAACACCATCGCGCTCGAAATGTTCGAGACGCCCGGCACGGCGCTGGTGGGGCGGGGCCTGCTGGACCTGCTGCCCTCGTTCGACTCGCGCCTCATCCCCGGTTCCATGCGGCGCCCCGAGGCCGTGGACCGGCTGGGCCGGACGAAGCCGACCCGCATGGTGGCGCGGCGGACGGACGGGAGCGAGTTCCCCGTCGAGGTCACCAGCGCCGGCCTGGAGGACGGCCGCGAGGCGTACGACCCGTACGGCGCCAGCTCGTACAGCGGCGACGAACTGCTGATGATCGTCGTCCGCGACCTCTCCGGGACCATCGACACCGAAGCCGAACTGGCCCGTTCCCGGCGCCAGACCGAGATGATCCTGCGCGCCGCCTCCGAGGGCGTCGTCGGCACGGACACGGAGGGGCGCATCGTCCTGGTCAACCCCGCCGCCGCCCAGATCCTGGGTTGGCGGGCCAGCGACCTGGGCGGCAGGGAGCTCCACCCGCTGATGCTGCACTCGCGCGCGGACGGCGAGCCCTTCCCGTACGACGAGTCGCCGCTCGCCGACACGCTGCGCTCGGGGCGGAAGCACCGCGTCCGGGGGCAGGTCGTCTGGGCCAAGGACGGCTCCGCCGTGCCGGTGGACCTGACGACCGCGCCCGTACGGGACGGGGACCAGCTCGTCGGCGCCGTCATGACGTTCGCGGACCGGCGGCCGTACGAGCAGCTCGCCGAGGAGCACGCCGGACGGATCGCCGCGCTCGAGGAGGAGCACGCCGCGGAGGCCGCGGAGGCCGCCGAGAAGCACGGGGCCGAGGTCGCCGCGTACGAGGAGCGGCTCGCCGACGCCGGGAAGAGGTACGCGGCGCTCGCCGGGCGGCACGCCCAGCTGACCGCCGTCCTGGGAGGGGCGCTGCGCGGGCCGCTGGAGGAGCTGCGCCGTGAGCTGGGCACGCTCGCCGCGGACCCCGCCGGGCAGCTGTGGCCCGAGGCCAACCAGATCCTCCACCACCTGGCCGCCGGGTACGCCCGGATGACGACCCTCGTCGACAACGTCCTCGGCTTCCAGCGGCTGGACGTCGGCGAGGAGGAGCTGCGCAAGGAACCGGTGCTGCTCGACGCGGTCGTGGCGAGCGGTATCGACGGCGCGGTGGAGCTGATCGGCCCGGGGCGGGTGCAGTTCGCGGTGCACGCGCCGCCGATCGAGGCGGAGATCGACGGCGCGCGTCTGGCGACCGCCCTCGCGCACCTGGTGGCCGACGTCGCGGGCGTCGACTCCACGGGCAAGGCGCGCGTGGTGGCGGGCGGCGGCTACGCCGACTCGACGATCGTGGTGGCCGCTGCGCAGCGCGGCGAGGTCGTGCGGATCGAGGTGCGCGGGCCGTACGCGGGCGGCGACCCGGTGCACGAGCCGATCGTGCGCGGGATCGTGAGCGCGCACGGCGGTGTCCTGCAGACGCACGAGGTGCCCGGCACGGGCGGCAGCGCGTACGTGCTCGAGGTGCCGCTGGGCGCGGGGAGGGGGGCCGACGCGCCGGCCGCCCCCGGGGACGACGGGGCCACCGGGCCCGGGCCGGCCACGGACGGTGCGGGCGCCGTGGTGCCGTCCGCCCGGCGGCCGGAGCCGGGACACGGTTCCGGCCCGGCCCCCGGTCCCGGCTCCGGTCCTGCTCCCGGTCCCGGTGACACCGCTGCGGGCAGCGGACGCCGGCGGGCGCGGCGCGCTTCGACGGACGCGTTCCTCGACAGTCCGGTACGCGTGGAGGACCCCGTGGCGGTCCCGCCGACCGGTCGGCGCCGCGCC
>JAAXOU010000164.1 GCA_012396115.1 Streptomyces somaliensis DSM 40738 | reverse complement strand
GGGCACCGGCCAGCGGCCGGGCCTCGGCGTACTCCTCGCGGATCGCCATCAGGCCGGGCATCTCGTGCTCGGCGAGAGTGATCTCCTTGCGGCCGAACTCGGCCAGGGAGAGGTCGGCGACCTTGAAGTCCTGCCGGTTGTCGACGGTGGTCATGTCGGGCTGCTCCTCGTTGTCGGGTTCGAGGCGGGTACGGCTGGCTCCGCGCCGGCGGGCACGGGGGTGCCCGGGTGCGCGGTGCAGTCGTCGGAGGCCCTCTCTCCCTCGGCCGGTCCGCCGGGACCGCCCGACCGCCATCAGCAGCGACGTCTGGCTCGGTATTCGAATCTACACCGACCGGGCACGGGGGCTTCAAGTGCCCCTCGGGCGGGTTCCGTCCGCCGCGCGGAGGGGCGGGCGGGCCGAAGGCCCGGTGGGTGCCGGGGCCTTCGGGTGCCGGGTGGGCCGGTGGGCCGATGGGGTGCGGGGGGTCAGCGGGTGGTGCGGAGGATGTCGGGCTCCAGGTAGATGACCCGGGCGATGGGGACGGCGGCGCGGATGCGCTCCTCCGCGGCGTCGATCGCGGCGGCGATCTGGGCGGCGGTCTCGTCGTGCTGGACGGCGATCTTGGCGGCGACGAGGAGCTCCTCGGGGCCGAGGTGGAGCGTGCGCATGTGGATGATGCCGGTGACGGTGGTGCCGTCGACGAGGGACTCCTGGATCCTGTGCACCTCGTCGAGTCCGGCGGCCTCGCCGAGGAGGAGCGACTTGGTCTCGGCGGCGAGGACGACGGCGATCAGGATCAGCAGGACGCCGATGCAGAGGGTGCCGATGCCGTCCCAGACGCCGTCGCCGGTGACGAGGGCGAGGCTGACGCCGACGAGGGCGAGGATCAGGCCGACGAGGGCGCCGAGGTCCTCCAGGAGCACGACGGGCAGTTCGGGGGCCTTGGCGGTGCGGACGAAGTCCTTCCAGGAGCGCTTGCCGCGGAGTTCGTTGGACTCCTTGATGGCGGTGCGGAAGGAGAACGCCTCGGCGATGATCGCGAAGACGAGGACGCCGACGGGCCAGTACCAGGCCTCGATCTCGTGGGGGTGCTTGATCTTCTCGTAGCCCTCGTACAGGGCGAACATGCCGCCGACGGAGAAGAGGACGATGGAGACGAGGAAGGCGTAGATGTACCGTTCGCGGCCGTAGCCGAAGGGGTGCTGGGGGGTCGCCTCGCGCTTGGCCTTCCTGCCGCCGAGGAGGAGGAGCCCCTGGTTGCCGGAGTCGGCGAGGGAGTGCACCGACTCGGCGAGCATGGATGACGAGCCGCTGAAGACGAACGCCACGAATTTGCTCGCGGCGATCGCGAGGTTGGCGACGAGTGCCGCCACGATCGCCTTGGTTCCGCCTGACGCGCTCATGCGTGCCGTGTTCCCTTCGCTGGTGCCGGTTGGGTTCGTGGGTTCGGCCGATTCCGTACGGCGGGACATTGTTGCAGCACCGCGTGACCGCGGTGGATCAGGCCACCGTCGTGGCCCTGAAGAGGGTGCCCCCGCCCGACAGTCCGACGCCTTCCCCGGCCGGTACGAAGACGGAGTGGCCGGGGGCGAGGGTGAGGTCGCCGACGCGCGGGGCACCGGCGGTGGCCAGGAGGATCTGCGGGGTCGGGGCGGTCAGGTCGGCGGGGGCGGCGCCTTCGGGACGCACGTACCGGGAGAGGCGGAACTCGTCGGCGGGGGTGTCGTAGACCTCCTCCCCGGAGGGGGACGCCTCGGGGCGCAGGACGCCGGGGTCGCCGGTTTCGAAGCGGACGACGCGCAGGAGTTCGGGGACGTCGACGTGCTTGGGGGTGAGGCCGCAGCGCAGGACGTTGTCGGAGTTGGCCATGATCTCGACGCCTAGGCCGCCGAGGTAGGAGTGGGGGACTCCGGCGCCGAGGTAGAGGGCTTCGCCGGGCTGGAGCCGCACGTGGTTGAGGAGCAGCGCGGCGAGGACGCCGGGGTCGCCGGGGAAGTGGCGGGCGAGGACGGCGTACGGGGCGTGGGCGCCGCCGAGGCGGGCGCAGGCGGCGGCGGTGTCGTGGACGGTGGCGGCGATGGCGTCGGGGTCGGCGGTGAGGACCGCGGTGAGGACCTCGCGCAGGGCGGCGTCCTCGGGGTGGGCGCGGAGGAGGTCCGCGTACGGCTTGAGGGAGTCGACGTCGAGGGCGGCGAGGAGGTCGGCGGTCTCGGCGGGGTGGCGGAAGCCGCAGAGGCCCTCGAAGGGGGTGAGGGCGCAGATGAGTTCCGGCTTGTGGTGGGGGTCCCTGTAGTTGCGGTGGGGGGCGTCGAGGGGGATGCCGGCGCGTTCCTCGGCGGTGTAGCCGGCCTCGGCCTGGCCGGGGTCGGGGTGGACCTGGAGGGAGAGGGGGGCGTCCGCGGCGAGGATCTTGAGGAGGAAGGGCAGGCGGGGGCCGAACCTGGCGACGGTGGCGGGGCCCAGTTCCCGGTCGGGGTCGGCGGCGATGACGTCGTCGAGGTGCTGTTCGCGGTCGCCCTCGGGGGTGGGGCGGGTGAGGCGGGAGGGTGCGCCCGGGTGGGCGCCCATCCACATCTCGGCCTGGGGCTCGCCGGTGGGGGCGGTGCCGAGCAGTTCCGGGATGGCCGTCGTCGAGCCCCAGGCGTAGGGGCGGACGGGGGCGGAGAGGCGGTCCATGGGCGGTGGGCTTTCCGTGCGGGCGGCGGGTGCGGCCGGGGTTCGGCGGTCCTGGGTCGACGGGTGCGGGGCGGCGGTTCCGGTTCCGGTGGGTGGACGCGGGCGGGCCGCTCTCGCGGGGTCGGGGGGCGGGAGTGCGGTCAGAGGCGTCGGCCGGAGGCCAGGGCGAGGTAGCAGGCGGCGAAGTCGGTCACGGCGAGGAGTTCGGCGAGGGCTTCGAGGGCGTTGCCCTCCTCGGGTTCCAGCTCGCTGACGGGCGTGTCGTGGCCGAGGGCGAGTTCGCGGGCGGCGGGGGCGGCGGTGAGGCCGCCGGCGTCGGCGGGGCGGTCGCGAAGCAGTACGGCGCGGGCGTGCAGCGCCTGCGGGTCCTCGACGCGGTCGCGGAAGAAGTCGTCGGGGTCGGCGCCCCCGGCGAAGTCGCCGGCGAGGAGGCCGCCGTGGGCGGCGAGTGCTTCGGGGAGTTCCGCGGCGAGGGCGGGGCGGCCGGCGAGTTCGGCGAGGACGGCGGCGAAGCGGCGGCCCACGGGTGCGGCGGCGGCACCCTCGGTCCAGATCAGGGGCAGCGCGTCGGAGAGCTCGGCGGCGAGGGTCTTGGCCGGGTTGGCGTACGTGGCGACGGCGGGTCCGCAGCGTTCAGCGGTGCGGTCGAGGCGGTCGGCGACCTTCTCCAGCGTGTCGGCGGGGGCCGTGAACAGGCCAACGCGGTCGAGGAGGGCGAGGAGCGGGGTGAACAGCGCCCACAGCGCGCCGGGGCCGGCGGCCTGCGGTTCGTCGTACGGCTCGTGGGGCGCGGTCGCCATGGGGACGACGAGGCCGTGGGTGTTGCCGACGGCCTCCGCGATCAGCGAGTGCCGCGGGGCGACGGCGACGACGGTGACACCGCGGCGGTACGCCTGTTCGGCGAGGGTGACGAGGCCGGGTTCGGAGCCGTCGTTGGTCGGGACGAGCAGCAGGTCGACGGGGCCGGCCCAGCCCGGGAGCGTCCAGCGGAGCGCGCCCGCCGCCGGGGCGACGCCGGTGGGGCGCAGCCGGGTGACCGGCGCGGAGGCCCCGGCGAGGGCGGCGATCAGGTCGGCGGCTCCGGTGGCCGCCGTGCCGGTGCCGGCGACGAGGACGGTGCGGGGGCGTCCCTCCGACCGGAGGTCGGCGACGCCGGCCTCGGCCGCGTGCCGGGCGGCGGTGCGTACCCGGGCGCCGGCTTCGGCGGCTCCGCGCAGGAGGCCGCGGCGGTCCGCCCGGGCCAGTGCCTCGGGATCGTCGAGCATCGACTCGTCGAACATGGGTGGGGCCTCCGATCGCCGGTGCGGGGTGTCGCCGGGGCGCTGGGGTGGCGGGGTCAGTCCGGGCGGCGGGCCTCGTCGACGAGGAGGACCGGGATGCCGTCCCGCACCGGGTAGGCGAGGCCGCAGTCGTCGCCCGTGCAGACCAGCTCGGGGGTCTCGTCGGCCGTCCGGTCGCCGAGGGGGGCGCGGCAGGCGGGGCAGGCGAGGATGGCGAGGAGGCCGGCTTCGAGCGGCATGGGGGGTTCCCTTCGGGTGCGTTCACGGCGGCGGGCGGAACCGGTGCGGGTCCGGCCGGTCCGGTGGGGTGCTGCGGTTCCCCGGCGTCGTCAGCCTACCGCCGGGGGGCGGGGCACGCCGGGCCGGTGGGGCGGGGCCGGGGGTCCGCCCGGAGCCGGCGCCCGCGGGGTGCGGGCGCCGGTTCCGGGAGCGGGTGGCGGCCGGTCAGGCGCGGACGAGGGAGAGGACCTCGTCGCGGACCCCGGCCATGGTGGCCTCGTCCTTCGCCTCGACGTTGAGGCGGAGGAGCGGCTCGGTGTTGGACGGTCGGAGGTTGAACCACCAGTCGCCGCCGCTGACGGTGAGGCCGTCGAGTTCGTCGACGGTGACGCCGGCGCGGGAGGCGAAGGCCCGGCGTACGGCGGCGGTGCTGGCGGCCTGGTCGGCGACGGTGGAGTTGATCTCGCCGGAGGCCGCGTAGCGGTCGTACTCGGCGACCAGCGCGGACAGCGTGCCCTCCTGGCCGCCGAGGGCGGCCAGGACGTGGAGGGCGGCCAGCATGCCGGTGTCGGCGTTCCAGAAGTCGCGGAAGTAGTAGTGCGCGGAGTGCTCGCCGCCGAAGATCGCGCCCGTGCGGGCCATCTCGGCCTTGATGAAGGAGTGGCCGACGCGGGTGCGGACGGGGGTCCCGCCGTTCTCGCGGACGACCTCGGGTACGGACTGCGAGGTGATCAGGTTGTGGATGATCGTTCCGCCGGGGTGCTTGGCCAGCTCGCGGGCGGCGACCAGCGCGGTGATCGCGGACGGGGCGACGGGCTCGCCCCGCTCGTCCACGACGAAGCAGCGGTCGGCGTCGCCGTCGAAGGCCAGGCCCAGGTCGGCGCCCTCGGCGCGGACGCGCTGCTGGAGGTCGACGATGTTGGCCGGGTCGAGCGGGTTGGCCTCGTGGTTGGGGAACGTGCCGTCCAGCTCGAAGTACATCGGGACCAGCGTCAGGGGCAGGCCCTCGAAGACGGTGGGGACCGTGTGGCCGCCCATGCCGTTGCCCGCGTCGACGACGACCTTCAGGGGGCGGACGGAGGTGAGGTCGACCAGGGACCTCAGGTGCTGCGCGTAGGCGGTGAGGGTGTCCGTCTCGGTGATCCGGCCGGGGGAGGCGACCGGGGCGGGGGCCCCGGAGTCCCGCCACGTCTCGACGAGGGCGCGGATGTCGGCGAGGCCGCTGTCCCGGCCGACCGGGGCGGCGCCGGCGCGGCACATCTTGATGCCGTTGTACCGGGCCGGGTTGTGCGACGCGGTGAACATGGCGCCGGGGAGGCCCAGGTGGCCGGAGGCGAAGTACAGCTGGTCGGTGGAGCACAGGCCGATGAGGGTGACGTCGGCGCCCCGGGCGGCGGCCCCGCGCGCGAAGGCGCCCGACAGGCCGGGGGACGACGGGCGCATGTCGTGGCCGACGACGATCGCGTCGGCGCCGGTCACCTGGACGAAGGCCGCGCCGAACAATTCGGCGAGCGCCTCGTCCCACTGATCCGGCACCACTCCGCGGACGTCGTACGCCTTGACGATCTGCGACAGATCAGCAGTCACTGACCAACCTCCTGCGAGCCTGTGTGGAGTACACAAGCTACCCGCGGAGGTGACGGATACGTATGGAGGGGACCCTGCGGGGCCGGGCCCGGGGACCGCGCCCCGGGGATTCCCGCCACCGGGCGCGGGGCGGCGTCGGCGGGCGCGGGGCGGGCCGGGAGGCGGTGTCGGCAGGTGCAGGGCGGGGCCGGCCGGGAGGCGGTGTCAGGGCTCGGGGGAGCGCAGCACGCGGAGGTGGCCGCGGCGGCCGACCTCGACGGGGTCGGCGCTGCGGGGATCGCCCTTGCCCTGGGCCCGGGCCCTGCGCTCCTGGGGGCGGGCCGCCTCGCGCACGGCGTTGGCGAGGGCCTCCAGGTCGTCGCCGCTGGGGCGGGTGGGGCCGGAGGCGTCCGACAGGCGGACGACCTCCCAGCCGCGGGGCGCGGTGAGGCGCTCGCTGTGCTCGGCGCACAGGTCGTAGCAGTGGGGTTCGGCGTAGGTGGCGAGCGGGCCGAGGACCGCGGTCGAGTCGGCATAGACGTACGTCAGTGTCGCGACGGCAGGGCGGCCGCACGCGGTGCGCGAACAGCGACGTACAGGGCTCACGACGTTGGACGGTACCGCACTCTTGAGCGGGCCGCGACGACTCTCCACCGGGTCACCCGCCCGTGTCGCGGTGTGACCTCGGGCACAGGGGGGTTTCAACGGGCCGCCCCGACCTGTGGGGACGGACGGGGAGGGTGCCCGGGGAGGAGCGGGGTGGTCGCCCTGTCGGCGGGCTCCCGGAGGGGATCCGGTCGTTTCCGTGCACGGATCGATCGGTTGGAGATGCCGAATCATGTCCTTGATTGGCTGGAACGCTCATACGACGACATGCCGGGCGGGGGCGGAGAGGGGAACGCCACGCGTTCCGGAAGGCTACGCTGCGTCAGGTGATGGACAGCGCAGGACCACCCCGCCCGACCGAGCCGCGACCGCGCCGCCGTGATCGCCACGGCCGAGGGATGCGCGGTCCCGTGGCACCGCCCCAGGTCCCCCTGTCCGCCACGCGGGCGGACACCTTCCGCGATCTGGTGCAGGACTCCGTCGAGCGGCTGGAGCGGCTCTGGCCCCAGCTCTCCGAGGTCGACTTCGTGGTGCTGGAGGTGCCGGCGGCCCGGGACGACTCCGTGCCACTGGGCAGTTCGGCGCCGGCGACGCGGGACCGGCACGCGCGCGTGGTCGTGTACCGGCGGCCCGTGGAGCTGCGGGCCAAGAGCCGGGACGAGCGGGCGGTGCTGGTGCACGAGGTCGTGGTGGAGCAGGTCGCCGAGCTGCTGGGCCTGGCGCCCGAGTCGGTGGACCCGCGCTACGGGCAGGAGTGACCCGCGGGCCGGTGCGTCCGGGGCGGCCGCGGGGCGCACCGGCCCGGCCCGCCCGGCCGTCCGGGGCGGCCGGTCCTAATCGTCCAGGACGGCCAGGTCCTGCTCCGCCTCCGGTACGGCGACCTTCGCGCGGTCGTCGGCGAAGGCCTGCAGGGTGAACATCGCGATGCCGTCCTGCGGCAGGGCCAGCATGCGCGCCGCGTGCACGGGGCCGCCGGAGAGGGTCTCTACCGTCAGGGCGTAGGAGCCCTTGAGGCCGGGGGGCGCGGGCGGGGCGACCGCCAGGGTCGTGCCGGCCCTGACCGTGTACGTCCTGGTGGCGGGGGTGCCGCCCCCGGTGCCCGGGGAGGCGGTGACGCGGACCTCCGCGGCCTCGCCGGGCGCGGTCAGCGACAGGGTGGTGCCCTCGGCGCGGTTGTCGGCGACGGTCGCCCGCTCCCCCACCGGGCCGGCGGCCGGGATGAAGGCGACCTCCTGCTTCTTCCCGGAGCCCCGCACCACGCGCAGCGCGGCGACGACGGGGGTGGGGCGTCCCGCCTGGGCGGGGGTCAGCAGCAGGGCGCCGGCCTCACCGCTGGTGAGGTCCTTCAGGTCGGCGGAAGCCGTCATCCCGGACTTCACTCGGATCGTCTGCTGGACGGCGGGGGTGATGGTGCCCGTGGCGCCGGCGAGCCGGATCTTCAGCTCGGCGTCGTCCTCACCGGGCGCATACGCCACGAGCTGCACGGACGTGGCGTCCGCGGGGATGCCGGGGAGGACCAGCGAGGGGGCGGGGTCGGCGGAGGCCGGCAGCCAGTCGCTGCCGAGCTGGTCGACGGCGGAGCGGATGACCGCGCCGACGCGGCCGCTGCGGACGGTGACGTGGGCGGTGACGTCGGAGGTGGCCGGGTCCGCGGTGAGCGTGGACAGCAGCACGGGGACACTGGACCGGGCGGGCACCGGGATGCCGTCGGTGAGCTGCGACTCCAGGACGCCCTCGGGCCCGTACAGCTCGACGTCGACGACGGCGGCGGTGTCGTCGGGGTTGGTGAGGTGGACGTAGTCGCGGCGGTTCTCGGCGGTGGAGGTGCCGGGGAACCAGAAGTCCGTGTCCGGGTGCGTGCAGCTGACGCCGAGGAGGCCGCGGGCGCCCCCGGCGGGGACGACGGTGGTCTGCTGGGTGGTCCAGCCGGGGGCGAGCCGGCCGGAGGCGACGCCTACGAGGGCGGGGGCGTCGGCGCCGTTCGCCTCCGCCGCCACGGGCGTCCCGGGGGTGGTGGCGGTGATGACGGGCCTGTCCGCGGCCGGCTCTCCCGCGGGCGCCCCGCTCTCCTTCCCGTCGCCGTCCTTCTCCTCCTCGCCGTCCTTCTTCCCGTCGTCCTCCGGGGGGGCGGGCGGCGTGCCCCGGGGGGTGGCGGCCGGTTTCAGCTCGGCCCTGTCCGGAAGCGCTCCCCCACCGGCCGGGACACCGGATCCGGACCCCCCGGCGGGGGTGAACGAGGTGTACGTCGTCTCGGCGACCTCGGAGGAGCCGGGTGCCGGGCACAGCAGGCTGCTGCGTTCGACGGGCAGTTCGGCGGGGGCCGCGCCGACCGCCCGGGCGGGGTCGTCCGCGCCGGGGGCCGTCAGGGCGGCGAGGCCGGTCAGGGCCGCGAGGGCGGTCGAGACCGCGAGGAGGGAGAGGGTGCTGCGGTTCACTGCTGGCTGCTCCCGTCGGGACGCTGCTCGTTCTCGTAGCCGTACGGGTCGTACGGGCCCTGCTGCTGGTACGGGTACGGCTGCCGGTCGTACCGCTGCCCGGTCTGCGCGGCGGGGTCGTACGCGGCCGGGTCGTACGGGGCTTGGTCGTACGGGGCCGGGTCGTACGGGGCTTGGTCGTACGGGGCTGGGACGTACGGGGCTTGGTCGTACGGGCCCTGGTCGTGCGCGGCTTGCTGGTACGGAGCCTGCTGGTAGGGGTCCTGGCCGTAGGGAGCCTGCGGGTACTGGTCCTGCCCGTAGGGGGCCTGCTGGTACTGGTCCTGCGGGTACGGGTCCTGGTGGTGGGGGACCTGCTCGTAGGGGGCTCCGCCGTGGGGCCCGCCGTAAGGCTGCGGCTCGTACCCCGTCTCCCGCCCGTGGCCCGGGTCGCCGTACGGCTGCCGCCCGTGCGCGTCCTGCTCGCCGTACCCCTGTGCCACGGGCTGGGCCGCCCGGGTGCCGGGCCGGTCGGCGTCGGCCGGGGTGCGGGGCGGGTCCTGCGGGGCGGGCACGGCGTAGGGGTCGGCGTACGGGTCGGCCGCCCCGTCCGGTACGGGCGCGGGGGCGCCGTCGGC
>JAAXOU010000163.1 GCA_012396115.1 Streptomyces somaliensis DSM 40738 | reverse complement strand
CGTGCGCCAGCCGGCGCACGTCCGTCGGCTCGGCCTGGAGGACGTGGAAGGCGATCCGCTGCGCGCTCTTGGGACCGACGCCGGGCAGCCTGCCCAACTCGTCGATGAGGTCCTGGACCACGCCTTCTCGAGGCCCCGGCCGGCCCGGAGTTCGTGACGCTGCGCGGCCCCGCCGGCGCCGTCGCCAAGAACATGGACGCCTCGCTGGAGGTGCCGACCGCCACCTCGGTCCGCGCCGTCCCGGTGAAGCTGCTGTTCGACAACCGCATCGTCATCAACAACCACCTGAAGCGCGCCCGCGGCGGGAAGATCTCCTTCACCCACATCATCGGCTACGCGATGGTGCAGGCCGTCAAGGCGATGCCCTCCATGAACTGGTCGTACCAGGTCAAGGACGGCAAGCCGACCCTGGTGAAGCCGGAGCACGTCAACCTCGGCCTCGCCATCGACCTGGTCAAGCCCAACGGCGACCGCCAGCTGGTCGTCGCGGCCATCAAGAAGGCCGAGACGCTGGGCTTCTTCGAGTTCTGGCAGGCGTACGAGGACATCGTCCGCCGCGCCCGCGCGAACAAGCTCACGATGGACGACTTCACCGGCGTCACGGTCTCCCTGACCAACCCGGGCGGCCTCGGCACGGTCCACTCCGTGCCGCGCCTCATGCCCGGCCAGTCGGTGATCATGGGTGTCGGCTCGATGGACTACCCGGCCGAGTTCCAGGGCACGTCCCAGGACACCCTGAACAAGCTGGGCATCTCCAAGGTGATGACCCTCACCTCGACGTACGACCACCGCGTCATCCAGGGCGCCGCCTCCGGCGAGTTCCTGCGCGTCGTCGCCGACCTCCTGCTCGGCGAGAACGACTTCTACGACGACGTCTTCAAGTCGCTGCGCATCCCCTACGAGCCGGTCCGCTGGCTCAGGGACATCGACGCGTCGCACGACGACGACGTCACCAAGGCCGCGCGCGTCTTCGAGCTGATCCACTCCTACCGGGTCCGCGGCCACGTCATGGCCGACACCGACCCGCTGGAGTACCGCCAGCGCAAGCACCCCGACCTGGACATCACCGAGCACGGCCTCACCCTGTGGGACCTGGAGCGGGAGTTCGCGGTCGGCGGCTTCGGCGGCAAGTCGATGATGAAGCTGCGCGACATCCTCGGCGTGCTGCGCGACTCGTACTGCCGCACCACCGGCATCGAGTTCATGCACATCCAGGACCCCAAGCAGCGCAAGTGGATCCAGGACCGCGTCGAGCGCCCGCACTCCAAGCCGGAGCGCGAGGAGCAGCTGCGCATCCTGCGGCGGCTGAACGCGGCTGAGGCGTTCGAGACGTTCCTGCAGACGAAGTACGTCGGGCAGAAGCGATTCAGCCTGGAGGGCGGCGAGTCCGTCATCCCGCTGCTCGACGCGGTGATCGACTCGGCCGCCGAGTCCCGCCTCGACGAGGTCGTCATCGGCATGGCCCACCGCGGCCGCCTGAACGTCCTGGCGAACATCGTCGGCAAGTCGTACGCGCAGATCTTCCGCGAGTTCGAGGGCAACCTCGACCCGAAGTCGATGCACGGCTCCGGCGACGTGAAGTACCACCTGGGCGCCGAGGGGACCTTCACCGGCCTCGACGGCGAGCAGATCAAGGTCAGCCTGGTCGCGAACCCCTCCCACCTGGAGGCCGTCGACCCGGTCCTGGAGGGCGTCGTCCGCGCCAAGCAGGACATCATCGGCAAGGCCGGCACGGACTTCACCGTCCTGCCCGTCGCCCTCCACGGCGACGCGGCCTTCGCCGGCCAGGGCGTCGTCGCCGAGACGCTGAACATGTCGCAGCTGCGCGGCTACCGCACCGGCGGCACGGTCCACATCGTCATCAACAACCAGGTCGGCTTCACCGCCGCCCCGGAGTCCTCGCGCTCCTCGATGTACGCCACGGACGTGGCCCGCATGATCGAGGCGCCGATCTTCCACGTGAACGGCGACGACCCGGAGGCGTGCGTCCGCGTGGCGCGGCTCGCCTTCGAGTTCCGCCAGACGTTCAACAAGGACGTCGTGATCGACCTCATCTGCTACCGCCGCCGCGGTCACAACGAGGGCGACAACCCGCAGTTCACCAACCCGGCGATGGTCTCGCTGATCGACAAGAAGCGCTCGGTGCGCAAGCTGTACACCGAGTCGCTGATCGGCCGCGGCGACATCACGCTGGAGGAGGCGGAGCAGGCGCTCCAGGACTTCCAGGGCCAGCTGGAGAAGGTCTTCACGGAGGTCCGCGAGGCCACCGCGCAGCCCAGCCCGGCGGTCGGCACCGACCCGCAGGCCGGTTTCCCCGCGGAGGACGTGAAGACGGCCGTCTCGCAGGAGGTCGTCAAGCGGATCGCCGAGTCCCAGGTCAACATCCCCGACCACGTCACCGTGCACCCGCGCCTGATGCCGCAGATGCAGCGCCGCGCGGCGTCCGTGGAGGACGGCACGATCGACTGGGGCATGGGCGAGACCCTCGCCATCGGCTCGCTGCTGATGGAGGGCGTACCGGTGCGGCTCGCCGGCCAGGACTCCCGCCGCGGCACCTTCGGCCAGCGCCACGCGGTGCTGGTGGACCAGGAGACCAACGAGGACTACACCCCGCTGCTCTACCTCTCCGACGACCAGGCCCGCTACAACATCTACGACTCGCTGCTCAGCGAGTACGCGGCGATGGGCTTCGAGTACGGCTACTCGCTGGCCCGCCCGGACGCGCTGGTCATGTGGGAGGCCCAGTTCGGCGACTTCGTCAACGGCGCGCAGACGGTCGTCGACGAGTTCATCTCCTCCGCCGAGCAGAAGTGGGGCCAGACCTCCGGCGTCACGCTGC
The DNA here is from genome assembly GCA_012396115.1 of Streptomyces somaliensis DSM 40738. Lineage (GTDB taxonomy): Bacteria > Actinomycetota > Actinomycetes > Streptomycetales > Streptomycetaceae > Streptomyces > Streptomyces somaliensis. Next base: position 6,647 of record JAAXOU010000163.1, on the reverse strand, counting down.
TGCTGCCCCACGGCTACGAGGGCCAGGGCCCGGACCACTCGTCCGCCCGCCCGGAGCGCTTCCTCCAGCTGTGCGCGCAGAACAACATGACGGTCGCCATGCCGACGCTCCCGTCGAACTACTTCCACCTCCTGCGGTGGCAGGTGCACAACCCGCACCACAAGCCGCTGGTCGTCTTCACGCCGAAGTCGATGCTGCGACTGAAGGCCGCCGCGTCGAGCGTGGAGGAGTTCACGTCCGGTTCGTTCCGCCCGGTCATCGGCGACGCGTCGGTCGACCCGTCCGCCGTCCGCAAGGTCGTCTTCTGCACCGGCAAGGTCTACTACGACCTGGACGCCGAGCGGCAGAAGCGCGGCGTCTCGGACACGGCGATCATCCGCCTGGAGCGGCTGTACCCGCTGCCGGGCGCCCAGCTCCAGGCCGAGATCGCCAAGTACCCGAACGCCGAGAAGTACATCTGGGCGCAGGAGGAGCCGGCGAACCAGGGCGCGTGGCCGTTCATCGCGCTGAACCTGATCGACCACCTGGACCTGGCGGTCGGCGCCGACATCCCGCAGGGCGAGCGCCTGCGCCGCATCTCGCGGCCGCACAGCTCGTCCCCGGCGGTCGGTTCGGCCAAGCGCCACCAGGCCGAGCAGGCGCAGCTGGTCAACGAGGTCTTCGAGGCCTGACCGGCGGTCGTCATACGCGCGGACCGGAGGGCCCGGCACCCGGAGCCGGGTGCCGGGCCCTCCGGGGCGCGCGGCGGGTCAGACGGAGGGGGTGATCCGGCCGGTGACCTCGCCCAGGCCGACCTTCGCGCCGTCCGGGCCGGGCGCCCAGGCGGTGAGCGTGACCTCGTCGCCGTCCTCCAGGAACGTCCGCTTCCCGGTGGACAGGTCGAGCGGGTCCCGCCCGTTCCACGTCAGCTCCAGCAGCGAGCCGCGCTGGTGCGCCTCGGGCCCGCTGACCGTGCCGGAGCCGTACAGGTCGCCGGTGCGCAGCGACGCGCCGTTGACCGTCATGTGCGCCAGCTGCTGCGCGGCCGTCCAGTACATGGTGGAGAACGGCGGTTCGGCGACGACCTCGCCGTTGATCCGCACGGTGATGTGCAGCTCGTAGCCGCCCGGCTCGTCCTCGCCGGAGTCGTCCAGGTACGGCAGCAGCGGGAGGTCGCGGGCCGGCGGGGCCGTGCGGGCCGCGTCCAGGGCTTCCAGCGGCGTCACCCACGCCGACACCGACGTGGCGAACGACTTGCCCAGGAACGGGCCCAGCGGCACGTACTCCCAGGCCTGGACGTCGCGCGCCGACCAGTCGTTGAGGAGCGTCAGACCGAAGACGTGCTCCCGGAAGTCGCCGAGCGGGACCGGGCGGCCCGCCTCCGACGGGGTGCCGACGACGAAGCCGACCTCCGCCTCGATGTCCAGCTTCGTCGACGGGCCGAAGACCGGCGCCGGGTCGGCCGGGGCCTTGCGCTGCCCGCGGGGCCGCACCACGTCGGTGCCGGAGACCACGACGGTGCCGGAGCGGCCGTGGTAACCGATCGGCAGGTGCTTCCAGTTGGGCGTGAGCGGCTCGCCGTCCGGGCGGAAGATGCGGCCCACGTTCGACGCGTGGTGCTCGCTCGCGTAGAAGTCGACGTAGTCGGCCACCTCGTACGGCAGGTGCAGCGCCACCGCGTCCAGCGGGTGCAGCAGCGGCTCGACGTCCGAGCGGTGCGCGGGCGAGGTCAGCCACGCCGTCAGCGCCCGGCGCACGTCGCGCCACACCCTGCGGCCCGCGGCCATCAGCGGGTTGAGGGACGGCTGGGCGAGCAGTCCGGCGTACGGGGAGCCGAGCGCGTGCGCGGCGGCCCCGGCGTCCAGGACGTGGTCGCCGATCCGCACGCCGACCCTGCGGCGGCCGGGTTCGGCGGCGGTCGAGAACACTCCGTACGGGAGGTTGTGCGGGCCGAAGGGGTCGCCTTCGGCCAGGTCGAGCGGGCTCGGGGAGGGCTGCTCGGGCATCGGTGCTTGCCTCGCTTTCCACGTGTGTAGGGGACACGTTACGGCCGGGGCGCGCGCTTCTCCCAGAGGCGGTCGGGGAGGACCGCGTCGCCCCGGCCGCGCACCGGCCCCACCGGATCGGGGAGCGCGCCGCCGCCGCCCCGCCCGCCCGGGCGGACCTCCGGGCCGGGGCGCCCGGGGCGCCGGCGCGGGAAGGGGAGCCGGAGGGGAGCCGGGGAGGCGGTGCGCCCGTACGGTCCTGCCGGGTCGCGCCGAGTGGGCGCGGGGCCCCGCGGGTGCGTTTCCGGCCGTGCGCACCGGCCGCGGGCGGGCCGGGGTGGCGGGAAGGTGCCCACGGTGATCCGGACGGGACCGGATACGCTGACGTGAACGAGTCCAGCGACACGTCGACAATCCGCGTGATCGTCCGCAGACAGGAGACCCCCTCGTGACCCCAGTCGGGCCGTTCGGGCTGAGCGTGCGGGACCAGGCTCTCGAAGCCGATGTCCAGACCGGGCTGGCGGCTGTCGAGGCCGGGCTGCTCGACGCGACCAAGAGCGACGTGCCGTTCATCACGGAGGCGGCGCAGCACCTGGTGCGGGCGGGCGGCAAGCGGTTCCGGCCGCTCCTGGTGATGCTCGCCGCGCAGTTCGGCGACCCGCACGCGCCCGGCGTCGTCCCCGCGGCCGTGGTGGTCGAGCTGACCCACCTGGCCACGCTGTACCACGACGACGTGATGGACGAGGCGCTGGTGCGGCGCGGCGTGGACAGCGCCAACACCCGCTGGGGCAACTCGGTCGCCGTCCTCACGGGCGACTTCCTCTTCTCGCGCGCCTCGCACGTCCTGGCGGACCTCGGGCCCGAGGCGGTGCGCATCCAGGCGGAGGCGTTCGAGCGGCTGGTCACGGGCCAGATCCTGGAGACCGCGGGCCCCCGCGACGGCATCGACCCGGTCGAGCACTACCTGGACGTCATCGCCGGCAAGACCGGCTCCCTGGTCGCCGTCTCCGGCCGGTTCGGCGCGATGATGGCGGGTGCCGGGGAGCGGTGCACGGAGATCCTGACGCAGTACGGCGAGCGGCTGGGCGTGGCGTTCCAGCTGGCCGACGACGTGCTGGACATCGCCTCCGACTCCCACGAGTCCGGCAAGACGCCCGGCACCGACCTGCGCGAGGGCATCGCCACCCTGCCGGTCCTCCACCTGCGCGCCCTGGCGGAGCGGCACGGCCGGGCCGAGGACGTGGAGCTGGCCGCGCTCCTCGAAGGCGACCTGACGGACGACGCGAGGCACGCCGAGGTGCTGCGCCGGCTGCGCGTCCACCCCGCGCTGGAGATGGCCCGCCGCGACACGGTGCGCTACGCCCGGGAGGCGCGGGCGATGCTCGCCCCGCTGCCGGACGGGTACGCGAAGGCCGCGCTCGCCGAGCTGTGCGACCTCGTGGTGCACCGGGCGGGCTGAACCGGGCGGCCCCGTACGGGACCCCGCCCCGTGTGGGGGAAGACCCTGACGGCGGGTCATCCCAGAGGGGTACGCCGGGTTGATGCCCGGGGCTGACGCCTTCGCGCCGCCGGTCCGGTGGAATGGGAACACCAGACCACGGAGGTAGTGCAGACATGGCACCGAACGACAGCGACGCACAGACCCCGCGGCCCGTGCGCCGGACGGCGGCGCGGTACGCGGTCCCGGTCGCGGTGGTGGGGGTGGCGGCGGCGACCATCGGGCTCGTCCCGGCGCTCGCCGCCTCCGGCGACCCGGACCTGCCGCGGATCAGCGCCCAGGAGCTCGTCGAGAAGATCGCGGCGGCGGACGCCCAGCGGCTCTCCGGCACGGTGAGGGTCACCACGGACCTCGGCCTGCCGTCGATCGCCGGCCTCGGCGACCTGGTGGGCGGGGACCCCGCCGAGGCGAAGTCCGTCGACGAGCGGCTGATGCGGCTCGCGTCCGGCACGCACACGCTGAAGGTCGCCGCGGACGGCCCGGACCGGCAGCGGCTGACCGTCCTGGACGGCGGCGAGGAGTACACCCTCGTGCGTAACGGCGACGAGGCGTGGGCGTACGACAGCGGGTCCGGCGAGGTCCGCCACGAGAAGGGCCTGGACACGGGCGGTGCGGACGGCCGGGACGCCGGCCGGCCCCCGGTCACGCCGGAGGAGCTCGCGGCCCGGGTGCTGGCGGCGGCCGACGGGACGACGTCGGTCACCGTCGGCGGCACGGTGCGGGTCGCCGGGCGCGACGCGTACCAGCTGGTCGTCGAGCCCGAGCAGAGCGGGTCCACGATCGGCTCGGTGAAGGTCGCGGTCGACGCGGAGAAGGGCGTGCCGCTGAAGTTCACGCTCACGCCGAGCGACGGCGGCGCGGCGGCGGTCGACGTCGGCTTCACCGAGGTCGACTTCGGGAAGCCGGACGCGTCGGCGTTCGGGTTCACGCCGCCGAAGGGCGCCGAGGTCGTCGAGGGGGACGGCCCGGTCGCCGGACCGGGGGAGAAGGGCGGCGGGGCGCTCCGCGAGGGCCTGGGGGGCCTGGGCGGCGGGGGCGGCGAGCCGGGCCCGAACGTCATCGGCGAGGGCTGGACCGCGGTCGTGGAGCTGGCCGGACCGGGCGGCGCCCCGGCCGGGCCGAAGGACGGTGCCGGACCGGAGGAGCTGCCCGAGGGGGCCGCGGGGTTCCTGGACGGGCTGGGCACGCGGGTCACCGGCGAGTTCGGCTCCGGCATGGTCTTCAAGACCCGCCTGGTCAACGCCCTGATGACGGACGACGGCCGGGTGTACGCCGGCGCGGTGACGCAGCAGGCGCTGGTCGCCGCGGCGAACGGCGCCGCGAAGTAGCCGCCCGCACGGCGCCGGACCCACCGCCGTCACGGCGGTGGGCCCGGCGCCGTGCCTCGTCCGCGGGATGCCCCGGACCGCCCGTCGCGGTCCGGGGCCGGCGGCTCAGAAGGTCAGCGAGAAGCTGTTGATGTAGCCGGTGTCGTACTGCGCCACGTCCTGCACCCGCAGCTTCCAGACGCCGTTGGCGGCCTCGCTGGACGCGTCGACGGTGTAGGTCGCGCGGACGTTGTCCGCCGAGTCGCTGCTGCTGGAGTTCTTCAGCCGGTACGCGGTGCCGTCCGGGGCGACGAGGTCGACGACGAGGTCCCCGCGGTAGGTGTGGACGATGTCCACGCCGACCTTCAGCGTGGCGGGGGCGTTGCCGGTGCGGTCGCCGACGGTGACGGAGGAGGTGACGGCGGCGCCGCCGTCCGGGATCGCCACGTCGGTGGTGTTCTGGTACGTGCCGCCGGTCGGCGGCTGGGCCGACCCGGACAGGGTCCACACGGCGTGCGCGAGGGCGTCGCTGTTGCGGTTCAGCGCCGTGTCGTTGATGTTGGACGTCGTGTCGCAGGACGAGTGGTAGCAGCGGTCGAAGGCCTGCCCGGCCGTGCCGCCCCACTTCTGCGCCTGGGTGGTGGTCTTCGCCCGGCTGGCGCCGGTGAACAGCCCGCCGACCGGGACGCCGGCGTTCATGAAGGGGGCGTGGTCGGAGCGCCCGTCGCCCTCGGTCTCGATCTCCGTGGGGACGCCGATGCCGGCGAAGTAGTCCTTGAAGGTCTTCTCGATGACCGGGTCGTCGTCGTAGACGAAGTAGCCCGCGTTGGGCGAGCCGAGCATGTCGAAGTTCATGTAGCCGCTGAGCTTGGCGCGCTCGGTGGACGGCAGGTTCGCCACGTAGTGCTTCGAGCCGATGATGCCCAGCTCCTCGGCGCCCCACCAGGCGAACCGCAGGTGCTTGGTGGGCTGGTACCCGGCGCGGGAGACGGCGAGCGCGGTCTCCAGGACGGCGGCGGAGCCGGAGCCGTTGTCGTTGATGCCGGGGCCGGAGGTGACGGAGTCCAGGTGGGAGCCGGCCATGAGGACCTGGTTGGGGTCGCCGCCCGGCCAGTCGGCGATCAGGTTGTAGCCGGTGGCGCCGTTGTACGTGAACGACTGGACGGTGGTGGTGAAGCCGGCGGCGTCGAGCTTGCCCTTCACGTAGTCGATGGACGCCCTGTAGCCGGGGCGGCCGTGGGCGCGGTTGCCGCCGTTGGCGGTGGCGATCGACTGGAGCTGGGTGAGGTGCCCCTTGACGGCGGTCAGCGAGATGTCCGGCGCGGCGGTGATGCCGACGGACGAGGTGCGGGCCGCGGCGGGCGCGGCGGCGGTGGCGGCGGGGGAGGCCGTGGCGAACATGCCCGCGATGGCGAGGACGGCGACCGCGGCGGTGCGTCTGGGGGTGGGGGACGCGGAGGGTGCCATGGATGGCTCCGGGTTTCGTGTGGGGATGGGGTGGGGCGGAGCGTGCGGCGCCCCGCGACGGCGGTGCCGCGGGGCGCTGGAGTTGTGTGCGCGACCGGCGCGCGGGCCTTCCGTTTCCGGTCGGTGTCCGGATCGGCGCCCGGGTGGTGTCCGGCCGTGCGGGATTGAATGTACATTGACAATTCGCTCGCCCGTCAAGGGTCTGCGCCGCTCTCCGGGGTTCACATACCGGAGGAACCGGGGCCGACGCACGCGGAACACGCCGCCTCCGGGTCCACCCGGACGCCCCGCAGGCCGTCCGGGGCCCCGCCCCGGGGCGCGCCGCAGCGGTGACCGCCCCTCCGGGCGCCCCGGATCAGGGGGTCTCCACCGGGGCGGGCTCCCGTCCCATCCTCGCTGGGCCTCCTTCCT
>JAAXOU010000162.1 GCA_012396115.1 Streptomyces somaliensis DSM 40738 | reverse complement strand
ACCGGCGGGCCGGACGTCCGACGGACCGGCCCCCGAGACGCGCGGGGCGTCGCGGGGGCGTGGCCGGCGGGCGCCGCGGCCCCGCCCCGGACCGCGGTGGAGGGGGCGGGCGGACACGGCCGGGAGGGTGTTCGCGGGGATGCCCGGCGGGCCGGCGCCGGAGCGTCGGCGGCGTACTCGCACGAGGTGGACGACTCCCCGGCCGCCGCTGCCCCGGACCGGGGCGCGGGCGTGCCGCACGACCGCTCCTGGGACGGCTGGACGGCGGAGGAAACCACGTCCTCTTCTTCCCCGATCGGGTGTGCGACGAAGGCGGTCGAGTCATCAGCCGGGACAATCGGGACGGTATCCGTCCCGCCCCGCCGCCTCAATGTGAGGTGCCCCACAGGGGATTGACGGCCGTTCCGCCCGGCACGGCCGCCCCCCTCTCCCCGGGGCGCCGCGGACGGCCGACCGGGTGGACCGGCGCGATCGGGCGAGCCGATGCGAGCGGGCGGACCAGTGCGACCGGGTGGACCGGCGCGATCGGGCGGGGCCGGTCGCCGTCGATCCGGTGTCCCGGGCGCGAGGAGGGGCGGTGCCCGTCATGGCCGACAGGGGCCGGGGCGCCGGGGCGCCCTCCACCGCGCCCCGGTGATCGGCCGGCGGCCGCACCGGTGCATCATGTGGGGGTCTCCGGCCGGAGACCGCCCGTGCGGTGGACGGACCCCGTACACGGAAAGGCGCAGCGACCCTTGGACCTCATCCTGGACCCGCCGCACGGCGCCGGGCCCGTACGCCTGGGGATGACCCCCGGCGAGGCCCTCGCCGCCGTCGCCCCCTGGGGAGCCCCCCGCGTCGTGCCCGCCGACGGCCGCCCGCCGAAGAAGATTCACACGGCGTGCCGGGAGATCATGGTCAACGTCCTCCTGGAGGGCTCCGGCGAGGCCGTCACCGCGGTCGAACTGTGGTGGCCCGGTGAGGGCCGCCGGACCGACGTACGCGTCCTCCTCGACGGCGACGACGTCTTCACGACACCGGCCGAGGACCTCTTCCGCAAGGCCGAGGCGCGCGGCCGGACCGTCGACGGGACGGAGCCGGAGTACCCCTTCGTCCCCGGCGTCTCCCTGGGCTTCACCCGCTGGACCTCCCAGGAGGTGCCCCGCACGCGCGGCGGCCTGCCCGTCCACGTCACCTCCGTCCTCGTCGGCGGGGAGGACTACTACGACTTCCGGGTGGGCGCGGCGGGCTGAACCGCCGCGCCCACCGCCACGAGAGCAACGGCTACCGTTCGCGCCCGGAGCCCCGCGGCGCGGCGCGGTGCCGATCAGGGAGATCGGAGTGCCGATGAACGGTTGGCTCTTCGCCGCGGGGCTCCTCGCGGCGGCCACCGCGGTCGTACACGTCGTCGCCGGCGGGCGGTCCGTCGTCCGCCCCCTGCTGGGCGGTTCGCTGCCGGCCGAGCCCAGGCGCACCCTGCACGCCGTCTGGCACCTGGTCACCGCGGACCTGTCGCTCAGCTCCGTCGTGCTGCTGGCCCTCGCCTGGGCGTCCGAACCCAGTACGCCGCTGGTCCTGTTCATCGCCGCCCAGTACGCGGCGTACGCGGTGGTGTTCCTCGTCGTCGCGCTGACCGCCGACTGGCCCCGGCCGCTGCTGCGGCTGCCGCAGTGGATGCTGCTGCTGCCGGTCGGCGTCCTGGCGTTCCTCGGCACCGTGTGAACCCCGGCCGGACGGGCGGCGCCCGGCGTCCGGGGCGGGCACCCGGGGCCGCCGCCGTCACGCCGCCGGGTGGCAGACGCAGGTGCACGCGACGGGGAGGGCCGGCTCCCCGCCGGTGCCGGTGCCGGCGTACGGCTCCACCGGCCGGCACCGGGAGTGCGCGCCCTCCTCGCACGCGGGCGTCCGCCCGGCCCGTGCGCCGCCCAGCAGGTCGAGCACGTCGGGTACGGGCGGGAAGTGCGGCGCACACGCGGGACAGGCGTAGACGCTCCAGCCGGGCCCGGAGTTCTGGTGGACCTCGGAGACGACGACGGGGGAGTCGGAGAGCCGGCCGCAGCGCACGCACATGCGGACCGGCCGCCTCGGCGCCGCCCCGCTCACCGGGCCGCCCCCGCACCGTGCAGGTCGCGGCCGTCCAGGTCGATGCCGAAGTCGGCCGCGAGCACGAGCGCGACGCGCCGCCACGCCTGCCGCTGCCGCGCCTCGTGGGCGAGGAGGTACGGGCGGACGAGGACCGTCGCCTCACCCTCGATGGGCCCGGTCAGCCCGTAGGGGGAACGCGGCACGGGGAGCCGCCCGGCGTCCGGACCCGGCCGGGGCGCCCGCGCGGCGCCGAGCGGTGCCGGGGGGCGCGCCCCTGCCCGCCGCCTGCCGGTACCGGGCGCGAACAGGTCCAGCACCAGACGTACCCACGCGTGGATAATGCCCATGTCGTCAGCTCCTTCGAAGCTGGTGGCCGCGCCCCCGGACGGCTTGCTCCCGTCGCGGGGGTCTTCTCACCCCTCGCACGCTAGCGAGCCTACAGGCACCTGTCTATACCTAAGCGTACCTATGGGCTTCTATGTTCGGATCTCGGCCAGTGCGTACAGTCCGGTCGTGATTGAGTTCGACCCCACCAAGCCCAAGTGGGCGCAGATCGCCGACGAAATCCGGAAGCGGATCGAGACGGGGGAGTTGCCGCCGCAGGCGCTGATCTCAGAAGTGCGTCTGGAGGAGGAGTTCGGCGTCGCCCGGACGACCGTCCGGAAGGCGACCGCCGCCCTCCGCGAAGAGGGACTGATCACCACGACACCCGGCATGGGCTCGTTCGTGGCCGTCCCACCGGAGGGTGGTGCGCCCGCGCTCTGATCGCCTCCGTACAGAGCGGCTGCTTGACCTGAGCCGTGATCGAGATCGACCGTGAAAGCATCACTCCGATGTACCTGCAACTGGCGTCGGTCCTGCGAGAACGCATCCAGCGCGGTGACATCCCGGTTGGCCGCCGTATCCCCTCTTACTACGAGCTGGAACAGGAGACGGGCGGCACGGTCAGCCGCCGGACCGTCAAGTCCGCCGTCGGCTGCCGGCTCGTCTACCCGGGCCGCGGCACCGGCACGCCGGACCCGGGCCGGTGGCGGCCGACGAACGGCACCACCTGAACGGCGCCTCCCGACCGGCCCGGGCGCCGCCGTGGGGCCGCTCGCGCGGGCCGCCGTCAGGCCGCCGTGCGGACCGCGGGGCGGCGGCTGGCGATGACCTTCCTCGCGAGGCCGCGCGGGCTGGTGAGGAAGCCGTACCCCCACGACATGTGCATCGTCGCCAGCGCCACCGGGATCTGCAGCCGGGCCTTCGGCGAGAGCCCCCGGCCCGCCGGTACGGAGCCCAGGACGATCGCCGCGAGGTAGCCGCCCGGCACGACGAAGCCCAGCGGCGTGAGCGTCGCGCCCACGACCAGGCCGGCCGCGATGGCGCAGACGGCCGCCGGCGGGGCCAGGTAGCGCAGGTTGATGGAGCCCCGGTGGTACCGGGCGACGACGCGGCGCCAGCGGCCGTAGTCCTTGTACTGCCTGGCCAGCGCACGCACCGAAGGCCGCGGCCGGTAGCGGACCTTCAGCTCCGGCGAGAACCAGATCAGCCCGCCCGCCTCGCGGATGCGGAAGTTCAGCTCCCAGTCCTGGGCGCGGATGAACTCCTCGTTGTACCCGCCCTGCTGCTCCAGCGCCTCGCGCCGGAAGACGCCCAGGTAGACCGTCTCCGCCGGGCCGGCCTCGCCGCCGGTGTGGAACGCGGCGTTGCCCACGCCGATGCGGGAGGTCATCACGGCGGCGACGGCCTCCTCCCAGGCGTTCTCGCCCTCGGCGTGCATGATGCCGCCGACGTTCTGCGCGCCGGTCTCCTCCAGCAGCCGCACCGCCGTCGCGACGTAGTTCGGCGACAGCATGCCGTGCCCGTCGACGCGCACCACGACCGGGTGGCGCGACGCCCTGATCGCCGCGTTCAACGCGGCGGGCGTGCGGCCCGTCGGGTTGGGCACGGTGTGCACGCGCGGGTCCTCGCGGACCAGCTCGGCCGCGATCTCGTTGGTCCGGTCCGTGGACGGGCCGAGCGCGATCACCACCTCCATCTCGCCGTCGTACTCCTGGTCGAGGATGTGACGGACCGCGTCGCGAAGGTACCGCTCCTCGTTGAGGACCGGCATGATCACGGAGACCGGGGGCAGGGGCATGGTTCCTCGGAGGTGCGAAGGACGTCCCGGGGCGGCGACGGCCCCGGGGGCGCGGGGGTCGGCCCGGGCGGGCGGACAGCGGTGACGCCGCCACGTTACCGCGAACGGGGGACGCCGGCGTGCGCCGCCCGGGGTGGTGCGGCCGGCCGCTGATCGTACGGGCCTACCGTGGCGGTTCCCCCACCCGCCCGCGGAGGTGTCCTTCGTGCCCGCGCCGCCCCGCCGCCCCGCCCGCCCGGTCCCCGGCCCGCCGGTCCGCGGGGCGAGACGGCCGGCGGCGCCCCGGGCGGGACGGCCGGCGAGCCGGTGGTGGACCCGGTGGGGGGCGCGGCTGGCGACGGCCCTGTCCGTCCTGGTCCTCCTGGTCGGCGGCGTCGGCCACGCCGTCGTGACCACCCTCGACACGGGGATCGGCCGGGTCGAGGCGTTCGCGGACACGAAGAACCGCCCGGCGGCCGGCCGCGGCACCAACCTCCTGCTCGTCGGCACGGACGGCCGCGACCGGGTCACCCCCGCGGAGAAGGCCCGGTACCGGCTCGGCGGCGCCCCCTGCAACTGCACGGACACGGTCATGCTGGCCCATGTGTCGGAGGACCGCCGGCGCGTCAGCGTGGTCTCCCTGCCCCGCGACTCCTACGTCGAGCTGCCCGGACGCGCGGACCCGGCGGCCGGCGCCCGCCGCGGCGCCCGCCCGGTCAAGCTGAACGCCGTCTACGCCGAGGGCGGGCCGGGCCTGCTGGTCCGGACCGTGGAGCGGATGACCGGGGTGAAGGTCGACCACTACCTGGAGGTCGACTTCACCGGCTTCATGCGCACCGTCGACGCCCTCGGAGGGGTCCGGATCTGCACCGCCCGTCCCCTGAGGGACCCGTACACCGGCCTCGACCTGCCCGCCGGGACCCACGTCCTCGACGGCGGCGGGGCGCTGCGGTACGTGCGGTCCCGCCACGTCGACGCCACCTCCGACCTGGGGCGGATGCGGCGGCAGCAGCGGTTCGTCGCCGCGCTGATCGACCGGGCGACGGACAGCGGCGTGCTGCTCGACCCGCAGCGGTTCCGCGGCGTACTGGAGGCGGCGGCCGGCTCGGTCCGCGCGGACCGGGGGTTCGGCGCGGAGGAGGTGCTGGAGCTGGCCCGGGGGATGCGCGGCCTCACGGCGGCGTCGTCCGAGTTCGCCTCCGTACCGGTCGAGGCGGAGGGCCCGCGCGTCGACGGGGTGGGGGCGACGGTGCGGTGGGACGCGGCACGGGCGCGGGAGCTGTTCGCGTCCCTCCGCGACGACCGGCCCCTGCGCGCCCGCCCCGCCGGTCCGGCGGCGCGGCGCGGGACCGCCGCCGTACCGCCGGGGAGCGTCCGGGTCCAGGTGTACAACGGCACCGGGGTCCGGGGGCTGGCGGCCCGGATGGACGCCGGGCTGCGGGCGGCGGGCTTCGACACGACCCGCACCCCGTACGACGCCGGGCGGCGGGACGTCGCCCGGACCGTCGTCGCGTACGACCCGGCCTGGGACCGCTCGGCGCGGACCCTCGCGGCGGCGCTGCCCGGCGCCCGGCTGCTGGCCGTGCCCGGCCAGGGCCCGCTGATGCGGGTCACGGCCGGCGCGGACCGCACGGCCGTGCGGCCGGTGCGCGCCGGCTCCCCCGCTCCCGCGGCGGAGCCCACCGGGGACGGGGCGCTCACCGGCGACCAGGTCGTCTGCCCCTGAACCGCCGGGGGCGGCGGCTCAGTCCTCCATGCCCTCCGCCGCCCGGCGCTCGCGCAGCTCCAGGATGGCGCGGCGGCGGGCCAGGCGGTGGGTGCGGCGGATCTGGGCCTCCTGGTAGCGGCGCTTGTCGCGCTCGGTCTCCGGGATCACCGGCGGTACGGGGCGCGGCCTGCCGTCCGCGTCGACGGCGGCGAACACCAGGTATGCCGAACCGACCCGGGTGGCCGGCGTGGACTCGTTCCACCGCTCGGCGAGCACCCGCACACCGATCTCCATGGAGGACCTGCCGGTCCAGTTGACCTGCGCCTTGACGTGGACGAGGTCGCCGACGCGGACGGGCTCCAGGAAGACCATCTCGTCCATGGACGCGGTCACCGCGGGCCCGCCGGAGTGCCGCCCGGCGACCGCGCCCGCGGCGTCGTCCACCAACTTCATGATCACTCCGCCGTGCACCGTGCCGAGCAGGTTGGTGTCGCTGCCCGTCATGATGTGGCTGAGCGTGGTGCGGGAGGCCGAGGTCGGCTTGCCCCCTGACGTGGCCTGGTCTGTCATGACCCCCACCATATGCCCCGGGCCGGAGGGGTCCGCATTGCATCAGCTTGGCTACAGCGGCGCCCCTGTTTCCCCCCTGCCCTGTAAGGGGCGCGGGCCCGCACGGCACACTGTTGCGCATGAATGACTGGCCTGAAGGATGGTCCGGCGGCCGTGGCGCGCGTCACGGCCGCGGTGGCGCCGACGCCCGGCCCGAGGGCGCCCGGGTGGTGCCGCGCGCGCGGCCCGGCTCCGTCCCGCCGCAGCAGCGGCAGGGGTACGACGGCGCGGCCGGCGGCGCCGCACCGTACGACAGCGGCTACAACACGGGCCAGGTCTACGGGATCCCCCGCGGCGGCCACGGCGGGGGACCGGGCGGCGGTCGCGGGACCGGAACGCCGTCCCCGTCGTACGGCCCCGGCGCGCGCCCCGCGCCGGACTGGGGGCGCCGCATCAAGGTCGGCTCGATCGCGGTCGCGACCGTCCTCGTGGCCACGACGATCGGCACGTACTTCTGGGCCGACGGCAGGATGCGCCGCGAGGTGGACCTCTCCAAGGTCGTCGAGCGCCCGCAGGAGGGCGACTGCACGACGTACCTCATCGTCGGCTCCGACAGCCGCGAGGGCATGACCGGCGAGGACATGAAGCGCCTGCACACCGGCTTCGCCAAGGGCAAGCGCACCGACTCGATGATGATCCTCGCCGCCTGCGGCAGCGGGAACACGATGATCTCCCTGCCGCGTGACTCCGACGTGGAGATCCCCACGTTCGTCGGCTCCGAGTCCGGCAAGACGTTCAAGGGCACCGGACGCCGCGTGAAGCTGAACGCGGCCTACGCCGAGGACGGCCCCGAACTGCTCGTCCGCACCGTCGAGCACAACACCGGGCTGCGCATCGACCACTACGCGGAGATCGGCTTCGCCGGCTTCGCCAACATCGTCGACGCGCTCGGCGGGGTCGAGCTGACCATCGAGAAGGGCTTCAAGGACAAGAAGTCCGGCGCCGACTTCCAGGCGGGCAAGCAGACCCTCGACGGCGAGCAGGCCCTCGCCTTCGTCCGGACCCGCTACGCCTTCGCCCAGTCGGACCTGGCGCGGACGAAGAACCAGCAGAAGTTCCTCGCGGCGCTGGCCAACCAGGCGGCGACGCCGGGCACGGTCCTCAACCCGTTCAAGCTGTACCCGACGCTCGGCGCCGGCCTCGACACGCTCGTCGTCGACCAGGAGATGTCGCTGTTCGACCTCGCGGAGATGTTCTTCGCGATGAAGAGCGTCAACGGCGGCGACGGGAAGTCCATGAACATGCCCGTCTCGGGCAGCCGCGGCGGCAACCTCGTCTGGGACAGGGCGAAGGTGCGGGAGCTGGTGCGGCAGATCCAGAACGACGAGAAGGTCACCGTCACCGGCGACTGACGGCCGGAGGCGCGGGGCGGGCCGCCGGATCCGACGGCCCGCCCCGCGCTACCACCGGTAGGGCTCGTACACGTCCATGCAGGCGCCGGCGTCGGCGCCGTTGGAGTTCTCCGCGTCCGGCGGCAGGTCGCCGGCCTCGGGCCGCTTCCGCTCCGGGAACGCCTCGCCCTCGCGCCAGTCGTCGCCGACCGTCAGCCTGAGCCCGTCCACGTCGCCGGCGGCCCGCACCGCGTCGGCCGGCAGGCCGACCGCCTCCGCCACGGACAGCGCGTCCGCCCTGCCCTGCGCGCCGGACGACTCGGGGTAGGCGAGGACCGTCTCCGCCGCGGGCACCATGTCCCGGGACACCGCGGTTCCGGTGAAGCCCTTGCCGCGCAGCACCCCGGCGATCCCGCCGGCGCGGCCCCGCACCGTGTACCGCCCGTCCGCGCCGGTGCCGTTGACGACCGTGACGGCGAGCGAGGACGGCGGGGCGGCGGCCGGCCCGGTCTCCTTCGGCGCGGCGGACGGCTTCGCCGCGGGGGCGGGGCCGCCGTTGCCGTCGAAGGGGACGTCCTCGCGGAGCATCCGCCACATCTGCTGCGCGGGCTTCTCGGCGGGCACCAGGCGGGCGCGGTCGCGGGGGTCCTCGACCGTCGGCAGCGTCGTCATGGTGATCCGGTTGGCGGGGACGTCCTTCAGCTCCATGGCCAGGTCGAAGAGCCTCCTCACCGAACCCAGGCCCTCGGACACCTCCAGCGCCTTCGTCCCGGCCTCCGCGAGGTCCATGACGCGCCCGGTGTCGGTGAACGCGTTCTGCTCCTTGAGCTGGCGCAGCATCGCGTTCAGGTACATGTGCTGGGCCTTGGCGCGGCCCTGGTCGTTGAAGAACGCGTGCCGGGTGCGCAGCCACTGCAGCGCCTGCTCGCCCTTGACGTACGTCTCGCCGGCCCTCAGCTTCAGCCCGGAGCCGCCCGGGACCCGCGGGGTCGGCCGGTCCCACACGTTCTGCCTGACGCACACCGGTACGCCGCCGACCGCGTCGGCCATCCGCACCACGCCGGCGAAGTCGACCATCATCCAGTGGTCGATGTAGACGCCGGTGAGCTTCTCCCAGGTGGTCAGGGTGCAGCCGGGCCCGCCGCGCTGCAGGGACTCGGTGATGATCCGGCTGGTGGGCGGGTACTCCTCGCCCGTCGCGGCGTCCCGGCAGGCGGGTATGGGGACGCGGGTGTCGCGCGGGATGCTCACCACGGCGGCGCTCCTGCGGTCGGCGGCGACGTGCAGCAGCATCTGCACGTCGCCGCGCGGCTTGTCGCCCACGGTGTCCTTGGCGCCGCCGAGTGCGAGGTTCTCCTTGGAGTTGCGGCCGTCCGCGCCGATCAGCAGGATGTTGAGCGGGGTGTGGCCGGAGGCGTCGGGCGCGCCCTTCTCCACGCCGCTGTCGCCGCCGCTGCGGTGACCGCTGCGGATGTTGCCGTTGAGGTGCTCGACGTAGAGGTACCCGGCGCCCGCGGTGACCAGTACCAGCAGCGACAGCGCCGAGGCGGCCCAGCGGAACACCCGCCGCCCGCCGCCCGCGGCGCGCTGCCGCGCCCTCCCGCGCCAGGCGGAAAAGAGCGCGTAATTGCATCAGAATGCCCTTTCGGTCATGTCGAAGTGCTTCTGTGATCGGTGATGCGGTGATGGGTTCGTCCCGAGCGCGTTTCTCGG
>JAAXOU010000161.1 GCA_012396115.1 Streptomyces somaliensis DSM 40738 | reverse complement strand
GCTCGTCCTGACGCACATCCCGCCGTGGACGGACTGCTCGCCCTCCTTCGTGCCGACGTTCGGCTGCCGCCCGGGGGCCGGGGTGTGGGCGCGCAGCGGCTCGGCGGCCGTGCCCGCCGCCGCGGCGCGGGGCTGCGCCGCGGCGGAGAGGGCCGGCGTCTGCGCGATGGCGAAGGAGAGCGCCATCAGGGGCAGGACGAGGAGGGCTAAGACTGCGGACGGGGCCGTGCGGGCCGACTTCGACGACCGCATGCTCCCTCCTCCCTCCACGGTCACGGGATCCAGTTCCACCAAGACTACTTAAAGCCTGGGTCAATGAAGTGTAATGTCGAGGAGGGCCACGAAACGGTGAAGACACGGTGAACAAAGGGATTTTTCGTCGGGAAGACGGATCAGGCCGACGGAAGCGCCCGGACCACCTCCCATCGGACCGTCCCTATCGGATCGCTCCCACCGGGCCGCTCCCATCGAGCCGAGCGCGCCGGACCCCGCGTGCGGACGGCCCCGATCCGGTGCGCGGCCGGCCCACCGGGCGCGCCGGCCGGCCCGCCGGGCGGGCACGTCGACTCGCGTGGGTCCCCGCCCTGTGCCACTGTGAATGAGGCGCTGCGGACACGCCCGGACCCGGGACGCCGCCTGGACGGCCCGCCGATCACCTGCACCTGCCGTGCCCCCGGTCCCGCCCCGTCCGGCCCCGCCACCCGGGGCCGGACCGGATCGTGGACCGCGACCCCGGAATCCGGAGCGGCCCGTCATGACGCCGCCACCGCGCGCCCCGGGCGCCCGTACAGCACGCGGGCACCGGTGAGGGGCGCGGGCCGATGCGAGGGAGTGCCGCAATGGCCAACGCCATCGAGGACTACGCGTTCATAGGCGACCTGCACTCGGGTGCGCTGGTGGGACGCGACGGGTCGATCGACTGGCTGTGCCTGCCCAGGTTCGACTCGCAGGCATGTTTCGCCGCCCTGCTGCACGACGAGGGGGCGGGCCGGTGGCTGCTGGCCCCGGCGGGAGGCAGCCTCGCGGCGCGGCGCCGGTACCGGGACGACACCCTGGTCCTGGAGAGCGAGTGGCACACCGCGGACGGCGGGGTGCGGATCGTGGACTGCATGCCGCTGCGCGGCGAGGGCGCCGACGTGGTGCGGCTGGTCGAGGGCCTCAGCGGGCGGGTGGCCATGCGGATGGACCTGCGGCTGCGCCCCGACTACGGCCGGATCGTCCCCTGGGTGTACCGCGCGGGCGGCGGGCTGCGGGCGGTGGCCGGACCGGACGCCTTCTGGCTGCACACCCCGGTGGAGGTGTACGGCGAGAACCTGGCGACCCGGGCGGAGTTCACCGTCGAGGCCGGGCAGCGGGTGCCCTTCGTCCTCACCCACAAGCCGTCCCACCTCGTCAGCCGTCTGAAACCGGTCGACGCGCTGCCGGCGATCGAGGCCACCGAGCGGTTCTGGCGGAGCTGGATGGCCGGGTGCGGCTACCGCGGGCGGTGGGACGGAGCCGTACGGCGCTCCCTGATCACCCTGAAGGCCCTGACGTACCGGCCCACCGGGGGCATCCTCGCCGCGGCCACCACCTCGCTGCCCGAACAACTCGGCGGCCCGCGCAACTGGGACTACCGCTACTGCTGGTTGCGCGACGCCACCTTCACCCTCCAGGCGCTCATCGGCACCGGCTACCTGGAGGAGGCGACCCGGTGGCGGGACTGGCTGCTGCGCGCGGTCGCGGGCAACCCCGCCGACCTGCAGATCATGTACGGCCTCGACGGCACCTGGCGGCTGCCCGAGTACGAGCTGGACTGGCTCTCCGGGTACGGGGGCTCGCGTCCCGTCCGGGTCGGCAACGCCGCCACCCGCCAGTTCCAGCTGGACGTGTGGGGAGAGGTGCTCGAGTGCTTCCACGCGGGCCGCGAGGCCGGGATGGCCGCGAGCGACACCGCGTGGAACATGGAGTGGGCGCTGCTGGACTTCCTGGAGGGCAACTGGCGGGAACCCGACCTCAGCCTGTGGGAGGTCCGCGGCGGGCCGCGTCACTTCGTGCACTCCAAGGCGATGGCGTGGGCGGGCGTGGACCGGGCGGTGCGCTCGGTGCTGCACCAGGGCCGCCGGGGTCCGGTGGACCGCTGGGAGCGGCTGCGCGACCGCATCCACGAGGAGGTCTGCCGGGAGGGCTTCGACGCCGAACGGAACACCTTCACCCAGTTCTACGGCTCCAAGGGCGTGGACGCCGCCCTCCTGCTGCTGCCGCGCATCGGCTTCCTGCCCTGGCGGGACCCGCGCGTCCGCGGCACGGTCGACACCGTCTGCCGGGAGCTGGGCGAGGACGGCTTCCTGCACCGCTACCGGCCGGAGGCGGACGGCGGTGTCGACGGCCTGCCGGGTTCCGAGGCCACCTTCCTGGTCTGCTCCTTCTGGCTCGTCGACGCACTGCACGGCACCGGCCGCCACCGGGAGGCCCTGGAGCTGTTCGAGCGGCTGCTGGACCTGCGCAACGACGTCGGGCTGCTCGCGGAGGAGTACGACCCGGCCACCGGCCGCCACCTGGGCAACACGCCGCAGGCGTTCAGCATGGTCGGCCTGGTCAACAGCGCCCTGTGGCTCGACCGCACGGCGGAGACCGGCGCCGTGGACGGCCGTCACCTCCGCACCGACACCGCGACCACCCCGCCGGCCGCACCCCGCGACCACCCGGGCCGCCGGCACGGCCCGGCCGAGAGGACGCCATGAACGACACCGCCGCGCCCACCCCCCGCGAGGCCGACGTGCTGATCATCGGCAGCGGCCCCGTCGGGTGCACCTTCGCCCGCGAGCTGGTGGCCGCGGGCAGGAGCGTCCTGATGATCGACGCCGGGCCCCAGCTCTCCCGCCGCTACGGCGAGCACCTCAAGAACAACTACCTGTTCCAGAAGAACATCGACCTGTTCGTCTCCGTCATCAAGGGGCACCTGCTGCCGCTGTCGACCGCCACCAACAGGGAGCCGGTGCTCACGCTCGACCCGTCGGCGTTCTCCTACGACCCGGAGAAGTACGCCGGCTTCTCGATGCGCAACCAGAACCCGGAGCAGCGCAAGCACCTCAACCTGCCCGCGGCGGCGGCCACCTACGCGGTCGGCGGCATGGCCACCCACTGGACCTGCGCGATCCCCCGCTTCCACCCCGAGGTGGAGCGACAGCACGGCGGGCAGCGCTACCCCATCGGCGAGGAGGAGATGGACCGGCTCTACGACCGGGCGGAGTCCCTGCTCGGCCGCAGCACCTCCGTCTTCGCCTCCTCCGCCCGGCACCTGCTGGCCAAGCGGGTGCTGCAGCGGGCCGGGGAGGAGTGCGCCGACATCACCGAACTGCCCCTCGCGGTCCGCGACCGGGCCGACTCCGACCGGACCTCCGCGGTGGCCTGGTCGGCCGCCGACACCGTCCTCGGCGAGCTGGCCGACCCCGTCCACACACCGCCGCGCGGCTCGTTCACCCTGCTGCCCGAGCACCAGTGCGTACGGCTGGAGATCACCGGCTCGGACAAGCGCCAGGAGGTCCGGTACGCCGTGGTGCGCGATCTGCGCGACGTACGCGAGGAGATCCGGCTGCGGGCCGAGACGTACGTCGTGGCCTGCGGCGCCGTCCCGACACCGCAACTGCTGTTCAACTCCGGCGTCACCCTGCCCGCACTCGGCCGCTACCTGACCGAACAGCCCATGTCGTTCTGCCAGGTGGTGCTCCAGCAGGAGCACGTGGACCACGTCGAGGACATCCTGCGCGCCGGTCCGGACGACGACGAACCGGCCCGTGCCGCCGCCGACCGCGTCGCCCGCTACCGCGCCGCCCAGCTCAAACGCCTGCACTCCGGCGACAAGTGCGCCGACCCCGTACCCTTCCCGCCCACCGAACGGGACCCGAACCTGGCCCTGCTGGTGACCGACCGCCGCCCCTGGCACTGCCAGATCCACCGCGACGCCTTCACCTACGGCGCCGTACCACCCAACATCGACCCCCGGCTCATCGTCGACCTGCGCTGGTTCGGCATCTCCCGGCCCCGCCCGGAGAACAGGGTCACCTTCTCCCGCAGGCTCCGCGACACCTTCGACATGCCGCAGCCCACCTTCCAGTTCCGCCTCGACGGGGCCGAGCAGAAGGAGACCGACCGCATGAACGAGCACATGCTGCGCACCGCCGCCGCGCTGGGCGGCTTCATGCCCGGTTCCGAGCCCGTCTTCCTCGACCCGGGCCTGCCGCTGCACATCGCGGGCACCACGCGCATGGGCACCAGGGCGCTGGACAGCGTCGTCGACGAGTACTCCAAGGTGTGGAACATCGGCAACCTCTACCTCGGCGGCAACGGCCTGCACCCCTTCGGCAACGCGTCCAACCCCACGCTCACCAGCGTCGCCATGGCCCTGCGCGCGGCCGACGCCATCGTCAAGGGCCACCCCGGACACTGACTCTACGACCCCTGGACCCCACCATGCCGGCATCGACCATCCCGCGCCCGGAGGGCATCCACCTGGGCATCACCCCCACCTGCTGGACCAACGACGACTTCCCGCTCATCGGCAACGACATCCCCATGGAGCAGTGCCTCAGCGAGATCGCGCTCGCCGGTTTCGAAGGGTGCAGCATCGGCCACACCTTCACCACCGACGTCGACGCGTTGACCGCCGCGATGCACCTGCGCGGTCTCAGCGTGAGCGAACCGTGGATGAGCACGTACTTCACCGTCCCCGACGGCTGCGAGCGCACCGCCCGCGAACTGCTGGACGTACTGGAGTTCCTGAAGCGGTTCAACGCGGGAGACCCCCCGGTGAGGACCGCCACCATCGGGGTCGCCGAGTTCGGCGGGGCCGTCCACCTGCAGGCGGTCAGCCTGCGCAACAACAAACCGGAATTCACCGACGAGCAGTGGGCCGACCTGTGCGAGGGGCTGGACAAGATCGGGGAGATCACCGCGAGCCAGGGCTTCACCCTGGCCTACCACCCCCACATGGGCACCGGCGTCCAGACCGAGCAGGACCTCGACCGGCTCATGCGGCACACCGACCCGCGCCACGTCGGCCTCCTGCTGGACACCGGCCACCTCACCTGGGCGGGCGCCGATCCGGTGGAGGTCATCGAACGCCACCGCGACCGCATCGCACACCTGCACCTGAAGAACGTCCGCGGCGCCGTCCGCGCGGACGGCGCCCTGGCCGACGGCAGCTTCCGCGAGTACATCGAGGCGGGCATCTTCACCGTGCCCGGTGACGGCGACGGCGAGGTCGACTTCGACGCCGTCCTCAAGGCCCTCCGCCCGGGCGAGTCCTACCGGGGCTGGCTGGTGGTGGAGGCCGAACAGGACCCGCACGCCGGCCATCCGCCGCTGTACTACGCCCAGATGGCCCGTTCCTACCTGGCCCGGGTCCTCGGTTGACCCGGGCCCGAGCGCACCCCTCACCGGAAAGGCTTCCCCATGGGCGCAAGCACCCCCCTGGACATCCGCGTCCCCCGGTTCACCCGGGAGGTCATCCAGGACAACCTCATCGAGGGCTACTGGCTGGAGGCCCCCGACGTCGACGGTGACGGCCGCCCCGACCTGGTCGGCCACGGCCTGTACCTCGGCGAGATCTACTGGTACCGCAACCCCGGCTGGGAGCGGCGGCTCGTCGCCGACGGCTTCCACATGCCGATCGGCGCCCACTGCGGCGACATCACCGGCAACGGCCACCCCGACTTCGTGGTCTGCTACGAGCTGTACGGCACGGGCGGCCGCATCGACGATCCCGACCCCGAGGGCGGGAAGATCGACTGGATCGAGAACACCGGCGAGTTCGACTCCGAAACCCGCTGGAAGCGCCATTACATCGGCCGGGAGACCGGCATGCACCGGCTGCGCCTCGGCCGCTTCACCCAGACCCGCACACCCGAACTGATGGCCCTGCCCACCGTGAGCGCCCGGCACGTCCACGCCCTCATCCCCGTCGTGATGTTCAGCCCCGACGACGACGTGCGCAGGCCCTGGAACAAGCGGATCCTCGACGACAGCCACTTCCGCATGATCCACGGTGCGGAGATCCAGAAGAACCCGCTGCCCGGCAGCGAGCACCTCGACTCGGTCCTGCTCGCCTCCGAGGAGGGCGTGACCTGGCTCCACCACGACGAACGCGAGGGACGGTTCACCACCACGCACATCGGCTCCGGCGAACAGGGCCAGTTCGAGCGGACCGGGTTCAAGGGCAGCGGAGACGTGGGCGCCGGACGGGTCGGCGACGACCCGCACGCCTACGTCGTGGCCACCGAGCCCTTCCACGGCAACACCGTGTCGGCCTACGTCAAGGAACGGCCCGGCACGCCGGTGGCCGAGGCGTCCTGGCGCCGGATCGTGCTGGACGTCTTCGGCGATCCCAACGAACTCGGCGAGGGCCCGAGCCACCAGATCGTCTGCGCGGACTTCGACGGCGACGGCGACGACGAGTTCCTGGTCGCGCTGCGCGGCCCCCGCCCCTGGCAGGGCGTCTTCTACTACAAGGCCCTGGACATCGCCGCCGGCGTGTTCACCAAGTGGCGGATCTCCTCGGACAGCGCCGCGCGGATCGCCATCGGCGACTTCAACGGCGACGGCCGGCTCGACTTCGCCACCATCGCCTACAAGGTCGACAAGTACTTCCTCGCGGAGGACGCCAAGCTCTGCCTGTTCCGCAACGACATCGAACAGGCGGCCGGCCGGCCGTGACCGCCCCGCGCGTCGAGGGCCCCGCCCGCACCGGACGCCCCCGCACCCGCCGCCATGAGAAACCGTAGGGCGCTGTGGCCCTGGTGCGTCGGGGCGGCCGGGGTCGCGGCGCTGGTCGTCCTGGTGACCGTGGTGGCGGGCGCGGGCGAGGTCGCCGTGACCTCCCTGAGCATCATCATCTCGGCCACCGTCGGCCTGGTCGGCTGGTCGTGGCAGCGGACCCGCCCCGCCACCCCGGCCACCCGGACCGAACTCGAACAGGCCGCGGAGGCGCTCGCCGCCATGGTGCGCCGCCAGTGGGGCGAGGAGGCCGCCGCGCAGGGCCTGCTCGACCCGCACCCGCTGGCCGTGCGCTGGCGCAGCGACCAGGAGCGGGCCGGCGACCACGTGCGGACGGTCGGCCGCGCCCTGTCCGGCCGCAGCGACGACGTCCGCGCCTTCGCCGCGGCGTTCCGCGCCCTGCCCCACCGGCGGCTGGTGGTCCTCGGCGACCCCGGCGCGGGCAAGACCTCCCTCGTCATCCTCCTCGTACGCGAACTCCTGCGCGCCCCGGAAGCCGGGGAGCCCGTCCCCGTCCTGCTGGACCTGGCCTCGTGGAACCCCCGCAGGGAGCCGCTGCTGGGCTGGATGGCGCGCCGCATCCACGAGGACTACCCGGCCCTGCGCAACGAGCAGGCATACGGCCGGGACGCCGCCCGCAAACTGGTCGCCGAAGGACGCGTCCTGCCCGTCCTGGACGGCTTCGACGAACTCCCCGCCGAACTGCGGGCCAGGGCGCTGACCGCGGTCAACCACGCCGTCGCCGTGCACGGCCCGCTGGTCCTCGCATCCCGCAGGGCCGAGTACCACCGGGCCGTCGCGGACACCGACGTGCTCACCGCCGCCGCCGTGGTCGTCGCGGAGCCGGTGGCGGCGGCCGACGTGGCCGGCTACCTGCGCAGCACCGTCCCGCCCCGGCGCCTGCCCGCGTGGCAGCCGGTGATCGACGAGCTCACGCTGCGGCCCGAGGGCACCGTCGCCCGCGCCCTGTCGGTCCCGCTGAACGTCTGGCTCGCCCGCACCGTCTACACCCCGCCGGCGGCCGACCCCGCCGAGCTGACCCGCTTCACCGACGCGGACGGCCTGCGGCGCCACCTGCTCGACGCGCTGGTGCCGGCGGTCTTCACCGCGCAACCGGCCGCCTCCGACCCCTCGGCCCCCGACCCGCGCCGTGCCGCCGCCGCCCGCTGGCACCCGCGTGACGCCCGCACCGCGCTCGCCTTCCTCGCCTCGCACGTCAAACGCCTGGGCACCGACGACATCGCCTGGTGGGAGCTGCACCGCGCGCTGCGGCCGGACCCGGCCGGCCCGCTGTCCGGGCCGGTGGCCGGCGCGGTAATCGGGCTGGGCGCGGGCTGCACGGCGGCCGACTACCTCCACTGGATGTTCCCGCCGCTCGTACGGTTGGGGTACTTCCTGGTCGTCACGCTGGCCACGGGCGTCGCGGCGACGGCGGTGATCCGGCTCGCCCGGGTGGCCGACGGGGGAGGACCGGCCGAACCCTCCCGGCCCCCGCCGGGCGGCCGGAGAGGGCCGCGCGCCCTCGCGCGGGTCGCGCGCCGCCTGGTCGCCGGATGCGCCGTCGTCCTGCCGCTCTCCGCGGGGATGGGGGCGGTGACCGGGCACTGGGCGAGCAGGGTCGAGAAGGCGGAGACGGGGTTCGAGATCGGAGTGGCGCCGTACACCGGGCTCAAGGCGGGCGTCGCCTGGGCCTCGTGCATGGCGCTGCTCGCCCTCGGCGCGCTGGGCTTCTCACTGCTGCGCCGGCGCGCCGGGGAGCGCCCGCGCACCGCGGGGCACCGCACCGCGCGAGTGCGGAGGGTCCTGGCGTTCTTCCTCCTCTTCTGGCTGGGCGCCGAACTCGCCGGCCTGCTGCTGTTCATGTCCGTCCGCCAGGCGACCGGACGGTCCGCCTGGGACGTCTCGTTCCTCGCCCCCTACGAGTCGGTGTTCTTCCTCACCCAGGACGCGGCCTTCCACGCCTGCGTCTTCCTCCTGATCGCCGGCGTCATGGCGGGACTCGGCCCGGCCGGCGGCTCCTCCCGCCCGACCCGGCTGGACTTCCACGGGTCGAAGCGACTGCTGTGGGCGATGTTCCCGGCGTCCCTGGGCCGGGGTTTCCTGGTGGGCGTCGTCCTCGGGGTCTCGCTCGCCTTCGTGGCGCCCTGGATCTTCGAGCTGTCCTGGTGGGAGAGGGGCATCGCGACGGGCCTCTTCGGGGTCTTCCTGGGCGTCCTGTTCGGGGTGGGGCACGCCGTCCTGCGCTGGGCCCGCGTCCCCGCCGACCTGGAGCAGGAGACCCCGCAGTCCACGCTGCGGGGCGACCGCGCGGTCGCCGTCGCGCTGCTGGTGTTCAGCGCGGTGCCGCTCCTGACGAAGTGGGCCGTCACGGCGCAGGCGGACCTGGCCGACAGCGACATCCCCGGCGTGCAGGCCATGGGCCGCTCACTGCTGCCCCTGGAGTCGAACCTGTCGGTCGCGCTCGCCGCCGGGCTCCTGGCCGTGTCGGGCACCGCCTACTTCGCGTACCGGGAGACCGGCCTGCGGCTCGCCGCGGCCCGGCGGCTGCCGCGGCGGCCGCTGTCCTTCATGGAGGACGCCCGGCTGCTCGGCCTCCTCAGACGGGTCGGCCCCGTCTACCAGTTCTGCCACGTGGAGTTCAAGGAACACATCGCCGGCGGCACCGGCGAGGCACTCGCCGAGGGCGGCGGGGCGCGGACCGGCGGGCACCGGGGATGACGGCCGCGTCACCGCGGCGGCTCCCCTCCCGCGGCGCGCGCACGGCGCTCCGCCGACGTCGGGCCCCGCACCGCCGCC
>JAAXOU010000160.1 GCA_012396115.1 Streptomyces somaliensis DSM 40738 | reverse complement strand
AGGCCGGACCGGGCCGCCCCGCCCCTGCGCGCCCTGCCCCACCAGCGCACCACCCCCGGTGACGCGCCCCGGAGCGCCGGCGCGCCCCGTACCAGCACCGTGCCCCCCGCCGGCCCGCTCGCACCCGAGGAGGCCCGGACCGTCGCCTCCTGGGACCGCGACCTCGACGCCCTCGCCGGCGAGCTGCTGCGCGCCCGCGCCACCACGCGCGAGGTGCCCCTGCCCGCCTCCCTCTCCGCGTCGCAGCTGCTGCGCCTCGCCGCCGACCCGGACGGCTTCGCGGCGGAGCTGGCCCGCCCCATGCCGCGCCCCCCGCAGCCCGCCGCCCGGCGCGGCACGCGGTTCCACGCCTGGGTGGAGGCCCGGTTCGAGGAGCTGCCGCTGCCCCTGCTCGGCCCCGACGAGCTGCCCGGCGGCGAGGTGTACGCCGACGAGCCGGAGATCGCCGACGAGCGGGACCTGGCCGCGCTGAAGGAGGCGTTCGGCAGGACCCCGTACGCCCACCGCACCCCGTACCGCGTGGAGGCCCCGTTCCAGCTCCTGCTCGCCGGCCGGGTCGTGCGCGGCCGGATCGACGCCGTCTACCGCGACCCCGGCTCCGGCACGTACGAGATCGTCGACTGGAAGACCAGCCGCCACCGCACCGGCGACCCGCTCCAGCTCGCGGTCTACCGGCTCGCCTGGGCCGAACTGCACGGACTGCCCCTCGACGCGGTCACCGCCGCGTTCGTCTACGTGCGCACCGGCGAGGTCGTGCGCCCGGACGCCCTGCCCGGCCGCGCCGAACTGGAGCGGGTGCTGCTGGGCGGGACGGCCGGCGGGACGCCCCCGCGCGACGGATAGGCTCGGAGGCATGAGCGACACCCAGGACGGCGCCGTCCGGACCGTGCGGAAGTACATCGAGCGGCACCGCGCCGCCTTCCTCGACGACCTCGCCGAGTGGCTGCGGATCCCCTCCGTCTCGGCCCGGCCCGAGCACGCCGGGGACGTGCGGCGCAGCGCCGAGTGGCTCGCCGCGAAGCTCGCCGGGACCGGCTTCCCGGTCGCGGAGGTCTGGGAGACGGGCGGCGCCCCCGCCGTGTACGCCGAGTGGCCCTCCGCCGACCCCGGCGCCCCCACGGTCCTCGTCTACGGCCACCACGACGTGCAGCCCGCCGCCCGCGAGGACGGCTGGCACACCGAGCCGTTCGAGCCCGTCGTCCGCGACGGCCGGCTCTACGCGCGCGGGGCGGCCGACGACAAGGGCCAGGTCCTCTTCCACACCCTCGGCGTCCGCGCCCACCTGGACCTCACCGGCCGCACCACCCCGGCCGTCAACCTCAAGCTGCTCGTGGAGGGTGAGGAGGAGTCGGGCTCCACCCACTTCCGCGCCCTGGTCGAGGAGCGCCGCGACCGGCTCGCCGCCGACGCCGTGGTCGTCTCCGACACCGGCATGTGGTCCGAGACCACGCCCACCGTCTGCACCGGCATGCGCGGCCTCGCGGACTGCGAGATCGAGCTGTACGGCCCCGACCAGGACATCCACTCCGGCTCCTTCGGCGGCGCCGTCCCCAACCCGGCCACGATCGCCGCCCGCCTGGTCGCCGCGCTCCACGACGAGGACGAGCGCGTCACCGTCCCCGGCTTCTACGACGGCGTCGCCGAGCTCACCGAGGAGGAGCGGGCGCTCATCGCGGAGCTGCCGTTCGACGAGGCCGCGTGGCTCGCCACGGCCCGCTCGCACGGCACGTTCGGCGAGGCCGGCCACTCCACCCTGGAGCGCGTCTGGGCCCGGCCCACCGCCGAGGTCAACGGCATCGGCGGCGGCTACCAGGGCCCCGGCGGCAAGACGATCATCCCGTCGTCCGCGCGGCTGAAGCTCTCCTTCCGGCTCGTCGCGGGACAGGACCCGGACCGGATCGAACGGGCCGTGCGCGAGTGGGTGGCCGCCCGCGTCCCCGACGGCATCCGCCACGAGATCGTCTTCGGGGCGGCCACCCGGCCCTGCCTGACGCCGCTGGACCACCCGGCGCTGCGGGCCGTCGCCCGCTCCATGAGCCTGGCCTTCGACGGCTCCGAGATCCGCTACACCCGCGAGGGCGGCTCGGGGCCCGCCGCCGACCTCCAGGACGTGCTGGCCGCCCCGGTGCTGTTCCTCGGCATCTCCGTGCCGTCCGACGGCTGGCACGCGCCGAACGAGAAGGTCGAGCTGGACCTGCTGATGAAGGGCGTGGAGGCGAGCGCCCACCTGTGGGGCGACCTGGCCGCCGCGCTCCGCTGAACACGAGCCGAACACCCACCCACGCACCGGGGAAGTTGGTAGCACCAGTGAGCACCGTCAGCAACGAGGCCGTTCCCCGCCCGATCGCCCTCACCGCACCGGGCGGCATCGACCGCGCCGCCCACCACCGCCTCGACGAGGCGTGGCTCGCGGCGGCGTGGAGCCGCCCCACCACGCGCGTGTTCGCCGTCTCCGGCGGCCGGGTCCTGGTCGACGACACCCCGGACGGGCGCACCGAACTGGTCATGACGCCCTCCTCCGAAGCGCGCGGGACCGGGGGACCCCGCTACTTCCTCGGCACGGACGAGGACGGCGTCAGCTACTTCGCGCTCCAGGAGGACTCGCTGCCCGGCCCGACGGACCAGTCGGCGCGCCACGCCGGGCTGCGCGAGGCCGGCCTGCTGCTGGACGCCAGGGACGCCGCCCTGATGGTCCACGCGGTCGCCCTGGAGAACTGGCAGCGCCTCCACCCCTTCTGCGCCCGCTGCGGGGAGCGCACGGACGTCGCGGCGGCGGGTCACGTCCGCCGCTGCCCGGCCTGCGGAGCGGAGCACTACCCGCGCACCGACCCCGCGGTGATCATGCTGGTCACCGACGTGCACGACCGGGCGCTGCTCGGCCGGCAGGTCCACTGGCCGAAGGGCCGCTTCTCCACCCTCGCCGGGTTCGTCGAGCCGGGCGAGACCATCGAGCAGTCCGTGGCCCGCGAGGTGTACGAGGAGGCCGGCGTCACGGTCGGCGAGGTGCGGTACGTCGCCAGCCAGCCGTGGCCGTTCCCCTCCAGCCTGATGCTGGGCTTCACGGCCCGCGCCACGTCGTCGGAGATCGACGTCGACGGGGACGAGATCGAGGAGGCCCGCTGGTTCTCCCGCGAGGAGCTGGCGGACGCCTTCGTCTCCGGCGAGGTGCTCCCGCCGTACGGCATCTCGATCGCGAAGCACCTGATCGAGACCTGGTACGGCAGACCGCTGCCCAGGCCGGGCGCCGCGGGCTGACCGCCCGCCCCCGTCCCGCGCGCGGCACGCGGACGCCCCGGCCGGCTCAGCCGGCGAGGGCCTGCCGGACCTGCATCAGGCTCGGGTTGGTCATCACGACGTCCTCGCCGCCGCCGTTCGGCCTGACGAGCACGGTCGGAACGGTCTGGTTGCCGTCGTTGACCTTCTCCACGAAGGCGGCGGACTCCGGGTCCTGCTCGATGTTGACCTCGGTGTACGCGATGCCCTCGCGGTCCAGCTGGCTCTTGAGCCGCCGGCAGTACCCGCACCAGGTCGTGCTGTACATCGTCACAGTTCCCTGCATCGTCTCTTCCGCTCCTCGAACGTCCGGAACATGGCCTGAAGCGCCTGACGGCACCGGGGGAACACCCGCGCGGTACTCCGGCATTCCCGGCGCGGTACGACCGGCGCCCCGCCCCTGTGGACGGCCGGCGCGGCGCCCCGGGGGGACCTGGCAGCATGGCGGGGTGACCCCAGCGACGCACTCCACCCCCTTCCCGCAGGTCCCCGAGTCGGCGGACGCGGTGCTCGACGGGCTCGACCCCGAGCAGCGCGAGGTGGCGACGGCCCTCCACGGCCCGGTGTGCGTCCTGGCGGGCGCGGGCACGGGCAAGACCCGGGCGATCACCCACCGCATCGCCTACGGGGTGCGCGCCGGCATCCTCCAGCCCGCGAGCGTGCTGGCCGTCACGTTCACCAACCGCGCCGCCGGCGAGATGCGCGGCCGGCTGCGGCAGCTCGGCGCGGGCGGCGTCCAGGCCCGCACGTTCCACTCCGCGGCACTCCGGCAGCTCCAGTACTTCTGGCCGAAAGCCGTCGGCGGCGCCCTGCCCCGGCTGATCGACCGCAAGGCCCAGCTCGTCGCCGACGCGGCCGCCCGCTGCCGGATCCGGCTCGACCGCACCGAGCTGCGGGACGTCACCTCGGAGATCGAGTGGGCGAAGGTCACGCAGACCGTTCCCGCCGACTACCCGGCCGCCGTCGCCAAGTCCCAGCGCCAGGCCCCCCGCGACCCGGCGGAGACCGGCCAGGTCTACGCGATGTACGAGCAGCTGAAGCGGGAGCGCGACGTCCTCGACTTCGAGGACGTCCTGTTGCTCACGGTCGGCATCCTGCAGGACCGGCACGACATCGCGGAGCAGGTCCGCCGCCAGTACCAGCACTTCGTGGTGGACGAGTACCAGGACGTGTCCCCGCTCCAGCAGCGCCTCCTCGACCTGTGGCTCGACGACCGCGACAGCCTGTGCGTCGTCGGCGACGCCGGCCAGACGATCTACTCCTTCACCGGCGCCACCCCCGACTACCTGCTGGACTTCCGCACGCGCCACCCGCACGCGACCGTCGTCAAACTGGTCCGCGACTACCGCTCCACACCGCAGATCGTCCACCTGGCCAACGGCCTGCTCGCCCGGGCGGCCGGCCGCGCCGCCGACCACCGGCTGGAGCTGGTCTCCCAGCTCGGCCCCGGCCCCGAGCCCGTCCACACCGAATACGGCGACGAGCCGACCGAGGCCGAGGGCACGGCCCGCCGCATCCGCGACCTGATCGCCTCCGGCGTCCCGGCGGGCGAGATCGCCGTGCTGTACCGCGTCAACGCCCAGTCCGAGATCCACGAGCAGGCCCTCGCGGACGCCGGCGTCCCGTACCAGCTGCGCGGCGCCGAGCGGTTCTTCGAGCGCCGGGAGGTGAGGGAGGCGGGCGCGGCCCTGCGCGGCGCCGCCCGCTTCGGCGGGAACGACCCGCTGCTCGACGGCGTCGTCGACCTCCCGTCGCAGGTCCGCGCCGTGCTGTCCACCAAGGGCTGGACGAGCGACCCCCCCGCGGGCTCCGGCGCCGTGCGGGACCGCTGGGAGTCCCTGGCGGCACTGGTCCGCCTCGCCGAGGACCTCGCCCGCGCCCGCCCGGGGGCCGTCCTCGCCGATCTGGTCGCGGAGCTGGACGAGCGGGCCGCCGCCCAGCACGCCCCCGCGGTCCAGGGCGTGACCCTCGCCTCCCTCCACGCGGCGAAGGGCCTCGAATGGGACGCCGTGTTCCTCGTCGGCCTCACCGAGGGCATGCTGCCCATCGCGTACGCCAGGACCGACGAGCAGGTCGAGGAGGAACGGCGG
Source organism: Streptomyces somaliensis DSM 40738 (assembly GCA_012396115.1). GTDB lineage: Bacteria > Actinomycetota > Actinomycetes > Streptomycetales > Streptomycetaceae > Streptomyces > Streptomyces somaliensis. The sequence continues at coordinate 4,226 of JAAXOU010000160.1, read as the reverse complement.
CTGCTCTACGTCGGCGTCACCCGCGCCCGCCGGCACCTGAGCCTGTCGTGGTCGCTGTCCCGCTCGCCCGGCGGCCGCCCCCACCGCGAGCCCTCCCGCTTCCTGCGGGACCTGCGCCTCGGCGGCGCGGTCCCCGCCGCCCGCACCGTCCGCGCGGCCGGCGGTGCCGAGCGCGGCGCGGGGCCCGCCGCCCGCCCCCGGCGCGCCCGCGGCCCGGTCCGCTGCCGGGTCTGCGGCACCACGCTGACGGCCGCCGGCGAGATGAAGCTGATGCGCTGCGAGGACTGCCCCTCGGAGATGGACGAGGGCCTGTACGAGCGGCTCCTCGAGTGGCGTGCCGACCAGGCCCGCCGGCTGGGGCAGCCCGACTACTGCGTCTTCACCGAGAAGACCCTCATCGCCATCGCGGAGGCCGTCCCCTCCACCGACGCCGAACTGGCCGCCATCCCCGGCGTCGGCATCCGCAAACTCAACCGCTTCGGGGCCGAGGTCCTCGCCATCTGCGCAGGTGGGGGAGGTGTGGGCGGGGACGGCGCGGACTGATCCCAACTCGTCGGAAAAATAGTTTGCGCCCGCCCCGCGAAGCCCCATAGGTTCTTAACCACGCGAACGGCGGCTTCCGTGAAGCACTGCCGTCGTGCTGCACTTCATCCGAACACCGCGGGTCCGGCTCCGTCCGGTCCCCCGAGACGCCGAAAGGAGGCGATTCCAGTGATCACCATCAACACCGACTTCGTCGGCACCGCCGAGATGACCGATCGCCCGGTCGCCTCCGCCTGCGCGCTCGGCCTCTCCGGTTCGGCGTTCCTCGGCAGCGGTCTGTCCGGCCTGTCGGCCGTCCGTCCGTCGTCCTTCGTAGCGGCCTTCCCCGTCGTCGAGGGCTTCGAGGCCGACGAGCGACCGGTCGAGGCACTGGAAGCGGCAGCGGCGCAGGCCCCGGTCTATGCCCTCGCGGCGACCGGCGCCGGCCAGATGGAGCAGACGAAGCAGACGAAGCAGCACCCCACGATGTGGGCCTTCCGCGGGCTCGAACCCTGGAGTGATCCAGCCTGATACGGCATCAGGCCGGCGCCTTCAGGGCCGCGGAACCCCACCCGGGATCCGCGGCCCTTCTGTTTTGCCCGAACGGGCGCAGCAGAACGAAGGGGCCCCGGGACCAGCAGAACCCGGTACCAGCCCACCGGCCCACCGGCCGGACCGACCAGACGAGGAAAACACCACCGTGCATCTCGAAGCGCACGCCCCGTCCGTACCGCCTTCCCAGACGCTCCCCCCGCCCGGCCTCACGGAGGACCACGACGTGACCGCCCTCACCGCGCTCACCGCCCTGGACGACGCCATCGAGAACCTCGGCGTCCCCGTCCCCTGCCGCTCCTACGACCCGGAGGTCTTCTTCGCCGAGTCGCCGGCCGACGTCGAGTACGCCAAGTCCCTCTGCCGCACCTGCCCCCTCATGGCGGCCTGCCTCGCAGGCGCCAAGGAGCGGCGTGAGCCGTGGGGCGTCTGGGGCGGCGAACTCTTCGTCCAAGGGGTGGTCGTCGCCCGCAAGCGGCCGCGTGGCCGTCCGCGCAAGAACCCGGTCACGGCATGAGCACCGCCGCCGGCACCATCGACCGCCCCCTCACGCACGACCCCCAGAAGCAGGCTCCGATGACCTCTTCCACGAACGAGCCCATGGGCTCCGCCAGCCCCGACGTCACCACCCTCGGCGCGTACGCCTCGCGCCAGAACAGGAACCGAGAAATGCAACTCATCCCGGAAGCCCTGGCCCGTGCCCATATGCACGAGCGCCTCAGGCAGGCCGACGAGCAACGCACGGGCATGCGCCTGGTCGTCGCGCGGCGGATGCAGCGCCGCGCGGAACGCGCCTCGCTGCGGGCCCGCCGCGCGCTGGCCATGGCGGTCATGCAGTAGCCGGCCCGCCGCCGTCCGCCCCGCGGGGACCGGTCCGTCCGGGCCGGTCCCCGCGGGGCGCTGCCCGCCATCCGCCCGCGGCGGGGTTATCGTCTCGTGATGGACGAGCGGACTTCCGAACCCGCGGGGCCGCGCGCACGGAGCACGGAGTGCTCACGCTGCGGCGCGACCGCCGACGACCTGCCTCTGACGTGGACCTGTTCCGTCGAGAACGGCACCAGGCGCTACTTCTGCGAGACCTGCGCCCGCGACCACATCCGGTCCATCGAAAGCAGGCTCGACTCGGCCTGGTGGTGACGCGCCCCGTCAGGCCGGCTCCTCCAGCGGCTCCTCCGGCAGGAAGCCCGGCAGCCACTCCTCCAGTTCGTCCCGCAGTCGCACCGACGCGTTCAGCTGGCACAGCACCCCGATGGTGCTCAGCGTCACCCGGTGGATGAGCAGGTACGCGGGCGGGAGGTTCAGCCGCCTCCCCAACTGGTGCGCCGGCGAACGGGGATCGGCGATCCTGGCCGCCTGCGTACGGATCCACTCCCGTGTGAAGAGGAACTCCTCCGCGCCGGCCGGCTCGATGATCGGCAGCAGGTACTCCAGCACCGCGTCCGGGTCGAGTTCGACCGACTCCTTCACGAACCCCTCGTCGCAGAGGAGTTCGTAGACCGTCTCCGCCTCGCCCTCCAGGGCCATCCGCAGACAGAGGCCGATGGTCTCCGGCAGCCCGCCGGGCAGCCGGTCCACCGTGCCGAAGTCCAGCACGCCGAGCCGCGGCTCACCGCCGTCCTCGCCCGGCAGCAGACGGAAGTTCCCCGGGTGGGGGTCGGCGTGCAGCAGCCCCGTCCGCGCCGGGCCCGAGAACAGGAACCGCGCCAGCAGCTGACCGGCCCGGTCCCGCTCCTCCGGCGTGCCGTCCGCTATCACCCGCGACAGCGGTGTCCCGTCGATCCACTCCGTCACCAGCACCCGGTCCGACTGGTGCACCACGGCGGGAACCACCACGTCGGGATCGTCGGCGAACTCGGCGGCGTGCTCCTGCTGGGCTTGGGCCTCCAGCCCGTAGTCCAGCTCCTCCGACACCCGGTCGCGCATCTCGGCGATCAGCGGCTTGACGTCCATCCCCGGCATCAGCGGCCCCAGCAGCAGGGCGAACCGGCTCAGCTGCGTCAGGTCCGACAGCAGCGCCTCGCCCGCCCCCGGGTACTGCACCTTCACCGCGACCCGGCGCCCGTCGTGCCACACCGCGCGGTGCACCTGCCCGATCGACGCCGCCGCGGCCGGCTTGTCGTCGAACTCCACGAACAGCTCCCGCCACTCGGCGCCCAGGTGCTCGGCGAGCACCCCGTGCACCGTGCGCGCCGGCATCGGCGGCGCCGCCTCCTGCAGCTTCGTCAGCGCCGTCCGGTACGGCCCGGCGACCTCCTCCGGCAGGGCCGACTCGAAGACGGACAGCGCCTGGCCGAGTTTCATCGCCCCTCCCTTCAGCTCACCCAGTACCTTGAAAAGCTGGTCCGCCGTGCGTTGCTGCAGCTCACGCGCCACGATCTCGGCGGACTTCCCCCCGATCCGCTTGCCGAGCCCCCACGTGGCCCGCCCCGCGAAGCCCAGTGGCAGCGCGGCCAACTTGGCGGTACGGGTGATCGCCTTCCGGGGAAGATCAGACATGCGCCCCTCCAAAACCCAGGCCGTCGTGCCGCATCGCCTGACACGCGCCGCCGACGGCGGCTATCCCGCCATTGTGTCCTGCCCGTCCAGGGGCCCCGAGGCCCGCTCCCGTCCGAACCCCTCCTCCTCCCGCTCCGCCGCCCCGCACGGGCACTGCCCATGCGGCCGCACCGCCGACGCCCGCCACCCCAGCAGCGGTGACGACACCTCCCATCGGGCGCCCGCGCTCGCCGGTACCTCCCCGTCGAGGAAGGCCAGCGCGTGCGCGGCGGCCAGCCCCGCCACCGACGCCACCAGCCCCACGTCACCGGCCGGTCCGGCCCCGCTCCGGCGGCCCGACCTCCACTGCGCCATCAGCCGGGGCCAGGCCGGGTCGGCGTCCACCCGGCCCAGCTCCACGCACCGCGCGCACGCCGAGTCCCCGGGCAGCACCAGCGGGCCCACCACCCCCGTCGCCTCCAGCACCCCGGTGAACAGGTGCGGGGTCCCCGCGCCCACCCACGCGTCGGCCACGACCGGATCCGGGGCGTACGCCGCGAGACCGTCCCGCGGCGCGACGACCACCAGCGACAACCCCGGCTCCGGCCCGCCGCCCCCGCCACCCGCACGGGCCGCGCGGCCGTCCGGGGCCGACCGCGCCACCAGCCGGCGGGCCG
>JAAXOU010000016.1 GCA_012396115.1 Streptomyces somaliensis DSM 40738 | reverse complement strand
GGCGCGGGCGGCCCCGGCGGTCACGGCGGCGGACGCCGCGGCGCCGGCGGCGGGGGGCGGGGCCCCGGGGGCGGCGGTCCGGGCAGGAAGCGGCTGATCGACTACCCCCGCCACGGCAGGTACGGCTGGCGCCGCTGGGTCCCGTCCTGGAAGCTCGTGACGGGGGCCTTCCTGACCTTCTTCGCGACGATGATGGGCGCCGCGACCGTCGCGTACGCGTGGGTGGGCCTGCCGGACCAGGACAAGGCGGCCACGGCCGAGAACAACGTCTACTACTGGGCGGACGGCTCGCAGATGGCCGCCACCGGCGGTGAGGTCAACCGGCAGATCATCGACTACGACGAGATCCCGACGGGGATCCAGGACGCCGTGGTCTCCGCCGAGAACAAGACCTTCTGGACCGACGCCGGCGTCGACCCGATGGGCATCGGCCACGCCCTGTTCAACATGGCCACCGGCGGGCAGACCCAGGGCGGCTCGACCATCACCCAGCAGTACGTCAAGAACAACCGGCTGAACAACCAGTCCCAGACGCTGGAGCGGAAGTTCCAGGAGCTGTTCATCTCCATCAAGGTCAACAACAAGTTGACCAAGAAGGAGATCATGGCCGGCTACCTGAACACCTCCTACTTCGGGCGGGGCGCCTACGGCATCCAGGCGGCCGCCCGCACGTACTTCGGCAAGGACGCGAAGCACCTCACCGAGAGCGAGTGCGCGTTCCTCGCCGCGCTGCTGAAGGGCTCCACCTACTACGACCCGGCCGGCGCCCCCGAGATCGACCCCAGGGCGACCGCCGAGGCCAACACCGAGCGCGCGACGGAGCGCTGGCGCTGGATCCTCGACGAGATGGTCAAGGACGGGAAGCTGGACCCCGCCAAGCGGGCGTCGATCACGGCCTTCCCGGAGGTCAAGCCCCTGCAGAAGCAGGCGAAGCTCAGCGGACAGGTCGGCTATCTCGTCGACCTCGCCAAGGCGTACTTCATCAACAACAACGACCGGGGCATCACCGCCGAGAACCTGGCCCGGGGCGGCTACGAGATCAGGACGACCTTCGACAAGGAGAAGGTCGAGGCCCTCGACAGGACCATCAAGAAGGTCTACGAGGAGAGCATCGACCCGGAGAAGCGCCCCAAGACGGACACGCACGTCCAGTTCGGCGGCGCCACCGTCAATCCGAAGACGGGCGCCATCATCGCCATCTACGGCGGCACCGACGCGACGAAGCACTTCACCAACAACGCCGACCAGACCGGTGCCCAGGTCGGTTCGACGTTCAAGCCGTTCGTCCTGGCCGCGGGCATGAAGTACGGCGTCCGGGACCCGCGCAAGGGCCGGGAGCAGGGGCCCGAGGACCGCACGCTGATCGACCCCGACACGGCGATCTACAACGGCAAGAACAAGCTGAAGATCCGCGACTACGACGGCAGCATCTGGAGGGACGAGAACGACAAGGAGTGGCTCCAGGTCAACGACGACAACAAGAGCTACCCCGACATCAACCTCCGCGAGGCGATGATCCACTCCGCCAACTCGCCGTTCGTCCAGCTCGGCATGGACATCGGCGTCAAGGAGGTCAGGAAGACCGCGATCGAGGCCGGCCTGCTGGAGAGCAGCCTCGCCAAGGGCAACGTGCCGTCGTTCTCCATCGGCATCTCCGACCCCAGCGCCATCCGCATGGCCTCCGCCTACGCGACCTTCGCGTCCAACGGAGAACAGCGCGCCCCGCACTCCGTCACCGAGGTGAAGAAGAACGGCGCCGTGATCTACCGGCACGAGGACAAGCCGAGCCGCGCCTTCTCGACCGCCGTCAGCAGCAACATCACCGACGTGCTCGTCGACGTCGTCGAGAAGGGCACCGGCAAGAAGGCCCGGCTCGCGAACCGCCCCGCGGCCGGCAAGACCGGTACCACGGACGGCAACAAGTCGGCCTGGTTCGTCGGCTACACCCCGCAGATGGTGACGGCGATCGACATGTACCGCCTGGACGACGACGCCTCCAACAAGAACCGCAAGTTCGAGGAGATGTTCGGCACCGGTGGCCGCGACAAGGTCCACGGTTCGTCGTTCCCGTCCGAGATCTGGAAGGCGTACATGACCGAGGCCCACGAGGGCATGCCGGTCGAGCGGTTCCCCGCGCCGGAGGACCTGGGCGCCCAGCCCGTGTACGGCGGCGGTGCCGAGAGCCCCGAGCCGACGCCGAGCGAGACGCCGTCGGCGACCCCGTCGCCGTCGGAATCGCCGTCCCCGTCGCCGACGCCGAGCCCGTCCAAGGAGACCGGGAAGCCGAGCGAGAGCTGCGGCCCCCTCGACTGGGACTGCGAGACCGGATCGGGCGGCACCACCGAGGGCGGCACGACGGACGGCGCCGGCGACGGCGGGACGACCGGGGGCGACGGCGGCACCACCGAAGGCGGGAGCACGGAAGGCGGCGAGACGAGCCAACCGCCGCCGAACGGCGGCAACGGCAACGGCAACGGCAGCGGGGGCTCGGGCGGCTGGTTCGGCGGGACGGACGGCTAGCCGGGACGCCCCGCCGGCCACGGTCCCCGGCGAGGGCCGCCGCACCCGCACGCGTCCACGTGCCGGGTGCGGCGGCCCTCGCCGCGCTTCCGGCCCCGTACGGCAGGATGTCCCCCATGCCGAGCCCACAGAAGACGAGCGCCCCCCGCGACGGGCGGCCCGTCGTGTGCCCCACCCGCCAGGACGAGGTCGCCACCGCGGGCAGCGAGGTGATCGGCGGCCCCGTCGGACGCCGCGCCCGGCTCGGCACCGACGTCCTCACACCCGTGCGGGTCGTCGCGCTCGTCGCGATCGGCGCGTTCGCCCTCGGCATGGTGCAGAAGCTGCCCTGCTACAACTGGGCCTGGTTCCGCGGCGCCGCCTCCCAGTACACCCACGCCTGCTACTCCGACATCCCGCACCTGTTCGTGGCGCGCGGTTTCTCCGAAGGGCTCGTCCCCTACGCCGACCGGTTCCCCGGCGACATGCAGTACCTGGAGTACCCGGTGCTCACCGGCCTGTTCATGCAGATCGCGGCCTGGCTGACACCGGGCGGCGGCGACCTGCAGCACCGGGAGCAGATGTACTGGGGGATCAACGCGGGCATGCTGCTGGTCTGCACCGCGGTGATCGCGGTGTGCGTCGCGAGGACGCACCGCCGGCGCCCCTGGGACGCCCTGCTGGTCGCCCTCGCACCGGCCTTCGCGCTGACCGCCACCATCAACTGGGACCTGCTCGCCCTCGCCCTGACCGCCGCGGCGATGCTCATGTGGAGCCGCGGCCGCGCCCTGGCCTTCGGCCTGCTGCTCGGCCTCGCCACGGCCGCGAAGCTCTACCCCCTCCTGCTGCTCGGACCGCTCCTGGTGCTGTGCTGGCGGGCCGGGAGGTGGCGCGAGTTCGCCGTGTCCCTGCTGGGCTGCGCGGGCGCGTGGCTGGTGGTGAACCTGCCCGTCATGGTGCTCGCGCCGGAGGGCTGGAAGCGGTTCTACGTCTTCAGCCGGGAGCGCAACGTCGACTTCGGCTCCTTCTGGCTGATCCTCACCCAGCGCTTCGGCCTCGACCCGCGGGTCGAGACGGTCAACACGATCGCGAGCGCGCTGATGCTCCTGGCCTGCGCGGGGATCGCCGTCCTGGCGCTGACCGCGCCGCGCCGCCCACGCTTCGCGCAGCTCGCCTTCCTGGTCGTGGCGGCGTTCGTCCTGACGAACAAGGTCTACTCGCCGCAGTACGTGCTGTGGCTGATCCCGCTGGCTGCACTGGCCCGGCCGCGCTGGCGGAGCTTCCTGGTGTGGCAGGCGTGCGAGGTGGCGTACTTCCTCGGCATCTGGATGTACCTCGTGTACGTCACGACGGAGCACAAGCAGGGCCTGCCGCAGGACGGCTACCACTTCGCGATCGCCGTGCACCTGGCCGGAACGCTGTACCTGTGCGCCCTGATCGTGCGGGACGCCCTGCGGCCCGAGCGGGACCCCGTCCGGCGGGACGGCTCCGACGACCCGTCCGGCGGGGTCCTGGACGGCGCCGAGGACGTCTTCGCGGTCGGCCGGGCCGCCCGGGCGGGACGCCGGGCGGACGGTGCCGCCCGGAGGCCGGCGGATCCGCCCGCCGGCGCGCCCGCCTAGCGGTCGACGATCCGGTCGTACTGGGTGGTGGTGTGCCGCAGGTGGGCCACCAGCTCGTCGCCGACCTTCGGCTCCTGCGCGTCCGCCGGGACGAAGAGGATCGACACCTGCATGTGCGGCGGCTCCGCGAACCAGCGCTGCTTGCCCGCCCACACGAACGGGGAGAGGTTCCGGTTGACCGTGGCGAGGCCGGCGCGGGCGACGCCCTTGGCGCGCGGCATCACGCCGTGCATGGCCTTCGGCGCCTCCAGGCCAACGCCGTGCGAGGTGCCGCCGGCGACGACCACCAGCCAGCCGTCGGACGGCACCCGCTGCTGCCGGTAGCCGAAGCGGTCGCCCCTGGTGACGCGGGTGACGTCCAGGACGGCGCCCCGGTACTCCGTCGCCTCGTGGTCGCCCAGCCACAGCCGCGTGCCGACGCGGACGCGGAACCGGGTCTGCGGGAACTGCTGCCGGAGGCGGGCCAGCTCCTCCGCCCGCAGGTGGCTGACGAACATCGTGTGCAAGGGCAGCCGGGCGGCCCGCAGCCGGTCCATCCAGCCGATGACCTCCTCGACGGCGTCCGAGCCGCCCGTGCGGTCCAGCGGCAGGTGCAGGGCGAAGCCCTCCAGGCGGACGTCCTCGACGGCGGTGTGCAACTGGGCCAGCTCGTGCTCGCCGATGCCGTGCCGCTTCATCGAGCTCATGCACTCGACGACGACGCGGGCGCCGACGAGGGCGTGCACGCCGTCCACCGACGACACGGACCGGATCACCCGGTCCGGCAGCGGAACCGGCTCCTCACCCCGCCGGAACGGCGTCAGCACCAGCAGGTCGCCGCCGAACCAGTCCTTCATGCGGGCCGCCTCGTAGGTGGTGCCGACCGCGAGCGTGTCGGCGCCGAAGCGGCTCACCTCCTCCGCGAGGCGCTCGTGGCCGAAGCCGTAGCCGTTTCCCTTGCAGACCGGGACGATCCCGGGGAACTGGTCGATCACGGACTTCTGATGCGCCCGCCAGCGAGCGGTGTCGACGTACAGGGTGAGCGCCATGGTCGGTCCGGACCCTTCCTGTGGCTGTGGCTGTGGCTGTGGCTGTGGCTGTGGGTGTCGGGGTGGACGGGGTGCGTACGAGCGTACGGAAGCGTGAGGTGTCAGCGGCGTGACATGTAGATGTCCAGAGCCTTGTGCAGCAGCTTGTTGAGCGGGAAGTCCCACTCGCCGATGTACTCGACGGCCTCGCCGCCGGTGCCCACCTTGAACTGGATCAGGCCGAAGAGGTGGTCGGTCTCGTCGAGCGAGTCCGAGATGCCGCGCAGGTCGTAGACGGTCGCGCCCATGGCGTAGGCGTCGCGCAACATGCGCCACTGCATGGCGTTCGACGGACGGACCTCGCGGCCGATGTTGTCGGAGGCGCCGTACGAGTACCAGACGTGCCCGCCGACCACGAGCATGGTCGCGGCGGAGAGGTTCACGCCGTTGTGCCGCGCGAAGTAGAGGCGCATGCGGTTGGGGTCCTCCTTGTTGAGGACGGTCCACATGCGCTGGAAGTACGACAGCGGGCGCGGTCGGAAGCGGTCCCGGACGGCCGTGATCTCGTACAGCCGCTGCCACTCGGGCAGGTCCTCGTAGCCGCCCTGGACCACTTCGACGCCGGCCTTCTCGGCCTTCTTGATGTTCCTCCGCCACAGCTGGTTGAAGCCCTTGAGGACGTCGTCCAGGGAGCGGTTGGCCAGCGGCACCTGGAAGACGTAGCGGGGCTGGACGTCGCCGAAGCCGGCGCCGCCGTCCTCGCCCTGCTGCCAGCCCATCTTGCGCAGCCGGTCCGACACCTCGAAGGCGCGCGGCTCGATGTGCGTCGCCTCGACGTCGCGCAGGCGCTTGACCTCGGGATCCTGGATGCCCGCCTTGATCGCCGAGGCGTCCCAGCGGCGGATCACGACCGGCGGGCCCATCTTGACGGAGAAGGCGCCCTGGTGCTTGAGGTGCTGGAGCATCGGCCGCAGCCAGTCGTCCAGGTTCGGCGCGTACCAGTTGATCACCGGGCCCTCGGGGAGGTAGGCGAGGTACCGCTTGATCTTCGGGAGCTGGCGGTACAGCACCAGGCCGACGCCGACCAGCTGGCCGTCCCGGTCGAACCAGCCCAGGTTCTCCGAGCGCCACTCGGTCTTGACGTCGGCCCACGCCGGAACCTGGCAGTGACTCGCCGCCGGAAGGCTCTGGACGTACGCCAGGTGCTGCTCTCGGCTGATGGTCCTCAGGGTCAGGCTCATGCGGGGCGCTCCTCGGCAGGTGTGTCCCCCGTCGGTACAGGGGTGCCAGCTCTCGCGCCGAAGCCTACTGGCACGGGGGAGCGCCCCGGCCGGGCCCGCACCGCGACGGGCTAGCCGATCACGCCGCCGAACAGACCGCCGCGGGCCATGCCCAGGAAGAAACCGACCGCCGCCGCGCCCAGCCCGATGATCAGGAACGTCCGTTCCCGGGTGGTCTCGGAGACGTACTGGCCGTAGGCGCCCGTGAGGATGCCGACGAGGCCGGCCCAGGAGCTGATCAGGTGGAGGCCGGGGAACTGGGCCGTGGCGAAGGCGAGCGCGCCCAGCACCAGGGTCACGGCCATCAGGGTGTCCTGGAGCGGATGGGGCTTTCCGTCCGTGGCGAGGAGGGAAGAGCGGTGGTGACGCTGGAATGCCTGAGCCATGGGGCACCTCCCGGCTTGTCGGAGGGCGGCGCGCCGTGGCGCCGCCCGCACCCGGTGCGTACAGGTTGCGTCCTGCGGCCACCGGATTTCAACCGGAAGCCGCCGTGCGGGTACTCTGTACGGTCTGCACCGGTGTCCGCCCGTGCCCGGAACCGGACCGCCGTCCGCGGGCGTTGTCAGTGGGCGCGGCTACCGTTGCGTACGCATCACGACCCTCCTGCCACGGAACGACCGTGGCCGCTGAGTCCAAAGGAGGTGGGTTCCACATGCGTCACTACGAGGTGATGGTCATCCTCGACCCCGATCTCGAGGAGCGTGCTGTCTCCCCGCTGATCGAGAACTTCCTCTCCGTCGTCCGCGAGGGCAACGGAAAGGTGGAGAAGGTCGACACCTGGGGCCGTCGTCGTCTCGCTTACGAGATCAAGAAGAAGCCCGAGGGCATCTACTCGGTCATCGACCTGCAGGCCGAGCCTGCGGTCGTCAAGGAGCTCGACCGCCAGATGAACCTGAACGAGTCGGTCCTCCGGACCAAGGTCCTCCGCCCCGAGACCCACTGAGCCTTCCGCTCACTGGTCATCGGGTCCGAGTGGCAGCAAGCAGCCAGAAGCAAACCCGCCGAGAGGTTCCCCATGGCAGGCGAGACCGTCATCACGGTCGTCGGCAATCTCGTCGACGACCCCGAGCTGCGCTTCACCCCTTCCGGTGCGGCGGTCGCGAAGTTCCGCGTCGCGTCCACCCCCCGCACCTTCGACCGTCAGACCAACGAGTGGAAGGACGGCGAGAGCCTGTTCCTGACCTGCTCGGTCTGGCGCCAGGCGGCTGAGAACGTCGCCGAGTCGCTCCAGCGCGGCATGCGCGTCGTCGTGCAGGGCCGGCTGAAGCAGCGGTCCTACGAGGACCGCGAGGGCGTCAAGCGCACGGTCTTCGAGCTGGACGTCGAGGAAGTCGGTCCGAGCCTCAAGAACGCCACGGCCAAGGTCACCAAGACCACCGGCCGCGGCGGTCAGGGTGGTTACGGCGGCGGCCAGGGCCAGCAGGGCGGCTGGGGCGGTGCCCCGGGCGGCCAGCAGGGCGGCGGCGCTCCCGCCGACGATCCCTGGGCCGGTGGCGCGCCCGCGGGCGGCCAGCAGGGCGCCCAGGGCGGCGGCTGGGGCGGCGGCTCCGGCGGCAGCTCCGGCGGCGGCTACTCGGACGAGCCCCCCTTCTAGGGCCGGGCTCGCAACCCACTTCTTGATCACACAGGAGATACACCATGGCGAAGCCGCCTGTGCGCAAGCCTAAGAAGAAGGTCTGCGCGTTCTGCAAGGACAAGACCGCGTACGTGGACTACAAGGACACGAACATGCTGCGGAAGTTCATTTCCGACCGCGGCAAGATCCGTGCCCGTCGCGTGACCGGCAACTGCACGCAGCACCAGCGTGACGTCGCCACGGCCGTCAAGAACAGCCGTGAGATGGCGCTGCTGCCCTACACGTCCACCGCGCGATAAGGAAGGGTGACCTACTGATGAAGATCATCCTTACCCACGAGGTCTCCGGCCTCGGTACGGCCGGCGACGTCGTCGACGTCAAGGACGGCTACGCTCGCAACTACCTGGTCCCGCGCGGGTTCGCGATCCGCTGGACCAAGGGTGGCGAGAAGGACGTGGCGCAGATCCGCCGCGCCCGCAAGATCCACGAGATCGCGACGATCGAGCAGGCCAACCAGATCAAGGCCCAGCTCGAGTCCGTCAAGGTGCGTCTGGCCGTTCGCTCCGGCGACGCCGGCCGCCTGTTCGGCTCCGTCACCCCGGCTGACATCGCTTCCGCGATCAAGTCCGCCGGCGGTCCGGACGTGGACAAGCGCCGTGTCGAGCTCGGGGCGCCGATCAAGACCCTGGGCGCGCACCAGGTCTCCGTGCGCCTGCACCCCGAGGTCGCCGCGAGCCTCGGCGTCGAGGTCGTCGCCGCCTGAGCACTGCTTCCGCAGAGCTGAGCGCCGAAGGGCCGCACCCGTTCGGGTGCGGCCCTTCGGCATGTTCCACGTGAAACAACGCGTCCGCCGCCCGCCCGTCAACGGGCGGCGCCGGGGACCAACCAGCGACCGGAACGCATCCGCAGCCACAACGTCACCAGCCGGACGGTCATCATCAGGGTCATCGCCCACCACAGGGCCCTCAGTCCACCGTCGAGCGCCGGGACGAGCAGGGCGGCCGGAGTGAAGACGGCCAGCGTGACCACCATCGCACCCGCCAGGTACGGGCCGTCCCCGGCGCCCATCAGGACTCCGTCCAGGACGAAGACGACCCCGGAGACCGGCTGGGAGAGCGCCACCACCAGCAGTGCGGACAGCAGCGCCTCCCGTACGGCGTCGTCCCCCGTGAAGACCGGGATGAACAGCGGACGGGCGGCCGCGAGGAGGGCTCCGAGAACCGCTCCCGAAACGACGCCCCACCACACCATGCGGCGGCAGACCGCCCGGGCGCCTTCGGTGTTCCCGGCGCCCAGGTAGCGGCCGATGATGGCCTGCCCCGCGATGGCGATGGCGTCGAGCGCGAAGGCCATCAGGCTCCACAGCGACAGGATGACCTGGTGCGCGGCCACCGGGACGTCACCGAGCCGGGCGGCGATGACGGTTGCGATCATCAGCACGGCGCGCAGGGAGAAGGTGCGGATCAGCAGGGGGACCCCAGCCCGGGCGCAGGCCCGGATACCGGCCGCGTCGGGCCGGAGCGAGGCACCGTGGCGTCGGGCTCCGCGGACGACGACGACGATGTACGCGGCGGCCATGCCGCACTGCGCGATCACGGTGCCCCAGGCGGAGCCGGCAATTCCGAGCCCTGCGCCGTAGACCAGTGCGACGTTCAGGGCGGCGTTGGCACCGAAGCCGGCGACGGCGACGTACAGGGGGGTCCGGGTGTCCTGGAGCCCGCGCAGGACACCGGTGGCGGCGAGCACGACGAGCATCGCGGGGATTCCGAGGCTGGAGATCCTGAGGTAGGTCGCGGCGTGGGGGGCGGCGGTGCCGGAGGCTCCGAACACCTCGACGATCCAGGGAGCCGCCGGCAGGGTGACCGCGATGACCGCCAGTCCGAGGAGGAGGGCGAGCCAGATGCCGTCCATGCCCTGGCGGATCGCCGCCGGAAGGTCGCCCGCGCCGACACGCCGGGCCACGGCCGCCGTCGTGGCGTAGGCGAGGAAGACGAAGACGCTGACGGCCGTTGACAGCAGGGCCGCCGCGATGCCCAGACCGGCCAGCTGGGGAGTGCCGAGATGGCCGATGACGGCGCTGTCGACGAGGACGAACAGCGGCTCGGCGACGAGCGCCCCGAAGGCCGGCACGGCGAGGGCGAGGATCTCTCGGTCGTAGGAGCGGCGCAGGTGCTCGGGAGCCGGGGAAGCCTGGGTCATGCGCCCCATACAATCATCCACAGGTAATGGGTGCAACGGTTAATTGGTTATTACCGCCCGTTGGTTCGGCGGTGGTCCCGTGCGCTGTTTGCGCGGATCTTGAGTCCCTGGGAAAAGTTTTTCTCCCCCACAGCCGGTGGATGGAAAACCCGCAGCTCAGGGCGGACCTGTGGATGTCGCCACATGTTTGTCCACATGGCTGTCCCCCGATCCGTGCACAGGATCCGGCGAGTTCTCCACAGCATCGGGGCGTTCACCCACAGGCCCTGTGGATAACCAGATTGGCTGTGGGTGCCCGCGGGCCTACCGTGGTCCGGCGCCCGACGTGCCGCGAGGTGGAGTTGGTGCCTCTTGTTTGTCAGAGCCGTGGCGTAGAAAGACTGACACGCCAAGGTCCGCGGTGCGGACGGGAGGAGGTGGGCCGGTGACCATTCCGGAGCCCTTGGACGACCCCTGGACCGACAGAGGCCCGAGTGACCGTCTGCCCGTCTCCCGCCAGCGCGGAGCCGAGGCACCCTTCGGCGGGCGGGGCGGAGGCCACGGCCGCGAGGACCAGCACGAACGGGGGTCGGAGAGCGGCCCCTGGGACAGCGGGGTCGGAGGCTTCGAACGCGTACCCCCGCAGGATCTGGACGCCGAGCAGTCCGTACTCGGCGGCATGCTCCTCTCCAAGGACGCCATCGCGGACGTCGTGGAGGTGCTCAAGGGCCACGACTTCTACAGACCCGCCCACGAGACGATCTACCAGGCGATCCTCGACCTCTACGCCAAGGGCGAGCCGGCCGACCCCATCACCGTGGGCGCCGAGCTCACCAAGCGCGGCGAGATCAACAGGGTGGGCGGCGCGTCGTACCTGCACACCCTGGTGCAGTCCGTGCCGACCGCGGCGAACGCCTCGTACTACGCGGAGATCGTCCACGAGCGCGCGGTGCTGCGCCGCCTCGTGGAGGCCGGTACCAAGATCACGCAGATGGGGTACGCGGCCGACGGCGACGTCGACGAGATCGTCAACCAGGCACAGGCCGAGATCTACGCCGTCACGGAGCAGCGCACCAGCGAGGACTACCTACCGCTCAGCGACATCATGGAGGGCGCCCTCGACGAGATCGAGGCGATCGGTTCCCGCAGCGGCGAGATGACCGGTGTACCGACCGGGTTCACCGACTTCGACTCCCTCACCAACGGCCTCCACCCCGGTCAGATGATCGTCATCGCGGCACGTCCCGCCATGGGCAAGTCGACGCTGGCGCTGGACTTCGCCCGCGCCTGCTCGATCAAGCACAACCTGCCGAGCGTCATCTTCTCCCTGGAGATGGGCCGCAACGAGATCGCGATGCGCCTGCTGTCCGCCGAGGCGCGGGTGGCGCTGCACCACATGCGGTCCGGGACGATGACCGACGAGGACTGGACCCGGCTGGCCCGGCGCATGCCGGACGTCTCGCAGGCCCCGCTCTACATCGACGACTCCCCGAACCTGTCGATGATGGAGATCCGCGCCAAGTGCCGTCGCCTCAAGCAGCGGAACAACCTCAAACTGGTGGTCATCGACTACCTCCAGCTGATGCAGTCCGGCGGCTCCCGGCGTGCCGAGAGCCGCCAGCAGGAGGTGTCGGACATGTCCCGCAACCTCAAGCTCCTCGCGAAGGAGCTGGAGCTCCCGGTCATCGCCCTGTCCCAGCTGAACCGCGGTCCCGAGCAGCGCACGGACAAGAAACCCATGGTGTCCGACCTGAGGGAGTCCGGCTCGATCGAGCAGGACGCCGACATGGTGATCCTGCTCCACCGCGAGGACGCCTACGAGAAGGAGTCCCCCCGCGCCGGTGAGGCGGACCTGATCGTGGCCAAGCACCGGAACGGCCCCACGGCCACCATCACGGTGGCCTTCCAGGGCCACTACTCCCGCTTCGTCGACATGGCCCAGACCTGATCCGGCCGCCGCGCAGGTCCTCGGACCGCGCGTCGCCCTCCCGGCCGTGGTGCCGCCACGACGCCGGTCCGGTCGAGGACCTGGGGGCGGCAGGCGGGTGAACCGCCCGAATCGGGGCCCGATTCGCGCGGCTTCTCCGCGGAGCGCGAAAGGGCGGCCGTCCACCCCCCGGCCCGCCGGACCCCTCCACCGGTGAGTCCGCCGACCACCCGGTCCCCGGCCCGGCGGCTCGGGACCCTCGTGACCGCGCGGGCCCGGCGGTGGGGGCACCGCGGCCCGCTGCGCCCACCGGCCGGCATCCGCGCCGCCGGACCCTCCCTGCGGCGGAGCGTCGAAGCCGCCGCGGGCACGTCGTCCGCCGTCCGCCGGACCGGGGTGCGGCGGCGGTTCGCGGAGCCGGGGAGACGCGGCCCGGGCCGTACGCCGGCGCTACCGGGCCCGCCCCCGCCCGCCGGCGCCCCGTGCGGCCGTGCGCGGTGTGCGCGGTCTGCGCGAAGGGGCGTACCCCCCGTCGGCTCGACCTTATGGACCAGTCGACCCGACGTGCTTTGGCCCTGTCCGCCGGGCCATGGCCGGGGCAGGGTGGGAAGACCCTGAACTCCGTGGAGGTCTCCTTGAGCATCGCGTTCCTGCTGACCACCCTGGTCGTGGTGGTCACCCCCGGCACCGGGGTGGTGTACACCCTGGCTGCCGGGTTGTCCCACGGCCGCCGGGCGAGCACGGTCGCCGCGCTCGGCTGCACCCTCGGCATCCTGCCGCACCTGGCGGCGACGATCACCGGCCTCGCCGCGCTGCTGCACACCAGCGTCGTCGCCTACGAGGTGGTGAGGTACCTCGGTGTCGGCTACCTCCTGTACATGGCGTGGGCGACGCTCCGCGACAAGGAGGCGCTGTCCGTCGAGGGGGAGGCGGAGGCGCGGCCGGCGGCTCGCGTGATCGCTTCCGGAATACTGATCAACCTCCTCAACCCGAAGCTCACGCTGTTCTTCGTCGCGTTCCTGCCGCAGTTCGTGCCCGCCGGCGAGTCCGGCTCCCTGGGCGCGATGCTCCGGCTCAGCGCCGCCTTCATGGCGCTGACCTTCGTCGTCTTCGCCGCGTACGGGATGTGCGCCGCCGCCGTACGACACCGCGTGCTGGCCAGGCCGAGGGTGATGACCGGCATCCGCCGGGGGTTCGCCGCCTGCTTCGTGGGCCTGAGCGCGTGGCTGGCGGTGGCGTGAGATGCGCTTCCGGCACGCGGACGCGATCTGGTCCGACCACCCCGAACTCGCCGCCGGTGCCCTGTGGGCCACCGGCGTCGATGCCACCGCCGACGTCGGCCCGCGCGTCGCCGAACACACGGCTCGTGCCGCTGCCCGGCTGGCCGGTGCCACCGAGAGCGAGTTCCCCGAAGTGCTGGCCTGGCGGCGGGTCTTCTCCCGGATGGGGCTCAAACCGACGCAGTACCGCTGCGCCTCGGAGTCACTGCTGCGGCGGCTGAGGAAGCAGGGAGAGCTACCGCGCATCCATCCGGTGGTCGACCTGTGCAACGCGATATCGGTCGCGTACGCGGTGCCGGTGGCGGTCTTCGACGCGGACCGCGTCACCGGCCCCCTGCTGGAGGTGTGCCACGCCCGCGGCGACGAGCACTACACGGCCTTCGGCGGTGGTACCGAGCACCCCCACCCCGGCGAGGTGACCTTCGCCGACTCGGCCGGACGGGTGCACGCCCGCCGGTGGACCAACCGGCAGAGCGGCCACTCCGCGGTCGGCGAGCGCACCGGCCGGATCCTGGTGGTGGCGGAGGCCGTGCACGACGGCGGAGCCGAGGTCGTGCCGGAACTACTGGAGACGGTGGCCGGGGAACTGGC
This sequence comes from Streptomyces somaliensis DSM 40738, assembly GCA_012396115.1. Classification (GTDB taxonomy): domain Bacteria; phylum Actinomycetota; class Actinomycetes; order Streptomycetales; family Streptomycetaceae; genus Streptomyces; species Streptomyces somaliensis. The sequence continues at coordinate 23,342 of JAAXOU010000016.1, read as the reverse complement.
CGCGCACTGGCCGACCGACCCCGTGACGGCCGTCCTCACCCGGCCCGCACCGGAGTTCGTCTTCGGCGGGTAGGGCGTTGACGGATCCGCGGGAGCCGCGGTGGCGCATGACACCATCGGCCCGGTGAACGAGGGGGAATGGCGGCGGACGGAACGGCCGGTGCGCCCATGACGGCGGACACGCCGGCGGAGTGCGGGCCGCCGGCCTACGGCTCCGACTTCCTGCAGCTCGACGCCGGTGACGCACCCGTCGGCGGCAAGGCGGACTGGTTGGCGCGGAGACTGCGGCAGGCGATAGCCGACGGCCGGCTGGCGGCGGGCAGTAGACTGCCGCCCACCCGGCTGTTGGCCGCCGAACTGCGCGTCTCGCGTGGGGTGGTCACCGAGGCGTACCGGCGGCTGGCCGAGGACGGCCACGTCGAGGGGCGCCGGCGCGGTGGGACGGTGGTGGTCGCGGCGCCTCTCCCGCAGCCGCCGGCGTCCTGCGGGACCGGACCGCGCCGGGGTCCGGCGCCGGCCGCCGACCGGGCGGTGCCGGTCCCGCTGTTCGCCGGCGAACCCCGTGCCGACGTCTTCGACGCGCTGCGTGCCGCCCGCGCGCGCGTCGACCTCACCCCCGGCCAGCCCGACCTCACCGCGTTCCCCCGTACGGCCTGGCTGCGCGCCGAACGGGCCGTTCTCGCCGAGCTGTCCGCCGAGAACCTCGGCTACGGCGACCCCCGCGGAGTCCCACGGCTGCGCCGTGCCGTCGCCGACTGGCTGGCGACCAGCCGCGGCATCCGGGTGGAGCCGGACGAGGTACTGGTCGTCGCGGGCACCGCGCAGGCGCTCACGCTGCTGCACCCGGTGCTGCGGGAGGACGGCGTCGACAGCGTCGCGGTCGAGGACCCCGGTTCGCTCGGCACCCGCCAGCACCTGCGGAACGGAGCCCTGGCCACCCCACCGGTGCCGGTCGACGACGGTGGCGTGCGCGTCGACGCGCTGCGCGCCACCGGCGCCCGCGCGGTACTGCTCACGCCCGCCCACCAGTTCCCCACCGGGGTGGTGACGAGCGGCGAGCGCCGCCGCGAACTGCTGCTCTGGGCGAAGGACGGCGGGCTGATCCTGGAGGACGACTACGACGCGGAGCACCGCTACGACCGGCCGCCGGTGCCCGCGCTGCGCGCTTTGCTGGCCGACCGGGTGTGCTACATGGGCAGCGTGTCCAAGCTGCTCGCGCCCGCGCTGCGGATCGGTTGGGTGGTCCCGCCGCCCCGCTACCGCGACGCGCTGACCGACGCGAAGCGGTTCACCGACCTGGGCAACGCCGTGCTGCCGCAGCTGGTGCTCGCCCGGTTGATGCACTCCGGTGACCTGGAGCGGCACCTGCAGTTGTTGCGCGGGCGGCACCGGCGGCGGCGCGATGCGATGATCGACGCCATCGCCGAGCACCTGCCGGGTGCGGTCGTGCACGGTGCGGCGGCCGGTCTGCACCTGACCGTCACGTACGCGCCGGAGGTGCCGGACACCGAACTGGCCGCCGCCGCACTCGCCCGGGGCGTGAAGTGCCAGCCGTTGTCGTGGCACCGGCAGCTCCCCGGCCGCCCCGGCCTCGTCCTCGGCTACGCGGCCAACCCGCCGGGAGTCATCGCCGAAGGGGTGGCGGCGATCGGAGATGCGCTGCGCGAGCTGGCCTGACGCCGTCTTCGAACGGAGCCGACGGAGCCGTCCACCGGCTTGGCCGCGCCGGGCCAGCCCCGTCGTACGAGTCGCGCTCCGAGTCCGGGCGTTCCGGAGGATCCGCGGCTCGGGAAGGCGGGGCGGAGGACCGTCGAGGAAGCGCGAGCTGTCTCCGGCAGGGGTCGGCAGGAGGGGGCAGCCGCCCGGTCGGCCGTGGGGGGCCTCTCGGGCGGTGGTGAAGCCCCGGGCCGCGGTACCGCGCTGCGGCACTGTGGCCCGCAACTCCCGTCCCGGGCCCCGCCCGGGCGAACCGGAAGCCGGGGCGTCCGGCACCCTGCACGGACGGGCGTGGTGTCGCCCGGCTCCGAGCGGGCCCGACGATCCCGTTCCAGGGGGACGCCGTGGACCGGAGGCGGTGCGCCGGCCCCTCCCGCGACCCCGGCGGCGCGTCCGCCCGGTGACGCGCGCCTCCGGGACGGAAACCGATTGCCCCGGTTGCGCGGGGACGCCGAGGATGAGGGGCATGACGACCATCCGGCCCCGCCTTCCGCTGTGGACCCCCGCCGCCACACGCCGGTCTGATCGACAGCGGGCCGGTCGGCGGGCTGGGGCGACGTCCGTGTTCGCGTGATCAGCGCGCTGGTCGCCGGGGCGATCGCCGGGTTCGGTATCGCCCTGCCGGTCGGTGCCGTCGGGGTGTACCTGATGGCGGTGGCCGCGCGGTCACCCTTGAGGACCGGGATCTGCGCGGGGCTGGGCGTGGCGACCGCCGATGGGCTCTACGCACTGGTCGCGGTGGTGGGCGGTTCGGTGCTCACACCGTTGCTGGAGGCGGTCACGGTGCCGTTGCGCTGGGCCTCCGCCCTGGTCCTGGTCGGACTGGCGGTGCGGGGCGCGGTGATCGCGATCGGACGGTACCGGAGGCGGCACACGGCCGGGGACGAGGGGGAGCCAGGGGCGCTCCGACCGGGGCGGGCGTACCTGACGTTCCTGGGGATCACCCTGATGAACCCCCTGACCGTCGTCTACTTCACCGCGCTCGTCCTGGGCGGAGGGACGAACGGCCGGCCGGATGAGCCGGAGGCAGTTGCGTTCGCCGCCGCCGCGTTCGTCGCGTCCGCAGGCTGGCAGGTCCTCCTCGCCGGGGGCGGAGCGCTGCTCGGGCGGGTACCGGCCGGCGCCCGGGGCCGGCTGGCCACCGCCTTGGCGTCCAGCGCGTTGATCGTCGCCCTCGCCGCCCACCTACTGGTGTCGACGGCCTGAGGGTCACCTCATGCGGAGGGCGCGTCGGTCACCGCGGTGACCGACGCCACCGTCGCACCCATGTCCCGGATGACCCTGCGGGCGCCGGCGGCCGCCCACCTGCCTTCGGCGATCACCGCCATACGGGGCTCGACCTCCTTGCGGGGGACGGAGGGGAAGGCGATGTCGTACAAGCGGGCACCGTGCAGGAGCGCGACCAGGGCGGACGTGCGGTCGTCGGGCCGGGCCCCTCGCAGGACGACTCGCGCCAACCGCTCCCGGAGCTCGCGCTCCACGGTGCCGTCCGCCTCCGGATAGCGCCGTACCGCGAAGAGACCCAGAGCGCGATGCCCTTCCTCGGTGACCAGGCCGCGCTCGTGAAGGCTTCGCACCGTCGCCCGTACGGTGGCCGCCTGGTCCTTCGCCAGCCATTCGGCGACCCTCCCGGAACGATGCCGGTGGACCCAGTCGGAGAGGCGGCGCAGTCTCTCATCGAGCAGTTCCTCGCCCGTCGACGAGGTGTCGGTGACGCCCAGGCGGCCGGACGCGACCTGGACCCGGTACCGCATGGCCAACTCCAGCAGGGCGCCGCCCGCCACGGCCCAGCGCGTGGAAGCCCGGTCCTTCACGACACCGGCGTCGTCCAGTGACAGCAGCATGACTTCCTCGCCCAGCGTCACGGACATGCGTGCCTCCTCGGTCAGCCCGGTCACCGGTGTCGACGCCAGCGGGGGTCCACAGGTTCCGCCCCGTGCTGTACATCTGGGCCCATGACATCAACTCCCGTACCACTCCTGCCCACCACGGAGCGCTCACTGCTTCACCGGATCGCCGTCGGCCAGTCCGAGGGCCGGACGCCTTCCCTCGTCGGAGCGGTCGCCCGCGGCGGCCGACTGGTGTGGGCGGACGCGTGGGGCGACGTCGCGTCCGCCACCGACACGCAGTACCGGGTCGGCTCGATCACCAAGACCTTCACCGCCGTCCTGGTGATGCGGTTGCGGGACGAGGGCCTGCTCGACCTGGACGACCCCCTGGAGAAGCACCTGCCGGACACGGGCGTCGGAGATGTGACCATCGCCCAGCTCCTGAGCCACACCGCCGGTCTGGCGGCCGAGCCACCGGCCCCCTGGTGGGAGCGGACTCCGGGTGAACTGCGCCCCGATCTTCCCGACGTCCTCGGGGAACACCCGCTCGTACACCCGTCGGGGCGTGTTCACCACTACTCCAACACCGGTTACACCCTGCTGGGTTCGCTGGTCTCCGCGGTGCGCGGTGTCTCGTGGGAGGAGGCGCTGCGCACCGAGATCCTGGAGCCGCTGGACATGCGCCGGACGACGTCGCAGCCGGTGGTTCCGTACGCCGAGGGGTGGGCGGTTCATCCGTGGGCGGATGTGCTCCTGCCGGAGTCGGTCGAGGATCTGGGCCTGATGGCCCCGGCCGGGCAGTTGTGGTCGACCGCCGCCGACCTCTGCCGGTTCGCCTCGTTCCTTGCCGGAGGGGACGAGCGGGTGCTGTCCGCCGACTCCGTGCGGGAGATGTGCACGCCCGCCGCTCCGCCCGCCGCGGAGAACTGGGACGGAGGCTACGGGCTCGGTGTGCAGTTGGTACGACAGGACGGTCGGACGCTCGTCGGCCACTCCGGTTCGATCCCGGGTTTCGTCGCCGGCCTCTGGCTGAGCGTGGACGATGACGTCGCCGCGGTCGTCCTGGCCAACGCGACGTCCGGACCGCATCCCGGTGTGCTCGCCGCCGACCTCGTGCGGATCGTCGCCGAGGCGGAGCCCCGCTTCCCGGAGCCGTGGCGCCCCCTGCCGGAGTCCGACGCTGCGCCGCTCTCCCTGACCGGTTCCTGGTACTGGGGAACGTACGCCTACGGGTTGAAGGTGCTCGCGGACGGCGGCGTGGAGTTGCAACCCCTGCGCGGTGCCGGCCGGGGCTCCCGGTTCCGGCCGCTTCCGGACGGCACATGGCTCGGACTCGACGGCTACTACGACGGCGAGGTGCTCCGGGTGGTCCGCCGCAAGGACGGCTCGGTGAGCCATCTGGATCTGGGTTCGTTCGTGTTCACCCGTGAGCCGTACGGGCCGGAGGACGTCATCCCGGGTGGTGTGGACGAAGGGGGTTGGCGGGGCACGCCTTGACGTTTCACGTGAAACGGTGCTCAGAGGGCCAGCTTGAAGCCGATGTGTGAGGCGGTGAAGCCCAGCCGGTCGTAGAAGCGGTGGGCATCGGTGCGGGACACATCCGAGGTGAGCTGGACTAGGACGCAGCCGTGGCGGCGCGACTCGGTGATGGCCCATCGAATCAGTCGTGTTCCGACTCCGCTGCCGCGTGCTTCGGCGTGCACCCGCACCGCCTCGATGAGGGAGCGGGTGGCGCCGCGCCGGGACAGCCCCGGGATGACGGTCAGATGGAGGGTGCCGACGACCCGACCCTCGTGGACGGCGACGACCAGGTGCTGGTTCGGGTCCGCGGCGACTCGCTCGAAGGCGTCCAAGTAGGGGGAGAGGTCATCGGGCGACTCCCGCTGGGCGCCGAGCGGGTCGTCGGCGAGCATCGCCACGATGGCGGGAACGTCGACCGCTGCCGCACGCCTGATGTCGAGATCGTCCATGGGGCGGAGGCTACCTCGTCGTTCAGCCGGGGTGCTGAGTCCATCGGATGCCCTGGCCGACGGAACTCCGGCTCATCGTCCGGCTGGTGGGGCCTCGGTGGAGGAGGGCGACACGGGCGATCTCCGTTCAGGGACGGTCCCACGGCCGGAATGGTCCCGGTGGATGACGAGTGGCGGTTTCACGTGAAACACGGCCCCTCACCCGGCGCTCCCGGCCCGGGGCGGGAGTCCCCTCGGTGGCCGGTACCGGTGCACGGGTCTCCGACGCATGAGGACCGCGGGCCTTCCGGTGCGCACGCCGGCTGTCTTCCACGAGACGGTTCACCGCGCTCAAGGCGGTGAACCATCAACCGAGGTCGGGGGCGTGCATGGCGCGTACGCCCTCGATGTTGCCGTCCAGGTAGTGGCGAAGCGACAGGGGGACGAGGTGTACGGCGGCGATGCCGACCCGACTGAACGGGACGCGGACGATCTCGTACTCGCCGACCGGTTCATCCACCTCGGGCCCGTGCCGTCGGCTCGGGTCCATGGAGGCCAGGCGGCAGACGAAGAAGTGCTGCACCTTCACTCCGGAGACACCGCCGTCCTCGATGTGCTCGACGGTGTCGACGAAGCAGGGAACCACGTCCGTGATCTTCGCGCCGAGCTCTTCGTGGACCTCCCGGTGCAGGGCGTCGACGACGGTCGCGTCGCTCGGCTCGACGCCTCCGCCCGGTGTGAGCCAGTAGGGGTCCATCCCCGGCTTGGTGCGCTTGATCAGGATGAGGTCATCATCGTCGAGAAGGATGGCCCGTGCGGTGCGCTTGACCACTGGACGTTCGGTCATGGCATGAAAATGGCCCGCGGTGTTTCACTTGAAACGCCCGCGGGGCCGTGGCCGCCGGTGGTCACCGCCCGCCGCCCGGCCTCCTGGGTCCTGGCGATGTGGGGCTGGGCCGGTGTGCCGGCCCGGACGACGAGGAGGTACGTCCACCAGCGCGTGCTCCTGGTCGCACAGCGGCGTCGCCGCCAGCCCGCCCCGTGGCCGTGCCGTGGGGACGAGCAGGTCGTGGCGTCCGGCGGCCGGCCCGTCGACGCCCTCCTCAAAGACGGTGCGGAAGACCCGCGGGCTGAGGCCCTCGGAGAGGAGGGGCGTCAGGGCGGGAAACGCCCGAAGCGGGACGATCTCGGGTGGCCCGGTGAGACGGAGGACCCCGGCCCGCCCGTACGGTTCGGTCCCGGCGATCTCCACGAGTGCGCCCAGGTGGGAGCGGCCCGGCGGGCGAGTTGCTCGCCGACCGCCGTGGGCGTGGCAGCACGGGCCCGCCGCGGGAGGAGGGGCCGACCGAGATGCCGCTCCAGGGCACGGACCCGGCTGGTCACGGCGGGCTGGGGGAGCCCGAGAAGAGCTGCGGCACGGGTGAGGGAGGCGGCTCGGTACCGTGACGAAGGTCGGCAGCAGGCTGAGACCCGCGCCCTCCCGGTCGACGCCCTCCGAGCCGTGTGACTACGAACAGGTCGGCGGGGTTCCGTCGCTCGTGTGATCGGGCCCTGAGGTGGGGCCGAGTAGCCGATCCGGAGCGGAACGGGTACGGAGACAGGCGGTTCGAGCCGCGAGGGAGAGGCTCGGACGGCCTGTTCCGTACTGCCGCTGCGGCGTGCGCCCTCCCGTCAGCCCGGTCCGCTCGCCGCGTCCAGGGCGCGGAGCACGTCCGCGACGAGGTCGTCGGGGTCCTCCGCGCCGACCGAGAAGCGGATGAACCCCGGCGGCACGGCGTCGCCGCCCCACCGGCCCCGCCGCTCGGCCGTCGACCGTACTCCGCCGAAACTGGTCGCGTCGTCCACCAGCCGCAGCGCCTCCAGGAACCGCTCCGCGCGCTGCCGGTCGTCGAGGACGAACGACACCACCGATCCGAAGCGGTGCATCTGCCCGGCCGCCACCTCGTACGAGGGGTCGCCCGGGAGCCCCGGGTAGCGCAGGCACGCCACGTCGTCCCGCGCCGCCAGCGCCTCGGCCAGCGCCAGCGCGTTGGCGCACTGCCGGTCGGCCCGCAGCCGCAGGGTGGCGAGGGAGCGGTGGGCCAGCCACGCCTCCATCGGGCCCGGGATCGCTCCGACGATCTTCCGCCAGCGCCGCACTCCGGCGGCGAGCCCCGCGTCGCGGCAGGTGACGTGGCCGAGCAGGAGGTCACCGTGTCCGGTCATGCCCTTGGTGTCGCTGGCCACCGAGAAGTCCGCGCCGAGTGCCAGAGGGCGCTGCCCCAAGGGCGTGGCGAGGGTGTTGTCCACGGCGACCAGCGCGCCGGCCGTGCGGGCCGCCGCCACCATCCGCCTGATGTCGCACACGTCGAGGCCGGGGTTGGACGGGGTCTCCAGCCACAGCAGCTTCGCACCGTCCAGGACGGACAGCTGCGCGTCGCCACCCGTCGGCGCACTGCGCACCTCGATCCCGTAGTTCTCCAGCTGCTCGCGTACCAGGGACAGGGCCTGGTAGCCGTCGGCCGGGAGGACCACGGCGTCACCGGTCCCGAGCAGGGAGAACAGCACCGAGGAGATCGCGGCCATGCCGGAGGCGAAGACCACGGTCTCCACAGTGCCGTCCCCGGGCGCCTCCAGCTCCCCGATGGCGCGCTCCAGCAGCGTCCAGGTCGGGTTCTCGTCACGCCCGTACGTGTAGGGGCCGACGGGCTCGCCCGGCAGGTGGAAGTGGGCGGCGAAGACCGGCCCCGGCAGGGCCGGCTCGTACTCGCGCGGCTCCGGCAGCCCGGCCCGCACGGCCCGGGTGCCGTCACCCCAGCCGGGTGCCGCCTCCATCAGTCGCGTCCGTCCGGGAGGGCGACGTTCAGCGCCCAGGACACGACCGAGACGATCAGACCGCCCAGGACCGCGGTCCAGAAGCCCTCCACGTGGAAGCCGAGGTCCAGCTTCTCGGCGAGCCAGGAGGTCAGCAGCAGCATCAGCGCGTTCACGACCAGTGTGAACAGACCAAGGGTGAGGACGAACAGCGGGAGCGTGAGCAGCTTCACGAGGGGCTTGACGAGGACGTTGACCACGCCGAAGACGAGGGCGACGAGGAACAGCGTCAGCGCCTTGGAGCCGGTGCTCCCGCCGGTGAGGGTGATGTCCTGCAGCAGCCAGATCGCCACCGCCAGAGCGCCCGCGTTCGCGAGCGTCTTGACTACGAGATTCATCATGTGTCTGATCGTGGCAGACGTGATCGGACCGAGGCAGGGGCGAACGGGCGATGAAGGCATTCCGGCTGGACGAACTCGAGGCCGAGCGCGCCGCCAACGACGGCGCGTACCTCCAGTTCCTGCGTGAGCGGAACATGTCCGTGGGACTGTACGCACTCGACGCCGGGCAGCCGGACCCCCAGCAGCCCCACAAGGAGGACGAGGTCTACCTCGTCGTCAGCGGCCGGGGCTCGATCACGGTGGGGACGGAGACCACGCAGGTGGGACGCGGCAGCGTCGTGTACGTCCCGGCGGGGGTGCCGCACAGGTTCCACCACGTCACCGAGGACCTGCGGGTCCTGGTGGTGTTCTCCCCGCCCGAGAGTTGACGTCCCTCCGCCGGGGGGCGGCCCGGACCCGGGACCCCGTCCGAGCCCTCCCTAGGGGGAGGGTCGGGGAGTTCCCAGGGGCGCAGAACCCCCGCCGGAGGCCTCCGTGTCCTTAGCATCGGAGACGTTCACCGTTGCGACGCAGAGACGAGGCAGGACTGTGGCGGTAAGGGGACTTCTCGCGGGGCTTCCGTGGTGGGTGAAGTGGGTGGCGATGCCCGTGGTCGCCGTCTTCGTCTTCGGCGGCGTGATCGCGACCGCCGTCTACTTCGTGGTGAGCCTGTTGTTCAAAGCGCTGGCCCTCGTGGCTCTCGTCGGCGGACTGGTTTACCTCATACGGAAGTTGAGGAAATCTCCCTCGTCCTCGGACGGCGGCTGGTGACGGGAAGCCGTTAGGCCGGCCGGGGGAACGGATCCGGTGGAACCCGCTTCGGGACGGAGTCTGCCATTAGAGTGGCAGGGATTCCGCGGCCCTTGAATTCGGGGGCTGACTGAACGCCTTACCAGCGGTTTGTACGACTGTTGCGACTGTATGCGTGTGATGTGCAGGATACGCGGACGCGTACGGCGGTGTCAGCGGCAATCGCTCGTGGGCAACATGCCCTGGGGGTGACCTTCGGTCATGGCTTCTCCTTCTACCGCCCCAACCCTGATCGGCTCGGTGCAGCGGGCGCTCAGACTGCTGGAGGCCGTCGGGTCCCACGAGGGCGGGGCCCCTGCCAAGCAGCTCGCGCGCGAGACCGGGTTGCCGCTGGCCACGGCCTACCACCTGCTGCGCACCCTCACCCACGAGGGCTATCTGATGCGCGAGAAGGGGTTGTTCACCCTGGGCGACGCCGCCCGGAGGCTGGCGGAGGCGAGTTCCCTGCAGAATCGTCGCGGCAAGATCGATGGCCCCCCGGCGCACTGGTGGGACGCGGTCGGCTTCCCCGTCTGCTTCGCCGTCTACCGGGACGGTGAGGTCGAGCTCGTGGCGGCCGTCGACCACCCTGCCACAGAATCCGCCCCCGCTCTCCGAGAGCGGGCGGGCCGCCGGGAAAAGGACCGGGCCAGAGTTATTTCCGTACCTCTGATTCAGGACGAAAGTACGCTTCTCGAAGTGGAACGGCTGCGCGATGAGATCGGGGAGTTCCTCCGATCACTCGTCGTCTCTATCAGTATCTGAAAAATCACTCCTTGTGGTCTGATAGCGCTTGCAGGAGCATTGCGTCAAGAGGGCCAGGAGGGATCAATCCTGGCCAGTTTTGTCATGGCTACTGTTTTCAGAACTGCGTCGAGACATTCATCTACAGCGGGGTACGTGATGCGCGAGTCGGTTCAGGCCGAAGTCCTGATGAGCTTCATCGTCTCGGAGGAGCTCTCCTTCAGGATCCCGGTCGAGCTCGGGTACGAGACCAAGGACCCCTTCGCGGTCCGGATGACGTTCCACCTGCCCGGCGACGCACCGGTGACCTGGACCTTCGGGCGCGAGCTGCTCGTCGACGGGATCAACGACGCCACCGGTGACGGTGACGTGCGGATCGAGCCGTCCGAGGCCGAGGGACTCTCCGACGTCCACATCCGGCTGCGCGTCGGTGCCGACCAGGCGCTGTTCCGGGCCAGTGCGCCGCCCCTCGTCGCCTTCCTCGACCGCACCGACAAGCTGGTGCCCCTGGGGCAGGAGTGCTCACTGGGCGACTTCGACGAGGGCCTCGACGAGGTGCTCGGCCGCATCCTCGCCGACGAGAACGCCGGCTGAGGAGCTGATGGTGCAGTGGAGCCGCGCGGGCCCGGCTCCCCGGGCCGGCCCCCTCCGGATGGGCGGCCGCTCACCGCCTCCCCCGTCGGCACCGTCCATCGCTACTTCCTGCGACGCCTCCCCCGGCCCGCACGTGCCGGAGCCGACGCCTTCGGATCCCGATCGGCCGAGACGACCAGAGCCGCCAGGCCCGTCGTCACCGGCACCGATGCCACCAGCCCGATCGAGCCGACCAGCGTGCGGACGATCTCCTGGGCGACCAGTTCGCTGTTGGCCACCGTCCCCACACTGCTCTGGGCGATCGAGAACAGCAGCAGCAGGGGCAGCGCCGCGCCCGCGTACGCAAGCACCAGGGTGTTCACCACGGAGGCGATGTGGTCCCGCCCGATCCGGATGCCCGCCCGGTACAACGCGCGCGGCCCCATCGTCGGGTCCGCCTGGTGCAACTCCCACACCGCCGACGTCTGGGTGACCGTCACGTCGTCGAGCACCCCGAGCGAACCGATGATGACGCCGGCGAGGAGGAGACCGGACATGTCGATGCCCGGGTACAACCCGTGGATCAGGCCCGTGTAGTCGTCCGTGTTGCCGCTGAGCCGGGCCCAGCCGATGAACAACGAGCCGAGCAGCCCGATGATCAGCAGCGAGATCAACGTGCCGAGCACCGCGACCGACGTGCGGGCGCTCACCCCGTGGCTGAGGTACAGCGCGATGAGCATGATCGCGCTCGACCCGACCACGGCGACGACCAACGGGTTCGACCCCTGGAGGATCGCCGGCAGGATGAAGAGGGTCAGAAAGACGAAACTGGTCCCGAGCGCGATCAGCGCCATCACACCGCGCAGCCGGCCCACCGCCACCACCGCCAGGGCGAAGACCACCGACAGCAGCAGCAACGGGAACTTCCGGTCGACGTCCGTCACCGAGTACTGGAGATCCTCCGGAGCGTCCGGCGCGTACGCCACGACCACGCCCTGGCCCTCCTCCAACTGCCGCGGCGCGTCGGGCTGGACGATCTCGACGAAACGCCGTCCCTTGTCCTGACCGCTGGTCACCTCGACGGTGGCCCGCTTGCACTGCCCCCGCAGGGCGTTGACCGCCTCCCGGCCCTGCGGGGTGCTGGTGTCCCCGGTCGGCGGGACCTGAGCGGCGTTCACGTCCTTGCAGTCGATCCGCTCGACACGCACGACCCGGCCCGTCTCGGTCTGCCGGTCGAACCCGACACCGGTGCGCTCGTGCGCCGGAGCGCCACCGGGCCACAGCACCGCGAGGCCGACGAGCACCGCCGTGGCGAAGGGGATCAGCACTGCGGCGATGACCTTGCGCAGATGCTTGGAGACGGGGGCGGCCGGCCCGTGGGCGTGCGCGTGGACATGGGCGAGCGCTTCGGGATCCGGGCGGTGCCCAGGACCGTGCTCGGGGCCGTGTCCCGACCCGTTTTCCGGATGCTGATGCGAGGAAGTCACCGACCGATCATCGCAAGAACGAAGGGGCCCTCTGTTCAGCCTGGCCGGAATGACGCTAGCGTGGTGGCACCTTTGCACACGCGGGAGCTCGGAGCACCGGGCTGAGAGGACGCTGACCTCCGTCCCAGCGATGTTTCATGTGAAACATCGGCGACGGAAGCCGCTGCGTCGACCGCCGAACCTGTTACCGGGTAATGCCGGCGTAGGGAGTAGGTCAGGATGACCGTTCAGGACGCACATACGCCTGCCTCCGGCACCGAGGAGAGCGGGAAGTCCATCGGCTGGCACAAGGGATACGTCGAGGGCTCGCGCCCCGACCTCCGCGTGCCGGTCCGGAAGGTGCACCTCACCAACGGCAAGGACGTGACCCTGTACGACACGTCCGGGCCGTACACCGATCCGAACGTCGAAACCGATGTACGCCGCGGCCTCCCGCCCCTCCGGGAGAGCTGGATCACCGCGCGCGGCGACACCGAGGAGTACGCGGGCCGTCCCGTCCGTCCGGAGGACGACGGCATCAAGCACACCTCGTCGCGCGACGGCCTGCGCAACCTCGACGCCGTGTTCCCCGGCCGGGCGCGTCGGCCGCGGCGCGGCCGGGACGGGCAGGCGGTGACGCAGTTCGCGTACGCCCGCAGGGGCGAGATCACACCGGAGATGGAGTTCGTCGCGATCCGCGAGAACGTGTCGCCGGAGGTCGTGCGGGAGGAGATCGCGGCGGGCCGTGCCGTACTGCCCGCCAACGTCAACCACCCGGAGATCGAGCCGATGATCATCGGCAAGCGGTTCCTGGTGAAGGTCAACGCGAACATCGGCAACTCCGCGGTCACCTCCTCCATCGAGGAGGAGGTGGAGAAGATGACCTGGGCGACCCGCTGGGGCGCCGACACGGTCATGGACCTCTCCACGGGCCGCAACATCCACACCACCCGCGAGTGGGTGCTGCGCAACTCCCCCGTGCCGATCGGCACCGTGCCGCTCTACCAGGCACTGGAGAAGGTCGACGGCAAGGCCGAGGAACTGACCTGGGAGATCTACAAGGACACCGTCGTCGAGCAGGCCGAACAGGGCGTCGACTACATGACGGTCCACGCGGGCGTGCTGCTGCGGTACGTTCCCCTGACGGCCCGTCGCAAGACCGGCATCGTCTCGCGCGGTGGTTCGATCATGGCCGCGTGGTGCCTGGCACACCACAAGGAGTCCTTCCTGTACGAGAACTTCGAGGAGCTCTGCGAGATCCTCGCCGCGTACGACGTGACGTTCTCGCTCGGTGACGGCCTGCGGCCCGGCTCCATCGCCGACGCCAACGACGAGGCGCAGTTCGCGGAGTTGCGCACCCTGGGCGAACTCAACCGGATCGCCAAGGCGCACGGCGTCCAGACGATGATCGAGGGCCCGGGCCACGTCCCGATGCACAAGATCAAGGAGAACATCGACCTCCAGCAGGAGATCTGCGAGGAGGCGCCGTTCTACACGCTCGGTCCGCTGACCACGGACGTCGCACCGGCGTACGACCACATCACCTCCGGTATCGGCGCGGCGATGATCGCCTGGTGGGGCACCGCGATGCTCTGCTACGTCACGCCCAAGGAGCACCTGGGCCTGCCCAACCGCGACGACGTGAAGACCGGCGTCATCACGTACAAGATCGCGGCGCACGCGGCGGACCTCGCCAAGGGCCACCCCGGTGCGCAGGAGTGGGACGACGCGCTGTCGGACGCCCGGTTCGAGTTCCGCTGGGAGGACCAGTTCAACCTGGCGCTCGACCCGGACACGGCGCGTGGGTTCCACGACGAGACACTGCCGGCGGAGCCCGCGAAGACCGCGCACTTCTGCTCGATGTGCGGGCCGAAGTTCTGCTCCATGAGGATTTCGCAGGACATCCGGCGGGAGCACGGCGGCGGCCTCGGGCAGGAGGAGATCGAAGCCGGGATGGCGGAGAAGTCCAGGGAGTTCGCCGAGGCGGGCAACCGCGTCTACCTTCCGCTGGCTGACTGACCCGGGCCGCCGACCCGTTCACCGACCGGGCCGCGGGACACGGGCCGCCGGTCGCTCCGTACCGGGGCCGGCCCGGCGGTCGGCCGAAGGCGGGGGTACGGGACGCCGCGCTCCGGCAGGACACGCCCCGGCCGCACGGCCCTCCCGTGCGGCCGGGCCTCCGTGTCGTGGGCGCTCCTGCGTGGCGTGACCGGGGTCCGGCGGGCGGCGGCCGCCGGACCCGAGGGGGCCGGACGCGGTGCGCGGCGCTTCGCCGGGGAGCGTTCGCGGGCGAGGCGATCACCGAAGCCGCGGGTCGGCCCCCGGCGAAGCGCCCCGTACCGCGGCGAGGGGCCGCGCGGAGGGGCGGGACGCCGGAGGGGCTCACCCGGTGCGACGGGGAACGGACGGGGCCGGGCCCCCGTCCGGTGTGCTCAATGAGGGAGCGGCAGCTGCTGGACGAGCAGCTTCCCGGCCATGGTGACGCCGCCGTCCATGGCGACGGCGAGGCCGTCCGCGTACACGTGGGGGCCCTCGACGACGGGGCCGCTGCCCTCGCCGTCCGCGTCCTCGGTACCGACCTCGCCGAGCAGGTACGGGATGGGGCTGTGGCCGTGGACGACGCGCTGCCCGCCGTAGGTGTCGAGCAGTTCGCGCACGGCGTCGGCGCCGCCCTCGTCGCGGAACGCGAACCGCTTGGTGAACTTGCGGAACAGGTCCCAGTACTCGTCGGCGTCGTTGCGGGTGAGGATCTCGTGGATGGTGTCGTTCACGTCCTCGACGGTGCCGCCGTACTCCAGGTACGCCGTGGTGTCGGAGTGCAGCAGCAGATGGCCGTCCTGCTCGACGATCGCGTCGAGGCGGGACATCCACTGGACGTGGACGTCTTGGAGGCGGTCCATGTCGCTCTTCTGGCCTCCGTTGAGCAGCCAGGCGGCCTGGAAGGTGGCCGTGCCGGCGCCGGAGTTCACCGGGGTGTCGCCGAACCGCTTCGCGCCGAGCAGCAGCAGCTCGTGGTTGCCCATGAGGGCCTTGCAGTAGCCGCCCGCGGCCGCCGCCTCGGCGGAGAGCCGCATGACCAGGTCGATGACGCCGATGCCGTCCGGACCGCGGTCGGTGAAGTCGCCGAGGAACCACAGACGGGCGTTGCCGGCCGTCCAGTGGCCGTCGGCGTCGACGAGGCCCTGCTCGCGCAGGGCGGCGAGGAGTTCGTCGAGGTAGCCGTGGACATCGCCCACGACATACAGCGGGCCCGGCCCGGGCCCCCGTCCGACGGGCGCGGCCGCGGCCGCCGGGTCGGGCGGCGGGGCGACGGAGACCTGGAGGGTGTCCCCCCGGTTGATGACCGGCAGGTCGCGTTCGGTCGGCGTGTACCCGTCGGGGTACTCGTCGTCGGGCAGGGCGTCGCCCGGGTACGGCGGGCGGGATGTCCGGGGTTCCTGTTGGGCGTGGAGGAGGTGAGGCCGCCCGGGAGTGTGCTGCGGGGGCGTCTGCGGTACCTGCTGGTGTTCCCGGGGGTGTGGGGCGGCCCGGGGCTGCGGGTGTTCGGCGTGGTCCTCGACGGGCACCTGGGCGTACGGCGGTACGCGGAAGTCGCGCAACGTCGCCGTTCGCACCACGGGTCCCTGACCGGCCCCCTGAGTCATCGACCCCTCCACCACCGTCGCGACGCCCTCACATCGCGGACCGGCCTGGTCGGAGCGGCCCGCGCTGTCGTCCGCCCATCATAGGAATGAGGCTTGTGCTGTGTGACGCACCAGGGGTGATGAATCGTGGAGCACGTCCGACTCGCCGGATGTTTCGCCCTGATTGTCGGGTTTTGATCCAAGAGAGAAGAGGTTCTCACCCGGATGTCGCCCGGTCTTCGCCCATCTGTCGCGGGGCTCTGCCCGGTCCGGGCGGAGGCGGTCTACCGCTGGTGCGGTCGGCGCGGCGGACTCACCGTCGTCCGCGGCGGTCTGCGCTGCGAAGACGCCCGGACGATCAACTCCGTCGGTACCACCTGCCCGACTGACCGGTCGTGTTCCACGCCCTCGATCGCGTCGATGAGCAACTGGACGACGGCGGTGCCGATGCGGCGCGGCTTGAGCGACAGGGTGGTGACCGGCGGCTCGGTCGCGGCGTACACGGGCGATTCGCTGCAGCAGACGAGCAGCAGGTCGTCGGGGACGCGCAGCCCGTACCGCCGCGCCGCGGCCAACAGGTCGGTGCCGTTCGGGTCGAACAGCCCGTACACGGCGTCCGGGCGGTCGGGGCGGGCCAGCAGCCGGTCCGCGGCGACGGCGCCGGCGCACGGGTCGTGAGCCGGGTACGCCTCGTAGACGGGGTCCTGGCCGACGCGCTCGCACCAGTTGAGGTACGCGGTGGTGGACAGCCGCGTGTAGGTGTCGGTGGTGGTGCCGGTGAGCAGGCCGATGCGGCGGGCGCCGGCCTCCGCCAGGTGGTCGAGGAGGTCGAGGACGGCCGCCTCGTGGTCGTTGTCGACCCAGGCGGTCACCGGGAGCGAGCCGGCGGGACGTCCGTCCGAGACGACGGGCAGGCCCTGTCGGACGAGTTCGGCGAGGACGGGGTCGTGGTCGGCCGGGTCGACGACGACCGTGCCGTCGAGGGCCACGTTCGACCAGATGTCGGCCGGGCTGCGGCGTGAGGTGGCGGGCAGGATGACGAGGGCGTAGCCGCGGGCGAGCGCGGCCGAGGTGGCCGCCCTGGCCATCTCGGCGAAGTACGCGAACTCGGTGAAGGTGAAAGGTTCGTCCCCGTAGGTCGTCACGGTCAGGCCGATGAGGCCCGACTTGCCGGTACGGAGCGTGCGGGCGGCCGCGGAGGGCCGGTAACCCAGCCGGTCGGCCACTTCGCGGACGTGGCGGCGGGTGGCGTCCGGGAGCCGGCCCTTGCCGTTGAGCGCGTCGGAGACAGTCGTGATGGAGACCCCGGCCGCGGCGGCCACATCCCGGATGCCCGCGCGCGCCTGCCGGTTCCCCCGGGTCTGTGCCCGGCTCACCTGGTGCTTCCCTGCTGCTGTCATGGCGTGCCGATAGTAAGGGGACGGCGACGGACTGCGACGGGTAGGCGATCCGGTCCTAGCAGGCACGTTTCTGCAAGGTCCAAGTCCGCCAAACGCATTGAAATACAAGGGGTTTGGCGGTTTTTTCGGTAGGTGGACAGTTGTCCACGCGCATAGGTCGAGCTGCCGGTTGCGAGGGTGGAGGGCTTTCAACTCACCTCTACGGGGGACGCGCACCACGGCGCGAACCACCCGCTCGCGCCAGTGCGGCGCGCGCCCCCTCGCAGCGGTGGGCGACGGGACCCGGACGCCGCTCCGGCCCGCCCCGTGCCGCGCATCGCTCCCGCTCGGCCATTCGCAGGCGGGCGGAATCCTCATAAGGTGTGCAGTATCCATGGTGCACATACGGTCGAGGAGGACCACGGTGAGCGAGACAAGCCCCAAGCTGCGCGCTGTGCTGGACGAGATCCCCACCTACAAGCCGGGGAAGCCGGCCACCGCCGCCGAAGGCCGCGTTGCGTACAAGCTCTCCTCCAACGAGAACCCGTATCCGCCGCTCCCGGGCGTCCTGGAGAAGGCGCTGGCCGCGGCGGCGAACCTCAACCGCTACCCGGACCTGGCGTGCACCGAGCTGATGAACGAGCTGTCCGAGCGCTTCGGGGTGCCGGTGACGCACCTGGCGACCGGTACGGGCTCCGTCGGGATCGCCCAGTCGCTGGTGCAGTCCACGGCCGGCCCGGGCGACGAGGTGATGTTCGCCTGGCGGTCCTTCGAGGCGTACCCCATCGTCACGCAGATCGCGGGCGCCACCCCGGTCATGGTCCCCCTCACCGGGGAAGGCGCGCACGACCTGGAGGCGATGGCCCGGGCGATCACCGAGCGCACGCGTCTGATCTTCGTCTGCAACCCCAACAACCCCACGGGGACGGTGGTGCGCCGGGCCGAGTTGGAGCGGTTCCTGGACCGGGTGCCCTCGGACGTCCTGGTCGTCCTCGACGAGGCGTACATCGAGTTCATCCGGGACGACCAGGTGCCCAACGGCATCGAGATCTACCGGACCAGGCCGAACGTGGCGGTCCTGAGGACCTTCTCCAAGGCGTACGGCCTCGCGGGCATGCGCATAGGTTTCGCGATCGCCCACGAGCCGGTGGCGGCCGCCCTGCGGAAGACGGCCGTGCCGTTCGGCGTCACGCAGGTCGCGCAGGACGCGGCGGTGGCCTCCCTGCGCGCCGAGGACGAGTTGCAGGGCCGCGTCGGCTCCCTGGTGTGCGAGCGCACGCGGGTGGTCGAGGCGCTGGCGGCCCAGGGCTGGCGGCTGCCCGTGACGCAGGCCAACTTCGTGTGGCTGCCGCTCGGTGAGCTCTCCGGCGAGTTCGCCGCCGCCTGCGAGGAGGCGGGGGTGGTCGTGCGCCCGTTCGCCCCCGACGGCGTCCGGGTCACGATCGGCGAGGTCGAGGCGAACGACATCTTCCTGCGGGTGGCCGAGGCGTTCCGCAAGGAGAGGCTCTGACCAGTGTGGACCGGCGCTGAGGCGCTGGCCGGACCAGGCCTCCGGTCCGGATCGTGCCCCCGGCCCGGATCGCCGCGGGCGTCCGGCCTCGGCCGGGCGGGGACGGCAGGAGAACCCCCGCGAGCGGAGTGCTCGCGGGGGTTCTCCCATGACCGGGGCCATGAGGGCCGGCGGACCGGGAGGCGCGTCCGGCGGGTGCCTCCCCAGGGCCTCCGGGCCCGGCAGGACGGCGGGGCGCCGGTGAAGGGCACCCCCCTTTGGAGCTGCTGCTCCACCTGGGGCATAATGCTTGTGATTGTGAACGCATTCACAAGCTCGTCTGCTTCCTCCCGTGATCAACCGGAATCGGCAGGCGGAGGGAAGGCCGTGGGGCCGTGAGGCCGCAGGGCTGCTAGGCCGTAAGGAGAAGACCGTCGTGGACCTGGCTCTGGCGCCGGAGACGCTGGCGCGGTGGCAGTTCGGGATCACCACCGTCTACCACTTCCTCTTCGTCCCCCTGACCATCTCACTCGCCGCGCTCACCGCCGGTCTCCAGACCGCGTGGGTGCGCACCGACAAGGAGAAGTACCTCCGGGCCACCCGGTTCTGGGGCAAGCTCTTCCTGATCAACATCGCCATGGGCGTGGTCACCGGCATCGTGCAGGAGTTCCAGTTCGGGATGAACTGGTCGGACTACTCGCGGTTCGTCGGCGACGTCTTCGGGGCGCCGCTCGCCTTCGAGGCGCTGATCGCGTTCTTCTTCGAGTCGACCTTCATCGGACTGTGGATCTTCGGCTGGGACAAGCTGCCGAAGCGCGTCCACCTGGCCTGCATATGGATGGTGTCGGTGGGCACCGTCCTCTCCGCCTACTTCATCCTGGCCGCCAACTCCTGGATGCAGCACCCGGTCGGTTACCGGATCGACGAGGAGTCCGGACGCGCCGAGCTGACCGACTTCTGGGCCGTCCTGAGCCAGAACACCGCCGTCACCCAGGTCTTCCACACCCTGACCGCGGCCTTCCTGACCGGCGGAGCGTTCATGGTCGGCATCGCCGCCTTCCACCTGGCCCGCCGGAAGCACGTCCCGGTGATGAAGACCTCGCTGCGGCTGGGCCTGGTCACCGTGGTGGTGGCGGGCCTGCTGACCGCGGTCAGCGGCGACCTGCTCGGCAAGGTCATGTTCAAGCAGCAGCCCATGAAGATGGCCGCCGCCGAGGCGCTGTGGAACGGCGAGGGGCCCGCACCGTTCTCCGTCTTCGCCTACGGGGACGTCGACGAGGGCCACAACAAGGTCGCCGTCGAGATCCCGGGCGTGCTGTCCTTCCTGGCCAACGGCGACTTCTCCTCGTACGTGCCCGGCATCAACGACACCAACGAGGCCGCGCGGCAGAAGTACGGCCCCGGTGACTACCGACCCAACATCCCCGTCACCTACTGGTCGTTCCGCTGGATGATCGGTTTCGGCATGGCCTCCTTCGGGCTCGGCCTGCTGGGGCTCTGGCTGACCCGCGGGAAGTTCCTCCTGCCGCGGGCCCTGCGCGTCGGCGAGGACGACGTGCCGCACCTCGTCCTCCTCAGGAAGCCCCTCGGCCACCGGCTGACCAGGCTGTACTGGCTCGCCGCCCTGTGGACGCTGGCCTTCCCGCTGATAGCCGGCTCCTGGGGCTGGATCTTCACCGAGATGGGCCGCCAGCCCTGGGCCGTGTACGGCGTGTTCCGCACCGGCGACGCGGTCTCCCCCGGCACCTCCCAGACCGAGGTCCTGATCTCGATGACCGCCTTCACCCTGCTCTACGCGGTGCTCGCGGTGATCGAGGTCAGGCTGCTCGTCAAGTACGTCAAGGCCGGCCCCCCGGAGCTCACCGAGGCCGATCTCGACCCGCCCACCCGGATCGGCGGCCACGACCGCGACGCCGACCGCCCCATGGCCTTCTCGTACTGAGGAAGGGGAGCGAGGCATGGAACTCCACACCGTCTGGTTCGTACTCATAGCGGTCCTGTGGACCGGCTACTTCTTCCTGGAGGGCTTCGACTTCGGCATCGGCGTCCTCACCCGGCTGCTCGCCCGCGACCGGGCCGAGAAGCGCGTCCTGATCAACACCATCGGCCCCGTCTGGGACGGCAACGAGGTGTGGCTGCTCACCGCCGGCGGTGCCACCTTCGCGGCCTTCCCGGACTGGTACGCCACCCTCTTCTCCGGCTTCTACCTGCCGCTCCTCGTCATCCTGCTCTGCCTGATCGTGCGCGGGGTCGCCTTCGAGTACCGGGCCAAGCGGTCCGAGCACCGCTGGCAGCACAACTGGGAGCGGGCCATCTTCTGGACCTCGCTCGTCCCCGCGGCCCTGTGGGGCGTGGCCTTCGGCAACATCGTGCGGGGTGTCGAGATCGACGCGTCGAAGGAGTACGTCGGCACCCTCTTCGACCTGCTCAACCCGTACGCGCTGCTCGGCGGGCTGGTCACCCTGACGCTCTTCACCTTCCACGGCGCGGTGTTCGCCGCGCTCAAGACCGTCGGCGACATCCGGGTGCGGGCCGGGAAGCTGGCGTGGAGGCTGGGTCCGGCCGCCGTCGCCGCCGTCCTCGCCTTCCTCGCCTGGACGCAGGCGGCGCACGGCGACGGGACCAGCCTGGTGGCGGCGCTCATCGCCGCGGCCGCGCTCACCGGGGCGGTCGGGGCCGTCGGGGCGGGACGCGAGGGGTGGTCCTTCGCGCTGTCCGGCCTGGCGATCGCCGCGACGGTCGCCATGTTTTTCCTGACGCTCTTCCCGAACGTCATGCCGTCCTCGCTGGACCCGGACTGGAGCCTGACCGTGGACAACGCCTCCTCCAGCCCGTACACCCTGAGGATCATGACCTGGTGCGCGGCGATCGCCACGCCGTTCGTCCTCCTCTACCAGGGCTGGACCTACTGGGTGTTCCGCAAGCGCATCGGCACGCAGCACATCGCCGACCTCCACTAGGCACCGCCGGCAGGAGATGTTTCACGTGAAACCGATCGATCCGCGGCTGCTGCGGTACGCCCGGACCACCCGCTCCTTCCTGCTGGCGGTGGTCTTCCTCGGCGTGGTCGGGGCGGGCCTGGTGGTCGCCCAGGCGATGCTCGTCGCCGAGGTCGTCGTCGGCGCCTTCCGGCACGGCGCGGCCGTCGACGACCTCTCACCGGCGCTCCTCCTGCTCGCCGCGGTCGCCGTGGGCCGCGGGCTGGTCTCCTGGCTGACCGAACTGGCCGCCCACCGTGCCGGCGCGGCGGTCAAGTCCCAGCTGCGCGGCCGGCTGCTGGAGCGGGCCGCCGAGCTCGGGCCGGGGTGGCTGAGCGGTCAGCGGACCGGCTCCCTGGTGGCGCTGGCCACCCGGGGCGTGGACGCGCTGGACGACTACTTCACCCGGTACCTCCCGCAGCTGGGCCTCGCCGTCGTCGTCCCGGTGGCCGTCCTCGCGCGGATCGTCACCGAGGACTGGGTGTCGGCCGCCGTCATCGTGGTGACCCTGCCGCTGATCCCGGTCTTCATGGTCCTCATCGGATGGGCCACGCAGGCGCGCATGGACCGCCAGTGGAGGCTGCTGTCCCGGCTGTCGGGCCACTTCCTCGACGTGGTGGCCGGACTGCCGACCCTGAAGGTGTTCGGCCGGGCGAAGGCGCAGGCCGAGTCGGTCCGTTCCATCACCGCGCAGTACCGGCGGGCGACGCTCCGCACCCTGCGGATCGCCTTCCTGTCGTCCTTCGCGCTGGAACTGCTGTCGACGCTCTCGGTGGCGCTGGTGGCCGTCGGCATCGGCATGCGCCTCGTCCACGGCACCCTCGACCTGTACACCGGCCTGGTCATCCTGATCCTCGCGCCCGAGGCGTACCTGCCGCTGCGCCGGGTCGGCACGGAGTACCACGCCGCGGCGGAGGGGCTGTCGGCCGCCGAGGAGGTCTTCGCGGTCCTGGAATCACCGGTGCGCCGGGCCGGGACGGAGGTGCTGCCCGGGGGCCCGGTGCGGATCGAGCTGGACGCGGTGACCGTACGCCACGCGGGTCGGGCCGAGCCGGCACCGGACCGCGTGTCGCTCGTGGTCGAGCCGGGGGAGACGGTGGCCCTGGTCGGGCCGAGCGGCGCCGGCAAGTCCACGCTGCTGGACGTGGTGCTGGGCTTCACCGTGCCGGACGCGGGCACCGTACGGGCCGGTGGCGTGGACGTCGCGGCACTGGACCCGGAGCGGTGGCGGGAGCGGGTGGCCTGGGTGCCGCAGAGGCCGTACCTGTTCGCCGGGACGATCGCCGACAACGTGCGCCTGGCCAGGCCCGAGGCGGACGACGACGCCGTACGGGCGGCGCTGCGGGAGGCGGGCGCCGACTTCGTCGCGGATCTGGCGGACGGGACCGGCACGGTGCTCGGCGAGGACGGCGCCGGGCTGTCGGCCGGGCAGCGGCAGCGGCTCGCTCTGGCCCGGGCGTTCCTCGCGGACCGGCCCGTGGTGCTCCTGGACGAGCCGACCGCCGCACTGGACGGCGCGACCGAGGCCGCCGTCGTGGAAGCGGTGCGCCGGCTCGCCGTCGGCCGGACGGTCCTGCTGGTCGTGCACCGGCCCGCGCTGCTCGCCGTGGCGGACCGGGTGGTCGCACTGCCCC
>JAAXOU010000159.1 GCA_012396115.1 Streptomyces somaliensis DSM 40738 | reverse complement strand
GTGCCGCCGGGGCCGCGCCCCACCCCTCGGGGGCGACCGCCGGCACGACCGGGACGTCCACCCTCCTGGCGCGCCCGGTCCCCGCGGCGGCCACCGTCGTGCAGCCCGCCGCCCGGCGCCGCCCCGCCCCGCGTCCCACGGGCGGCTTCGACTTCTTCGGCACCCGGAAGGAAGCCGGCGGACGGGCCGCCGGCGAACCCGCCGCCGAGGCCGCCGGCAGGCCCGCCGGGGCCGCCGTCCAGGACGAGGACCTGGCGGACGTCGTGGGCGAGGAGGCGCTCGCCGCCGCGCTGCCGGCCGCGCGGCGGGACGAGGAGCAGGCCGTCGGCGAGGTCATCGACCTCACCGCGCACGACGAGACCGAGCAGCTCGACGTGGCCGGGCTGCGGAACGCGGTCAGCTCGTAGGACCCCGCGCGGGCGCCTACTTGTCGATGTCGCCGACGACGAAGAAGAACGACCCGAGGATCGCCACCATGTCCGCGACCAGCGTCCCCGGCAGCAGCTCCGACAGCACCTGGATGTTGTTGTAGGAGGCGGAGCGCAGCTTCAGCCGGTAGGGGGTCTTGTCGCCCCTGGAGACCAGGTAGTAGCCGTTGACGCCGAGCGGGTTCTCCGTCCAGGCGTACGTGTGGCCCTCCGGCGCCTTGAGGACCTTCGGCAGCCGCTGGTTGACCGGGCCGGGCGGCAGCCCGGCGATCCGGTCCAGGCAGGCGTCGGCCAGGTCCAGCGCGTTGTGCGTCTGCTCCAGCAGGCACTCGAACCGGGCGAGGCAGTCGCCCTCGTTCCGGGTGACGACCCTCAACGTGTCCCGCAGCTCCCCGTACGCCAGGTACGGCTCGTCGCGGCGCAGGTCGAAGTCGACGCCGGAGGCGCGGGCGATCGGGCCGCTCACCCCGTACGCGTGCACCGCCTCCGGGGAGAGCACGCCGACCCCGCGGGTGCGGCCGCGGAAGATCTCGTTGCCGAGGACCAGCCGGTCGTACACGTCCATGCGGGAGCGGACGGCGGCCACGGTCTCGCGGGTGCGGTCCAGCCAGCCCGCGGGCAGCTCCTCCTTCAGCCCGCCGACCCGGTTGAACATGTAGTGGATCCGGCCGCCGGAGACCTCCTCCATGATGCGCTGGAGGTCCTCCCGCTCCCGGAACGCGTGGAAGATCGGGGTGATGCCGCCCAGCTCCAGCGGGTACGAGCCGAGGAACATCAGGTGGTTCAGGACCCGGTTCAGCTCGGCGAGCAGGGTCCGCGTCCACACGGCCCGCTCCGGGACCTCCATGCCGAGCATCCGCTCGACGGCGAGGACGACGCCCAGCTCGTTGGAGAACGCCGACAGCCAGTCGTGGCGGTTGGCCAGCATGATGATCTGCCGGTAGTCACGCGCCTCGAACAGCTTCTCCGCCCCGCGGTGCATGTACCCGACCACCGGCTCCGCGTGCCGGATCACCTCGCCGTCGAGGACCAGGCGGAGGCGGAGCACACCGTGCGTCGAGGGGTGCTGGGGGCCGATGTTCAGCACCATGTCGGTGCTCTCCGCGGCGCCGCCGATGCCGACCGTGGTCTCCCTGGGCGGGGTGGTCTCCGTCATGCCGCTCAGTATCCCCCGCCGGGCCGCCGCTGGAGCAGCCAGGTGAAACCGCCCAGACCGCCGCGCGCGGTCAGCTCGGCGGCCTGGCCGGCGGCGGCGAGGGCCCGGACGTAGGCCGCCGGGTCGGACGAGGCGAGCGCGAGCGGCGGCCGCTCCCCGCGGACCCCGAGCCGCCGCAGGGCCTCCCGCTGCGGCAGCAGCTCCGCCGGCCCGGCCGCCGCCGCCCCGCACGCGTCCAGGGCCACGTGGGAGGTGAGGTCGCAGGTGCCGTCCGGGACGGGCGGGACCTCGCGGCCGGCGCGGAAACCGGTCAGCGTGCCGAAGGGGGGCCTGGCGTCCGCCGTGTGCGCGTAGTCCACCGCGACCGCCAGCCCCGCCGACAGGCCGCCCGCCGCGGCGGCCCACGCCTCGTCGCGGGGCCGGCCGATCTCGGCGCGCCCGCCCGGTTCCCGCAGCGGCCACCAGCGGTCGAGCCACGCCGCGTCCGCCCCGGTCACCGGGGCGCCGAGCCGCTCGGCGCCGTCCCGCCGCACCTCCACGTACCGGGGGGTGCCGTCGTCGTCCGCCTGGGCGACGTCGACCGGGACGTTGTCCAGCCACTCGTTCGCGAACAGCAGCCCGCGCACCCCGGCGGGCGGCCGGGCGACCCACTCGACGCGCGGGTCCAGGCCCGGCGGCCGGGGCGCGCGCTCCACGGCGTACGCCCGTACGCGCAGGTCCGGCGGGAGCGCGTCCAGCACGCCCGTCACCAGCTCGCCGCGGCCCGCGCCCACGTCGACGAACGCGACCTCGTCCGTGCCGTCCGCGCCGTCCGTGCCCGTCCCCGGTCCGATCTCCGCGGCGACCCGCTCCAGCAGGCGGGCGACGGCGGCGGCGTACAGGGGGGAGGCGTGCACGGAGGTGCGGAAGTGGCCGGCGGGGCCCTCGGGGCGGAGGTAGAACCCGCCCGGCCCGTACAGCGCGTCCTCCGCCGCCGCCCGCCAGCGCCGCCACGACCGGTCGTCCCGGGTCACGCCGCCCCCTTCCGCCGTCCTCGCCGTCCCGTCCGCCACGGGCACAGTGTCCACCCTGGGGAGTAGGGGCCGGTGAACCGGATCGCACTCCCGGTTGACCCGCGCGGCTGCCCGGTCTCCCTACCCTTGCTACGTGCAGCGCCTCTACGACTTCCTCCGCAGACACCCGACGGGCGTCGACAGCTTCTGGGCGGTGATCCTGTCCGGCTTCTCCGTCCTGTGGGTGTGGTCGGCCCCGGAGATCGGGCCGAGCAGGCCGGTGGCCGCCGCGGTCGTCCTGGCGTTCGGTCCGGTCGTGGCGCTGCGCCGCCGCGTGCCGGAGGCGATGCTGCTGCTGTCCGTGGCCCTCGGGGGCGTACAGCTCCTGGTGGACCTCCGGCCGAACCCGGCCGACTTCGCGATGCTCGTCGCCGTCTACAGCGTCGCCGCCCACGACGGGCCGCGCTGGGCGTCGCGGCTCGCCCTGGTCGGCGGGGGGTGCGCGGCGCCCCTCTCGCAGCTGCGGTGGCCGATGCAGGGCGTCTCCGTCGCCGGGCAGGCGTTCTTCACCGTGGTGATGGCGGTGCCGTTCGTGCTCGCCTGGGTGCTCGGCGACTCGATGCGCACCCGCCGCGCCTACCTGGCCCAGCTGGAGGAGCGGGCGGACCGGCTGGAACTGGAGCGGGAGGCGCGGGCCAAGGTCGCGGTCGCCGCCGAGCGGGCCCGCATCGCGCGCGAGCTCCACGACGTGGTCGCCCACAACGTCTCCGTCATGGTCGTCCAGGCGGACGGCGCCGCGTACGTCCTCGACACCGCGCCGGACCAGGCGCGGCAGGCGCTGGAGACGATCTCCTCCACCGGCCGCCAGGCCCTCGCCGAGATGCGCCGACTGCTCGGCATCCTGCGGACCGGCGAACCGGAGGAGGCGGGGCAGTACGTCCCGCAGCCGGACGTGCAGCAGATCGGGGACCTCGTCGAGCAGGTCCGCACCGCCGGCCTGCCCGTCGACTTCAGGATCGAGGGCACCCCGCGCCGGCTGCCCAGCGGCGTCGAGCTGACGGCGTACCGCATCGTCCAGGAGGCCCTCACCAACACCCGCAAGCACGGCGGCCCGGACGTCGGCGCGTGCGTGCGGCTGACCTACTTCGACGACGGGCTCGGGCTGCTCGTCGAGGACGACGGCCGGGGCGCGGCGCACGAGACGTGCGTGGACGGCGGCGCCGACGGCAGGGGGCACGGCCTGATCGGCATGCGCGAACGGGTCGGCATGGTCGGCGGCACCCTGGACGCCGGCCCGCGCCCGGGCGGGGGCTTCCGGATCAGCGCGCTGCTCCCCCTGAAGCCCGCCCACCGGTGAGGCCCCGTCGCGTCCGCCGTGCCGCCGCGTCCGCCGTGCCGCCGTCGCGTCCGCTTCGGGGCGACCGCTGTGTGGAGTCCGGTACCGGTGCCGGCTCGGCTTCCGCTCCGGCTCCCACTCCGGCTTCCGCTCCGGCTTGGCCGGGCCCGGTTCCGGACCCGGTACCGACTCCCGCTTCAGCTTCGCCGGGCCCGGTACCGGCTCCGGTCCCGGTGGACCCGGTACCGATCCCCGTCCCGCAAACCCCCGGTACGACCCCCATCCCCCGTCAGGAACAGGACCCAGACATGACGATCCGTCTGATGCTCGTCGACGACCAGGTGCTGTTGCGCACCGGCTTCCGCATGGTGCTGGCCGCCCAGCCGGACATGGAGGTCGTTGCGGAGGCCGGTGACGGGGTGGAGGCCCTGCAGGTGCTGAAGTCGACACCGGTCGACGTGGTGCTCATGGACGTCCGCATGCCGAAGCTCGACGGGGTGGAGGCGACCCGCCGCATCTGCGCCGGGTCCGGCGCGCCCCGCGTCCTCATCCTGACCACCTTCGACCTGGACGAGTACGCCTTCTCCGGGCTGAAGGCGGGGGCCAGCGGGTTCATGCTCAAGGACGTGCCGCCCGGCGAGCTCCTCGCCGCGATCCGCGCCGTCCACAGCGGTGACGCGGTGGTCGCGCCCTCCACCACCCGCCGGCTCCTGGACCGGTTCTCCCCGATGCTGCCCGACGCCGCCGGGCGGGGGCCGGAGCACAAGGCGCTGTCCCGGCTCACCGAACGCGAGCGCGAAGTCACCCTCCTCGTCGCCCAGGGCCTGTCGAACGGCGAGATCGCCGCCCGCCTCGTCCTCTCCGAGGCGACCGTCAAGACCCACGTCGGCCGCATCCTCACCAAGCTGGAGCTCCGCGACCGCGTCCAGGTCGTCGTCCTCGCCTACGAGACCGGCCTGGTGCGCGTCGGCGGGAGGCCGTCCTGATGCTGCTGTGGCTCAACGGCCCCTTCGGCGGCGGCAAGACGCAGACCGCCCACGAACTCCACCGCCGCCTGCCCGGAAGCGTCGTGTGTGACCCGGAGGAGGTCGGCTTCGGCCTGCACCGCATGACCCCGCGCCCGCTGCGCGGCGACTTCCAGGACCTGCGCGCCTGGCGGCAGGGCGTCCACGAGGTCCTCGACCTGGTCCTGCGCCGCCACGCCGCCGGACCGGTCATCGCGCCGATGACCCTCGTCGAGCCCGGTCACTTCGACGAGATCGTCGGCAGGCTGCGCGACGACGGCCACGAGGTGCACCACTTCGCGCTGCTCGCGCGGCGCGAGACCGTACTGCGGCGACTGACCGAGCGCGGGCTGGGGCGCGGGCTGAAGCGGGAGAGCTTCGCCGTCGCCCGGCTCGACCACTGCCTGGAGCGGCTCGCCCGCCCGGAGTTCGCCCACCACGTCCACACCGACCGGCTGACCGTTCCGCAGGTCGCCGACACCGTGGCCGCCCGGGCCGGACTGCGCCCGCTGCCCGACACCCACGGGCCGCTCCGGCACCGGCTGCGCCGCGTCGCGGTCGGCCTGCGCCACATCAGGCTCGGCTAACGCAGCACCGTCTCCAGGAAGTCGCTGCCGATCCGGGCCACCGCCGCCACGTCCAACTGGTGCAGCACGTAGCGGCCCCTCCGGCGGACCGTCACCAGCTCGGCCCTCTTCAGGACCGACAGGTGCCGGGAGACCTCCGGAGGGGTGATCCCGTACGTGTCGGCCAGCTCGCTCGTCGTGTACGAACCGCGTGCGAGCTGCCTGCACAGCCGCATCCGCATGGGGTGGGCCAGCGCCTCCATGCGCCGCTGCAGCAACTCCACCGGCGCCGGTCCCGGTACGGTCGGCGCGCCGACCGGGTACTGCACGACCGGCCGCCAGCCCGGCGCGTGCAGCACCAGCAGGTGCGGCCAGCCGAAGCTGGTCGGCACGAACGTCACCCCGATCCCGACCGCCGGGTCCACCGCCGTCGTCCGGCCGTGCGCCATCTTGTCCACCCGGATGCGCCGCCGCCCCCCTTCCTCATCGGTCGTGACCGCCGGGGACACCGCGCGCAGCGCTTCGGCCAGGCCCCTGCGGCGCAGCAGCTCGCCCTTCTCCCGCGCGTCGGCCGCCAGCCCCGGCCCGACCCGCCGCCAGGTGTCCGCGAAGAACGCCTGGTCGCAGTCCTCGAACAGACGCCGCAGCCACGCCCGGACCCCGCTCGGGTCGTCGAGCAGCCGGCGGGTGAAGTCCAGCTGCCGGGGCCCCCGGTTGGCGGCCAGTTCCAGCGCGCGGGCGGGACGCACCGGCTCGCCGGCCGGGTACGACCCGGAACAGCTGAACTCCAGCGCCGCCGTGACGAACCGCTCCTCGTCCAGCCGGTCCAGCAGGTCCAGCTCCTCCGCGAGCGTCGCCCCCGGCCGCCCGTCCCCGTCCCGCAGTCCGGCGTACGGCTGGAACACGTCGGAGAGCGTCACCGTCCACAGGAAGTTCGCCTCGTGGAGCCGGTCGGCCAGGTCGGGCTCGAGGCTCGCCGCCGTGGCCGTCGCCCACCCGTGCAGCCCCGGGTGGTGCGCCGGCTCGGCCAGCGCGTGCAGGGCCACTCCCAACTCCGCGAGGGGCGAGATCGCGAAGTCGATCCGCTCGGGCGGCAGGCCCGTGATGTCTATGGTCACGCTCACGCCCCCCATGGTGCGGTGCGCCGGGTGGAGCGGACGGTCGCTTGACGCCCCTCGTCAATCGACGCGCCCCGCACGGGGCGGCCGGCTCGCCACGACGCACCCGGCCCGGTCCCGCGTACGCGGCCCGGTCCCGTACGCCGCAGCTCGCCGTGCGGCAAGGCCCGCCCCGACCCCGCCACCCGCCCAGCCGTTCGCCGTCCGGCGCGACTCACCCCACCGTCGACGCGCCCGCCGCCCGCCATCCGCCGTCCGACGCAGCGCGCCGCCCGGCACCCCCCACCGCTTCGCCGGGCGGCCCGCCACGCTCGTGCGGGTGCTTCCGGGCGGACGTCGCGGCGACCGCTCCGCCACCGGGCGGCCGCCGTTCACCCCTCCCGTACCACCCGGCGCACCGATCCCATGAACTCCACCACGGCCTCCCTCACGTCGTCCGCCGTCCACTCCAGCCCCGGCGCCGTGACCGTCACCTCGGTCATCGCGACGCCGGGCACACCACCCGCCCTCCCTTCGGACCAGCGCCGGAAGAGGACCGTCCCCGTCTCCTCGGCCTGGCGGACGGCCGCCTCCGACAGGACCTCCGGCACGTACGGGAGCCACACCTGGAACTCGTGGGTGTGCGGCACCTCCGGGTGCACCCGGAACCACGGCACCCCCGCCGCCTCGAACCCCTCGCGCACCGCGGCCGCCACGGTCCGCGCCCCGGCCACGTACGACGGCAGTCTCGGCAGCTCCCGCTCCAGGCCCAGCAGGGCCGCCAGCGCCGCCGGGTGCTGCTGGAACACGTTGCCCCCGTACCGGTGGCGCCAGGCCCGCGCCTCCTCCGCGAACGGCTCGGGCCCCACCAGCGCCGCTCCCGACAGCCCGCCCAGCGACTTGTAGAAGGACACGTACACGCTGTCCGCCAGGCCCGCGATCTCCGGCAGGTCCCGTCCGAAGTGCACCGTCGTCTCCCACACCCGCGCGCCGTCGAAGTGCACCACCGCCTCCCGCTCCCGGGCGGCCTCCACCACCTCCTCCAGTTCCTCCCACGTGGGCAGTACGAACCCCGCGTCCCGCAACGGCAGTTCCAGCATCAGCGTCCCGAACGGCTCCTCCGCCGCCCGCACCTCGTCCGCGGTCGGCAGCCGGCCGGCACGCGTCGGATGGACCGTCCGCAGCCCGCTCAGCGCCCCAAGCGCGCCCCGCTCGTGCACCTCGGGGTGGGCCAGCGGGTGGAGCGCCACCACCCGGTTGCCGGTGCGCCCCGCCCAGCACCGCAGCGCCACCTGCTGCGCCATCGTCCCGGTGGGGAAGAAGACCGCCGCCGGGAACCCGAGCAGCTCCGCCACCCGCCGCTCCAGGTGCTCGACGATCCCGTCCCCGTACACGTCGACGCCCGCGTCCAGGTCGTACACCGACGGCCCGTCGGCGGCCAGCACCGCGAGCCACTCGCCCGGTGTCGCCTCCGCCGCCGACCGGTGCAGCAGCCGGTCGGCCGCCCGCCACGCGGCGATCCGGCGCCGCCGCTGCGCGGCCTCCCCGCCCCGGTCCTCCCCCTCCTCTCCGCGCGCCGCGTCCTCGGGCGCTCCCCGTAGCTCCGCCGTGGTCCCGGCCCCTCGTCCGAGGAGGCCGCCGTCGCCGCCCATCGCATCATCCATGCCCCGATGATGCCCGCCCGTCGTCCACAGGCACATGGGATCATCAGACTGGACGGGGCGGCCTGTGGACGGCGCGGAAGCGGCGGCAAACGCTGGCGTAGCATGACGAAAAATCGTCCGGTACCCACGAGGACTGGAACGGAAGGCCGTCGCCCCGTGAACCCACCAGCAGAGTCCCGACCCGCCAGGCTCGCCGTAGGCGTCGTGGGCGCCGGCCGGGTCGGACCCGCCCTGGCCGCCTCCCTGCAGCTCGCCGGACACCGCCCGGTCGCCGTCTCCGGTGTGTCCGACGCGTCCCGGCGGCGCGCCGCCGAGCTGCTGCCCGGCGTGCCCGTCGTCCCGCCCGCGCAGGTGCTGGAGCGGGCCGAGCTGGTCCTGCTGACCGTCCCCGACGACGCCCTGCCCGGTCTGGTCGAGGGGCTCGCCGGGACCGGCGCCGTGCGCCCCGGGCAGCTCCTCGTCCACACCTCCGGCCGGTACGGCACCGGTGTGCTCGACCCCGCCCGCCGGGCGGGCGCCCTGCCGCTCGCCCTGCACCCCGCCATGACGTTCACCGGTACCGGCGTCGACGTCCAGCGGCTCGCCGGGTGTTCCTTCGGGGTGACCGCGCCCGACGAGCTGCGCCTGGCCGCCGAGGCGCTCGTCATCGAGATGGGCGGCGAGCCCGAGTGGATCGCCGAGGAGGCCCGTCCCCTCTACCACGCGGCCCTCGCCCTGGGCGCCAACCACCTCGTCACCCTGGTGGCCCAGTCGATGGAGCTGCTCCGCCGGGCCGGAGTGGGCGCGCCCGACCGGATGCTCGGCCCGCTGCTCGGCGCCGCCCTCGACAACGCGCTGCGGTCCGGCGACGCCGCCCTGACCGGGCCCGTCGCCCGTGGTGACGCCGGTACGGTCGCCGCACACGTCGCGGAGCTGCGCAAGCACGCACCGGCCACGGTCGCCGGGTACCTGGCGATGGCCCGTTCGACCGCCGACCGGGCCCTCGCGCACGGTCTGCTCAAGCCCGAACTCGCGGAGGCCCTGCTCGGGGTCCTCGCCGCGGGACCCGCCGGCGGAGGACGCTCCGGCACCGAAGGCCCGGAAGGAGACACCGGCCGATGAGCCCGTCGTCGCACGCTGCCAGGACGTCCGGCGAGACCCCGGGGGAGCGCCCCGGGGTCGCGCTCGTCCACACCCGTGAGGCACTGGACCGACTCGTGGACCGGGCCCGGACCCCGTCCGCCCCGCCGAAGGCACCAGCCCCACCGACCCCCTCCGCCCCACCGACCCCGCCGACGCCACGGTGCCGCTCGTCACGACCTTGTACAGCACCGCCGCGAAGGCGCACGCGGCGATCGTGCCCATCGCGTACTCGGCCGTGTTCATGCC
>JAAXOU010000158.1 GCA_012396115.1 Streptomyces somaliensis DSM 40738 | reverse complement strand
ACCCGGGCCGGCGCGGGCGCGGCCCAGGCGCCGTCCGGGGTGACCGCGAGGAGCCCGTCCGGGCCGAGCGACGCGACGACCGCATGGGCGCCGCGGCGGCGGGCGTCGCGGGCGGCGCGCAGCGGATCGCGGTACCCGGTGAGGGCCGCCAGTTCGTCGGCGTTGGGCTTGAGCAGGTCCGGACGGGCGGCGACGCCCCGGCGCAGCGGCTCGCCGCCCGTGTCGAGCAGGACCGGCACGCCGGCCCGGCGGGCGCGGCGCACCAGCTCCCCGTACGCCCCGACGTGGACGCCGCGCGGCAGGCTGCCGCAGAGGGCGACCGCCCGGGCCCCGTCGAGCAGCTCCTCGTACGCGGCCACGAACGCCGCCCACTCGGCGGGGGTGACCACCGGGCCGGGTTCGCTGAACCGCGTCGTGCCGCCCGCCGCCGCGTCGGCGACGGTGACGGTGCGGCGCGTGGCGCCGGAGACCGGCACCAGGGCGTCCCGTACGGGCAGCGGGGCGAGCAGGCCGCGCAGGGTGTTCCCGGCGGGACCGCCCGCGAAGCCCGTGACGACCGCCTCGTGGCCGAGGGCGGCGAGCACGCGGGCCGCGCTGACGCCCTTGCCGCCGGGGCGTTCCACCACCTCGGTGACGCGGTGCGCGGCGTGCGGGGTGAGCGCGGGCACCGTGTAGACGAGGTCGAGCGCGGTGTTGAGCGTGACCGTGAGGATCACCGGTTCCCTCCACTCCCGGAGGTCGTGGGCCGGCCCCGTCTCGGTGCCCGGCCCGGAGGAATTCGCAGCCCACGATCATGCCAAACGCGGGGCGGCCCGCCCAGCCCCCGGACGGGCCGGACCGCGGCGGGCCCGCCCGGGGGTCAGCCCGCCCGGGCGGGCCCGTCCGAGGGGCGGCCCGCCCGGGGGTCGACCACCCACCGGCCCTTGCGCATCACGCCCCGGACGGCGAACCCCTCGTCGAGGACGACCAGGTCGGCGTCCTTGCCCGGCTCGATCGAGCCGATCCGGTCGTCCAGGCCCAGGAGCTTCGCCGGGTTGGCGGAGAGGGCGCGTACGACCGCCTCGACGGGCAGCCCGTCGACGGTGGCGGCACGCCGGAAGGCGGTGTCGAGGGTGAGGGTGGACCCGGCGATGGCGCCGCCCTCGGCGAGCCGGGCCACCCCCTCCCTGACCTCGACCTCCAGCGGGCCGAGGCGGTAGGTCCCGTCCCCGAACCCGGCCGCGTCCATCGCGTCGGTGATGAAGGCGACGCGGTCCGCTCCGGCCTGCCGGAACGCCAGCCGCAGCGCGGCGGGGTGCAGGTGGACGCCGTCGTTGATCAGCTCGACGGTGACCCTCTCGTCCTCCAGGAGGGCGGCCACCGGCCCGGGGGCGCGGTGCCCGAGCCCGGGCATCGCGTTGAACAGGTGCGTGGCGACGGTGGCTCCGGCCTCGACGGCCTCGACGGTCCGCTCGTAGGTGGCGTCCGTGTGGCCGACGGCGGCGATGACGCCGTGCTCGGCGAGGAGGCGTACGGAGTCGAGGCCGCCGGGCAGTTCGGGCGCGAGGGTCACCATGCGGGCGTGGCCGCGCGCGGCGGCGACCAGGGCGCGCACCTCGGCCGGGTCGGGGTCGCGCAGCAGGGCCGCGCTGTGGGCGCCCTTGCGGCACGGGGAGATGAACGGGCCCTCGAAGTGGATGCCGGCGATGTCGCCCTGCTCGGCCAGTTCGGCCAGCTCGCCGGCGCGGCGGGCGAGGGAGTCCAGGTCGCCGGTGACGGTCGACGCGACGAGGGTCGTCGTGCCGTGCGCCCGGTGGGTGCGGACGCCCCGCAGGACCTCCTCGGGGGTGCCCGAGGTGAAGGACGCGCCGCCGCCGCCGTGGTTGTGGAGGTCGACGAAGCCGGGCACCAGCCAGTGGCCCGTGAGGTCCAGCGCGGGCGCGTCGGCGGGGACCCGGGCGCCGTCGGTGATCCGGGCGCCCTCGACGGCGACCCGCCCGCCCTCGACGACGCCGGTCGGCAGCACCACGCGGGCCCCGGCGAGGACCTCGCGGTCGGCGTGGGCGGTCATCGGGCGGACACCTCCGGATCGGTGGCGAGCGGGTCCCGGGCGGGGGGCCCCGCCTCCGGGCGGCCGGCGGACTCCCCGGCGGCTCCGGCCGGGGCGGGTTCGGGGCCGGTGCCGTCCGCACCGGGGGCGATGACGTGTCCCACGGGGGACAGTCTGGCCCGTGGTGTCCCAAAGGCCCAGTCCACCCGGGAGTGACGGCGCTGCCGGGAACGTCGCCACCGCGCCCGGGGCCGGTGCCACCCGGTCCGGGACCGGCGTCACCCGGCGCGGAACCGTGCCGCCCGGCCGCCGACCGGGACGTACGGGGGCGTCCCGCGACCGGTCCCCGCGGGTGCGCGGACGGCACCCGGTGCCGGGACGGTCGGGCCCGAGTGTTCGAACTTGAGTCCGGACCTCTTATCCTTCCGGGAAGGAAGACGCAGCTCGAAGCAAGGGTGGTAGGGCAGTGCGCCGTTACAAGGGAACGACCGCGGTGCTGGTCGCACTGATGATCACGGCGGCATCGTCGGGGTGCGGGACGGACACCGCCGACGGGGTCACCCTCAAGCTCGTCGCCGCCGACTACGGCAGCACCGAGGCCAACACGTCGGAGAAGTACTGGAACGACCTCGTCCGCGCGTACGAGAAGAAGACGCCCCGGGTGAAGGTCGAGGTCACCGTCCTGTCCTGGAAGGACGTCGACCGCGAGGTCGCCGAGATGGTCGAGCGCGACGAGGCCCCCGACATGGCCCAGATAGGCGCCTACGCCGACTACGCGAAGGACGGGAAGCTGTACCCGGCCGACAACCTCGTCTCCATACCCACCCAGGCCAACTTCCTGCCCATGCTGCGGCAGGCCGGCGAGGTGGAGCGCGTCCAGTACGGCCTGCCGTTCGGCGCGAGCACCCGGATGCTGTTCTTCAACCGGGAGCTGTTCGAGGAGGCCGGGGCGAAGCCGCCGACCGACTGGGCGGAGCTGCGCGGCGCCGCGCAGAAGCTGAAGGCCGAGGGCGTGAAGTTCCCCTTCGCGCTGCCGCTGGGCTCGGAGGAGTCCCAGGCCGAGACCATGATGTGGCTGCTCGGCGGGGGCGGCGGCTACCGCGACACGTCCGGTTCGGCGTACCAGATCGACTCGCCCGCGAACATCGACACGATGACGTGGCTGAAGGAGGAGCTGGTCGGCAAGGGACTCACCGGGCCCGTCGCCCCCGGCGACCTCGACCGGCAGCAGGCGTTCGACGCGTTCGTGCGCGGCGAGGTCGGCATGCTGAACGGGCACCCGACACTGATGGAGGCCGCCGAGAAGGCGGGCGTGAAGGTCGGCAAGGTCCCGCTGCCCGGTGTGAACGGCAAGGCGAAGGCGACGCTGGGCGTGGCCGACTGGATGATGGCCTTCAACCAGAACGGGCACCGCAAGGAGATCGGGGACTTCCTCGACTTCGTCTACGAGGACGAGAACGTGCTGGAGTTCTCCGACCGGTACGACCTGCTGCCCGTCACCGTCACCGCCAGCAACGCCATGGAGGAGGACCCGAAGCACGCGGCGCTCCGACCGTTCCTGGAGGCGCTGGAGGGATCGGAGCTGTACCCGGTGGGCGACACGTCCTGGGCGAAGGTCAGCGAGAGCGTGAAGAAGAACATCGGCAGGGCCGTGCGGCCGGACGGGAACCCGCGGGCCGTGCTGGAGGAGATCGCCGAGGCCGCCAAGGCGGCGCAGGCGGAGGGGTAGGAGGAGGCGCCGACATGACCGCCGACACGACCGCCGACATGACCGCCGACACGACCGCCGACATGACCGCCGACACGACCGCCGGCACGGCCGGGGACCGCCCCGCGCTCGGCGACCGCGAACGCGCGGTCCTCGCCGTGGAGCGGCGCTCCTGGCCGGGGCCCGGGGCGAAGGAGCGGGCGATCCGCGAGCAGCTGGACCTGTCGCCGGTGCGCTACTACCAACTGCTGAACGCCCTGCTGGACGACGAGCGGGCACTGGCCCACGACCCCGTCACCGTCAACCGCCTGCGCCGCCTCCGCGCCGCCCGGGAGGCCCGCCGCTGAGCCGCGTCCGTGCCCCGGCGGGCACGGGTGTGGTGCGGGCGGGGCGTGGATAGGTACGCACACATGTCCAGCAACCAGCTCCCCCGCCCCACCACCCCCGCCGGCCGCGACGCCCTGGCCGCGATCCTCGCGCACCCTTCCGCCGCCGCCGTCGCCGTCGACTTCGACGGCACCCTCGCCCCCATCGTCGCCGACCCCGAACGGGCCCGCGCCCACCCCGGCGCCGTCCCCGCGCTCGCCGCCCTCGCCCCCCGCGTCGCCTCCGTCGCGGTGATCACCGGCCGCCCCGCCGGCGTCGCCGTCCGGTACGGCGGCTTCGCCGGGGTCCCCGGCCTCGACCGCCTCGTCGTCCTCGGCCACTACGGCGCCGAGCGCTGGGACGCCGCCACCGGCGAGGTGCGCGCCGCCCCCGAACACCCCGGCCTCGCCCCCGCCCGCGCCGAACTCCCCGGCGTGCTGGAGCGGGCCGGCGCCGGGCCCGGCACCTGGATCGAGGAGAAGGGCCGCGCGTTCGCCGTCCACACCCGCCGCGCCGCCGACCCGCAGGGCTCCTTCGACGCCCTGACCGGCCCGCTCGCCGACCTGGCCGCCCGCCACGGCCTGGTCGTCGAGCCGGGCCGCATGGTCCTCGAACTGCGCCCCCCGGGCGCGGACAAGGGCCGCGCCCTCCTGGAGCACGTACGGGAGACGGGCGCGCAGGCGGTCGTCTACGCGGGCGACGACCTGGGCGACCTCCCCGCCTTCGCGGCGGTCGAGGAGCTGCGCGCGGCCGGCGTACCGGGCCTGCTGGTCTGCAGCGGCAGCGACGAGGTGCGGGCCCTGGCGGCCCGCGCGGACCTCGTCCTCGACGGCCCGGCGGAGGTCGTCGCCCTCCTCGCGGCCCTGGCGGAACACGCCGCCTCGGCGTAGATCGACACCATCGGCGGGTGGTGGGCCCCGGGGCGGGGCGGTCGCGCGGGATCCGCGACCGGTTGAGTACGCGGCGAGCAGGCGGCGGGCCCGAACCGCCCCCGGCCGGGCCGGTGCCGCCCCGCGCGGCCGAGCGCGGTCCCGGGGCCGAGGTCCCCGTCGGCGTGCGGGCGCGGAGCACCGGCGCCGCGCGTCAGGCGATCCTCAGACGGTCGCAGGGGGAAACCGGTCTCCGGCAGGTGGGGCCGGTGCGTGGTCACTTCCCGCGCAGTGCCTCCAGCTGTTCCAGGAACCAGCGCTGGGGCGGGAGCGCCGTCGCCGCGGCGGCCAGGCGGGCGGTGCGGGCCGCGCGGTCGGCCGGGTCCATCGACAGGGCCTCGTGCAGCGCCCGGGCCGTGCCGGTCACGTCGTACGGGTTGACCGTCACCGCGTCGGCGCCCAGCTCCTCGTGGGCGCCCGCCTCGCGGGACAGGACCAGGGCGCAGCCCTCGTCGGAGACGACCGGGACCTCCTTGGCGACCAGGTTCATGCCGTCCCGGACGGGGTTCACCAGCGCCACGTCCGCCAGCCGGTACGCCGCCAGGGAGCGGGCGAAGTCGTCCTCCACGTGCAGCAGGACCGGCGTCCACGCCTCCGTGCCGAACTCGGCGTTGATCTCCTGCGCGACCCGCGAGACCTCCGCCGTGTACCGCCGGTAGACCTCCAGGTCCTGCCGGGAGGGGTAGGCGAAGGCGATGTGGACGACCCGTTCGCGCCACTCCGGGCGCGAGGCCAGCAGCTCCCGGTAGGCCAGCAGCCCCCGCACGATGTTCTTCGACAGCTCGGTGCGGTCCACCCGGACGACCGTCTTCCGGTCCGTCCCGCCGATCCGCTCCCGCAGCGCCGCCATCCGCTCCTCGACGTCCGCCTCCCGCGACCGCGCCCGCAGGAACCCGGCGTCCGCGCCCAGCCCGTGCACCCCGATCTCCGTCCGGCCCGTGCCGCCCACCGTACGGGCGCAGCACGCCGCGAACGCCTCCGCCCAGCGGTGCGTCAGGAAACCGAGGCGGTCCGCGCCCAGCATGCCGCGCAGCAACTCGCGCGCGACGTCGTCGGGGAGCAGCCCGAAGTAGTCCGGCGGCGCCCAGGGCGTGTGGGAGAAGTGCCCGATGCGCAGGTCCGGCCGCAGCTCGCGCAGCATGCCCGGCGCCAGCGCCAGGTGGTAGTCCTGGACCAGGACGGCAGCCCCGGGCGCCGCCTCCTCGGCCAACGCCCGCGCGAAGGCCCGGTTGTACGCCCGGTACGCCTCCCACTGACGGTGGAACGCCGCGTCGAAGACGGGCTCCAGCGGCGTCTGGTACAGCATGTGGTGGACGAACCACAGCACCGAGTTGGCGACGCCGTTGTACGCGGCGGCGTGCGTCCCGTCGCCCGCCAGCGCGTCGACGTCCAGCATCCGGACGCCCGCCTCGCCGACGCCGCGCCGCACCGCCTCCCGGTCGCCCCCGCCCAGCGCGGCGCACACCCACACCGCGCCCGCGTCGGGTCCGATCGCGGAGAGCCCCGACACCAGCCCCCCGCCGCCGCGCCGCGCCTCCAGCCCGCCGTCCGCCTCGCGCAGCGCGTAACTGACCGGACCGCGATTCGATGCCACCAGGATGTCCGAGACCATGAGCCCAACCTAGCCCGACCGGGAAACGCTCAAACGTGCGGGGATCAGGCCACCCGGCGCCTTCGCAGGTACTCCGCGACCTCCCGCATCGGCGGCCGCTCCTCGGTGTCCACGGGGTGGGTGCGCGGTGTGAAACCCGCCTCCGTGCGGTCGAACTGCGTCAGCAGGGGCCGTACGAGGTGCCCGCGCGACAGCCGCAGCTGCGCGGTCCGGTAGATCGCCGCGGCCATCCGCCCCAGGGCCCGGTCATCCTGGTGCCGGTGCAGCCGCACGCCCACGTCCACCTGCGCCAGCGCGTCCAGGCCCACCAGGTGCAGCGCGTCCACCAGCAGCCCCAGCTCCACCCCGTACCCCACCGGGAACGGCAGCCGCTCCAGCAGCGTGCGCCGGGCCGCGTACTCCCCGCCCAGCGGCTGCACGAACCCGGCCAGCCGGGGCCAGTGCAGGTTCAGCAGCGGTCGCGCGACCAGCTCCGTCACCCGCCCGCCCTGGCCCCCGGCACCGCCGGCCGTGAACGGGCGGTCGTACATCGCCTTCACGAACTCCACGTCCGGGTCGGTCAGCAGCGGGCCGACGATCCCGGTCACGAAGTCCGCGTCGAACTCCCGCAGGTCCGCGTCGACGAAGCACACCACGTCGCCGTCGGTCGCCAGCAGGGAGCGCCACAGCACCTCCCCCTTGCCGGGCAGGGCGGGCAGGCGCGGCAGCACGTCGTCGCGCGCCACCACCCGCGCGCCGGCCGCCGCGGCGACCTCCGCCGTGCGGTCCGTCGACCCCGAGTCGACGACGACCAGCTCGTCGACGAGCGGCACCGCCTCCGACATCAGGTCCCGGCGGATCACGGCGACGATCTCGCCGACCGTCGCCTCCTCGTTCAGCGCGGGCAGGACGACGCTCACCGTCGTGCCGTGGGCCAGCTTCGCGGCGAGCAGCCGGTCGATCGGCCGGTCGGCCACGGACCAGGACCGCCGGGCCAGCCAGCGCTCCACCTCTTCCAGCACGCGCGCCACTCCTCAGGTCGTCCCGGGGGCACCGGGGTCCGTCTCGTGGTGCGGACGCGCCTCTCCGCGGTCCGCCCCGTCGGTTACAGTCTTGAGCAACGCGCGAGACCGCCGTATGCCGGGGTCCCGCGCCGACAACCGCATACCGCTCATCCAGAGGGGCAGAGGGACACGGCCCGTTGAAGCCCCGGCAACCCTCCAGCCGGTTCTCGCACGTCCACGCGGGGTCCCCGGCTAGGGAAGGTGCCAATTCCGTCTCACGGCGACGTCCGCCGATGAGGAAGATGAGGAGAAAGGGCCTCGCCACCCATGGCTGTGCAGACCGCCGCACCCACCCCCGCCGCACCCCCCGCCGTCGACCTCGGCCCCGCCGCGGGCCTGTCCTGCCGCGAGTGCGGCGAGCGCTTCCCGCTCGGCCCCGTCTTCGCCTGCGAGCACTGTTTCGGCCCCCTCGAGGTCGCGTACGACCTGCCGGACTGCGGCCCCGAGGAGCTGCGCCGGCGGATCGAGGCCGGCCCCGCCAGCATCTGGCGCTACGCCCCGCTGCTCCCCGTGCCCGCGGACGTCGCGGACAGGCCGAACCTCCACCCCGGCTGGACCAGGCTCGTCAAGGCCGACAACCTCGCGCGCGAGCTGGGCGTGACCGGCGGGCTGTACGTCAAGGACGACTCGGGCAACCCCACCCACTCCTTCAAGGACCGGGTGGTCGCCCAGGCCCTGGAGGCGGCCCGCGCCTTCGGCTTCACCACCCTGTCGTGCTCCTCCACCGGCAACCTGGCGGGCGCCGTCGGCGCCGCCGCCGCGCGGGCCGGCCTGCGCTCCTGCGTGTTCATCCCGCACGACCTGGAGCAGGGCAAGGTCGTCATGGCCGCGGTGTACGGCGGTGACCTGGTCGGCATCGAGGGCACGTACGACGACGTCAACCGCTTCTGCTCGGAGCTCATCGGCGACCCCCTCGGCGAGGGCTGGGGCTTCGTCAACGTCAACCTGCGGCCGTACTACGCGGAGGGCTCCAAGACCCTCGCCTACGAGATCTGCGAGCAGCTCGGCTGGCGCCTGCCCGACCAGCTGGTCGTCCCGGTCGCGTCCGGCTCCCAGCTGACGAAGATCGACAAGGGGCTGCGGGAGCTGATCGCGCTGGGCCTCGTCGAGGACGGGCCGTACCGGATCTTCGGCGCGCAGGCGCAGGGGTGCTCCCCGGTGTCGGCGGCCTTCAAGGCGGGCCACGACGTGGTGCGCCCCCAGAGGCCGGACACGATCGCCAAGTCGCTCGCCATCGGCAACCCGGCCGACGGCCCGTACGTCCTGGACATCGCCCGGCGCACCGGCGGCGCGGTCGAGGACGTGGACGACGAGCGGATCGTCGACGCGATCCGGCTGCTCGCCCGCACGGAGGGCGTCTTCGCCGAGACGGCGGGCGGGGTGACCGTCGGCGTCACGCGCAAGCTGATCGAGGACGGGCTGCTGGACCCGTCCCTCACCACCGTCGTCCTCAACACCGGCGACGGCCTGAAGACCCTGGACGCGGTCGCCCCGACGGCCCGGCCCACCGCCACGATCCGCCCGAGCCTGGACGCCTTCCGCGACGCCGGCCTCGCCCACTGAACCCCCGGGAGACACGAACATGAGCGTCAACGTCCGCATCCCCACCATCCTGCGCACCTACACGGGCGGCCGGGCCGAGGTCACGGCCGAGGGCGCGACCCTCGCCGAGGTCATCGAGTCCCTGGAGCGGGACCACCCCGGCATCGCCGCCCGCGTCCTGGACGACCAGGGCCGGCTGCGCCGCTTCGTGAACGTGTACGTCGACGACGACGACGTCCGCTTCGAGAAGGGCCTCGAAACGGCCACCCCGGAGGGCGCGGGCGTCTCGATCATCCCGGCGGTCGCCGGCGGCTGCTGACCCGTGACCCGCCCGCGACGGGCCGCCCGCCACCCCGCGCCCGGGCCCGCCTCCGGGCGGCCGCTTACGCCTCCGGCGCGCGTGCCCGCCCGG
>JAAXOU010000157.1 GCA_012396115.1 Streptomyces somaliensis DSM 40738 | reverse complement strand
CGCCGGCCGCCCCCGGTTGCCCAGGGCCCGGCGGAAGGGCCCGGCCGGGCCGCGCCCCGCGCGCCCGGAACGGACCCGCCCCTTGACGTGACCGGCCCGTTGGACCGAACGTCCTACGGAACGGAAAGCCGATCGGATGCGAGGGGAAAGAGACACATGGGGGCAAAGGGTGGGGCATGGCGGCGGCGCACCGCCGTCGCCGTGGGCGTGACCGGACTGGTCGTACCGCTGACGCTGACCGTGGGCGCGGGCTCCGCGCAGGCGGCCGCATCGTGCACGACGCAGACCGGGCCGTACCAGAGGCAGGTGGAGGGGTTCCTCGGCAGGCCGGTCGACGGCAGGCAGTCGCCGACGGACTGCCGGGCGATCCGGTCGTTCCAGCAGGCGCACGGCATCACGCCGTCCGTCGGCTACGCCGGGCCGATCACCTGGCGCACGATGGACACGATCCTGAAGCAGC
The DNA here is from genome assembly GCA_012396115.1 of Streptomyces somaliensis DSM 40738. Lineage (GTDB taxonomy): Bacteria > Actinomycetota > Actinomycetes > Streptomycetales > Streptomycetaceae > Streptomyces > Streptomyces somaliensis. Next base: position 9,265 of record JAAXOU010000157.1, on the reverse strand, counting down.
GGGCCGCCGGGAGGACGCCCAACAGGGCGGGGGCCTGCCCGGTCAACAAGGGCCGGATAGCCTGCGTCGACCTGACCAGGCAGCTCAGCTGGGTCCAGGACGGGTCGAAGCTGGTGTACGGGCCGGTGCCGGTCCGCACGGGCCGCGACGGCGCGGAGACCCGCACGGGCGCGAAGAGGGTCTACTACCGGTCGGTCAACCACTGGTCGACGCTGTACAAGGTGTGGATGCCGTACTCGCAGTTCTTCGACGGCGGGCAGGCGTTCCACTCGACCACCAAGTCGATGTACAACCCGCCGGGTTCCGGGGGCTGCGTCAACATGCGGCCCGCCGACGCGAAGGCGTACTGGAACCTGCTGCGCAACGGGGACGACGTGTTCGTGTACGGGCGCAAGCCCGGCACCTGACGCGCCGCCCGGGCCGCGTTGTCAGTCCCCTCCGGTAGCTTCCCGGAGGGGAGGACACGGCGCGACAGGGATGGGACACGATGGTGGACACGGTGACGTCCGAGGGCCCGGAGGCCCGGCTGGAGGAGTACCGGACGGAGCTGACCGGCTACTGCTACCGGATGCTCGGCTCGATCTTCGAGGCCGAGGACGCCGTGCAGGACACCATGGTGCGCGCCTGGCGCGCCCTCGACCGCTTCGAGGGCCGCTCGTCGCTGCGCTCCTGGCTGTACCGGATCGCGACGAACGTCTGCATGGACGCGCTCGGCGCGGGCGCCCGCCGGGCCCTTCCGATCGACCTGACGGCGGCGACGCCCGTCGCGCAGGCCCAGCTCACCGCCCGCCCCGAGGCCACCTGGCTGGAGCCGGTGCCCGACGGACGGGTGCTGCCGTCGACCGACGACCCGGCGGAGGCGGCCCTGGCCCGCGAGTCGGTGCGCCTGGCGTTCGTCGCGGCGCTCCAGCGCCTGCCGGCCAGGCAGCGGGCGGTGCTGATCCTGCGGGAGGTGCTCGCCTGGAAGGCGAGCGAGGTGGCCGAACTGCTGGACACCTCGGTCGCGTCGGTGAACAGCGCGCTCCAGCGGGCCCGGGCGACGCTGGCCGCGTCGGACCCGGCGCGCACGGACGCGGCCGACCCGCTGGACGAGGGTCAGCGCAGGCTCCTGGAGCGGTACGTGGCGGCCTTCGAGGCGTACGACATGGAGGCGCTGACGGCGCTGCTCCACGAGGACGCGACGCTCTCCATGCCCCCCTACGACCTGTGGCTTCGCGGCCACGACGACATCGTGGGCTGGATGCTGGGCGTCGGCGCGGTCTGCCGGGGCTCGCGCCTGGTGGCCACGGTGGCGAACGGCACGCCGGCGTTCGCGCACTACCACCCGGACCCGGAGGGCGGGTTCGGCCCGTGGGCGCTCATGGTCGTGGAGACCTCCGGCGGGAAGGTCTCGGGGATCACGTCGTTCCTGGACGTGGACCGGTGGTTCCCGCTGTTCGGCCTCCCGGATCGTCCGGAGGCCTGAGCAGCCGGTCGGCGAGCCCGGCGAGGGTCAGCAGGGCCCGCAGACCGGGCCCCGCGTTCCGCACGGTGAGCGGGTGGCCCCGGCGGCGGGCGGCCAGTTGCAGCCGGGCGAGCGCGTCGACGGCGGCCAGGTCGGGGCGTACGAGCGGGGCCGCGTCGACGACGACGGCCGCGCCCGGGGCGGCGCCGTCGAGGAGCGCGGCCAGCTCGTCGCGGAGGCGCGTCGCGTCGGCGGGCCCGATCGGCCCTCCGAGGCGCAGGACGACCGGATCCCTGTCCTTCACACCGGTCAGACCCCCGCCGGGCCTGGAACTCATCGGGCGGGGGCCGGACCGGTGCGCACCGGGCGGCGGGGGCCGCGGTCGGGCGGGGACGCGGGCCGGGGTGCCGGCCGGGTCGGGGTCAGGCGATGCGGTCGAGGACGATCGGCCGCGGCGTGAAACCGGTGCCCGACGGGGCGATGTCCCAGGCGCCCTCCAGGGCCTCGAGGGCGTACTCGAACCTCTCCGGCGTGTCCGTGTGCAGCGTCATCAGCGGCCGGCCGGCGGTGACCGCGTCGCCCGGCTTGGCGTGCAGCTCCACGCCGGCGCCCGCCTGCACGGGGTCCTCCTTGCGGGCGCGGCCCGCGCCGAGGCGCCAGGCGGCGACCCCGACTCCGTACGCGTCCAGGCGGGTCAGGACCCCGGAGGAGGAGGCGGTCACGACGTGCCGCTCGCGGGCGACCGGCAGCGCGGCGTCCGGGTCGCCGCCCTGCGCGGCGATCATGCGGCGCCACACGTCCATCGCGGAGCCGTCCGCGAGGGCCCTCGCCGGGTCGGCGTCCCCCAGGCCGGCCGCGTCGAGCATCTCGCGGGCGAGCGCCACGGTCAGCTCGACGACGTCGGCGGGGCCGCCGCCGGCGAGGACCTCGACGGACTCGCGGACCTCCAGGGCGTTGCCCGCGGTCAGGCCGAGCGGCGTCGACATGTCGGTGAGCAGGGCGACCGTGCGCACGCCGTGGTCGGTGCCCAGGCCCACCATGGTGGCGGCCAGCTCGCGGGCGTCGTCGAGGTTCTTCATGAAGGCGCCGGAGCCGACCTTCACGTCCAGGACGAGCGAGCCCGTCCCCTCGGCGATCTTCTTCGACATGATCGAGGAGGCGATCAGCGGGATCGCCTCGACCGTGCCGGTCACGTCGCGCAGGGCGTACAGCTTCCTGTCGGCGGGGGCGAGGCCGTCGCCCGCCGCGCAGATGACGGCGCCGGTCGTGTCGAGGACGTGCAGCATCTCCTCGTTGGAGAGCAGGGCGCGCCAGCCGGGGATGGACTCCAGCTTGTCCAGCGTGCCGCCGGTGTGGCCGAGGCCACGGCCGCTGAGCTGGGGCACGGCGGCGCCGCACGCGGCGACGAGCGGGGCGAGCGGCAGCGTGATCTTGTCGCCGACGCCGCCGGTGGAGTGCTTGTCGGCGGTGGGGCGGGAGAGCGGGGAGAAGTCCATCCGCTCGCCCGAGGCGATCATGGCGGCGGTCCAGCGGGCGATCTCCGCCCGGGTCATGCCGTTGAGCAGGATCGCCATCGCGAGGGCCGCCATCTGCTCGTCGGCGACCTCGCCGCGGGTGTACGCGTCGATGATCCAGTCGATCTGCTCCGGGGTCAGTTCGCCCCGGTCCCGCTTCGTACGGATGACGGAGATCGCGTCCATGGGCTCGGTGTTTCCTTCCAGCGGGCTGCGGCGGGAGTCTCCCGCGCGCACGGGGACGGGGAGCGGCGCGGCCCTTCCCGCAGGGTGGGAAGGGCCGCTTCCGGCTCGGGGCTAGGCGAGGTGGTGGGGGCCGAACGCCTGCGGCAGCATCTCCTCCAGCGTCCGCAGGCCGTCCGGGGTGTCCAGCAGCAGCTCGCCGCCGCCGAACTCGAACAGCAGCTGCCGGCAGCGCCCGCAGGGCACGAGCGTCTCGCCGCGGCCGTCCACGCAGACGAAGTGCGTGAGCCGGCCGCCGCCGGTGTCCTGGAGCCGGGAGACGAGCCCGCACTCGGCGCACAGGCCGATGCCGTACGAGGCGTTCTCCACGTTGCAGCCGGTGACCGTGCGGCCGTCGTCGACGGCCGCCGCCGCCCCGACCGGGTAGCCCGAGTACGGCGCGTACGCGCGGGACATCGCCTCCCGCGCCGCGGCGCGCAGGGCCTCCCAGTCGAAGGACGGCTCCGGGGCGGCGGTCACCGGCCCTGGCCCTTCCGGTACGGCAGGCCGTCGGCCTTGGGCATCCGCAGCCGCTGCGCGGACAGGGCCAGTACGAGCAGCGTCGTGACGTACGGCGCGGCGTCGACGAACTGGCTGGGCAGCGTCTCGGTCATCGCGTACCAGGCGAAGAGGGCGGCGGAGGCGACGGCGGAGACGGCGGCGGCCGCGTACTTCCTCCGGTACAGCGTCCAGACCGCCGCGACGACCAGCAGGATCGCCAGCAGGAGCAGCATCGCGTGGACGTTCTCGGCGCCGCCGCGCAGCTTGAGGCTGTCGGTGAAGCCGAACAGGCCGGCGCCGAGGGCGAGGCCGCCGGGCATCCAGTTGCCGAAGATCATCGCCGCGAGGCCGATGAAGCCGCGGCCCCCGGTCTGGCCCTCCTGGTAGATGCCGGTCGACACGATCGCCAGGAACGCGCCGCCGAGGCCCGCGAGGGCGCCGGAGACGAGGACGGCGATGTACTTGTACTTGTAGACGTTGACGCCCAGGGACTCCGCGGCGACCGGGTTCTCGCCGCAGGAGCGCAGCCGCAGGCCGAAGCCGGTCCGCCACAGGATCCACCAGGTGGCGGGGACCAGCAGCAGCGCGACCACGGTCAGCAGCGACAGGTTGGTGACCAGGCCGCCGACGACGCCGGCCAGGTCGGAGACGAGGAACCAGTGCCTGGCCTGGAGGTCGCCGAGCCACTCCGACAGGCCGGGGACGGTGATGCGGTCGATCGCCCCGATGGGCGGGGACTGCTTGGAGGAGCCGCCGGGGGCCTCGGCGAACGTGAAGTTCGACAGGTACTGGGTGGCGCCGAGGGCCAGGATGTTGACCGCCACGCCGGAGACGATGTGGTTGACGTTGAAGGTGACCGTCATGACCGCGTGGAGCAGGCCGCCGAGGGCGCCGCCGACGAGGCCGAGGAGGACGCCGGCCCAGGGGCCCCACTGGTAGCCGGCCCAGGCACCGAACCAGGTGCCGAGGACCATCATGCCCTCCAGGCCGATGTTGACGACGCCGGCCCGCTCGGCCCACAGGCCGCCGAGGCCGGCCAGCCCGATCGGCACGGCCAGCTGGAGGGCGCCGGACACCTGGCCGACCGAGGTCAGGTCGTCGGCGCCGCTGACGACGCGCACCAGCGAGAACAGCGCCAGGCCGGCCGCGACGATCAGCAGGACGACGGGCGGGGACGGCCTGCGGCGCCCGCCGCCCTTGCGCGGCGCGGTCGCCGCGGCGGTGACAGTGCTCGTGGACTCGCTCATGCCGCCACGTCCTCCTTGTTCTCGCGGGCCCGGGCGGCGAGTTCCTCGCCCACCTTGCGCTGCTGCCGGCGGAGCCCGTACTGCCGGACGAGTTCGTACGACACGACCACCGCGATCACGATGAGACCCTTCATGATCGTGGTGATCTCCTTCGGGTAGCCGTACTGGTCCAGTGAGGCGGACGCCTTCTCCAGGAAGGAGACGAGCAGCGCGGCGAAGAAGAGGCCGACCGGGTGGTTGCGGCCGAGCAGGGCGATGGTGATGCCGGTGAAGCCGACGCCGGCCGGGAAGGCCAGGCTGTAGGTGTGGGTCTGGCCCAGCAGCAGCGGCAGGCCGGTCAGGCCCGCGACGCCGCCGGAGATCAGCATGGCGGTCAGCACCATCTTCCTGGCGTCCACGCCGCTGGCCCGGGCGGCGGACTCGCTGGCGCCGGTGGCGCGCAGGTCGAAGCCGAACCGGGTGCGGTTGAGGACGAACCAGTAGACGACGCCGAGGGCGAAGGCGACGAAGGTGAAGCCGTAGACGTTGCCGCCCTCGACGGCCAGCCCGGTCATCCAGCCGGACCCGGCGATCTCGCCGGTGGTGAGGTCGTTGGAGCCGGGGGGCTGCTCGCCGAGGTTGGCGGGCAGGATCAGCCAGGCGATCAGGCTGGTCGCGATGGCGTTCAGCATGATCGTCGAGACGACCTCGCTGACGCCGCGGGTCGTCTTGAGGAAGCCGGCGACCCCGGCCCAGAAGGCGCCCACGAGGACCGCGACGAGCACGATCAGCAGGACGTGCAGGGGGCCGGGCAGCTCCACGGCGGCGCCGACCACGGCGGCGAGCATCGCCGCGAGGCGGTACTGGCCGTCGACGCCGATGTTGAACAGGTTCATCCGGAAGCCGACGGCGACGGCCAGGGCCGCCAGGTAGTAGGTGCCCGTCTGGTTGAGGATGAGGACCTGGATGTCCGGGTACTCCGCCTCCTGGACCATCAGGCTGTAGGGCTCGACCGGGTCGAGGCCCGAGGCGAGCAGGACGAGCGTGGTGAGGACGAAGGCCACGGCCAGGGCGAGCACCGGGCCCGCGATGCCCAGCAGCACCTTGTCGGACTTCTTCATCGGACCTCACCGTCCGTGTCGTGGTCGTGGTCGTGTTCGAGGTGACCGGCGGCCGCGCCCGTCATGGCCGAGCCCAGCTCCTCGGGGGTGATCGCGGCGGGGTCCGCGTCCGCGACCAGGCGGCCGCGGTACATCACCCGCAGGGTGTCGGAGAGTCCGATCAACTCGTCCAGGTCGGCGGAGACCAGGAGCACCGCCAGGCCCTCGCGGCGGGCCTCGCGGATCTGGTCCCAGATCTGCGCCTGCGCGCCGACGTCCACACCGCGGGTGGGGTGGGCGGCGATCAGGAACTTCGGGTTGTGGCTCATCTCGCGGCCGACGATCAGCTTCTGCTGGTTGCCGCCGGAGAGGGACGCCGCGGTGACCTCGATGCCGGGGGTGCGCACGTCGTACTCGCGCACGATCCGCTCGGTGTCCAGACGGGCCGCCTTCGGGTCGAGGACGCCGCGCCTGCTGTTGGGCGCCTCGGTGACGTGGCCGAGGATGCGGTTCTCCCAGAGCGGGGACTCCAGCAGCAGCCCGTGGCGGTGGCGGTCCTCGGGGATGTAGCCGATGCCGCCCTCGCGGCGCCTGCGCGTGGGGGCGCGGGAGACGTCCTCGCCGTCGAGCGTGATCACGCCGGCGTCCGGGGCGCGCATGCCGATCAGGGCCTCGATGAGCTCGGTCTGGCCGTTGCCCTCCACCCCGGCGATGCCCAGGACCTCGCCCTTGTGGATGGTGAAGGTGATCCCCCCGAGGACCTCGCGGACCACGCCGTCGGAGTCGGTACGGGTGAGGCGCAGGCCCTCCACCCGGAGCATCGGCACGTCCGTGACGGTCGACTCGCGGGTCTCGGGCGAGGGCAGTTCGCTGCCGACCATCAGCTCGGCGAGCTGCCGGGTCGTGGTGCTCCCCGGATCGACCGTGCCCACCGTCGTGCCGCGCCGGATGACGGTGATCTCGTCGGCGACGGACAGCACCTCGCCCAGCTTGTGCGAGATGAAGATGACGGTGAGGCCCTCGGCCTTCAGTTCCCGCAGGTTGCCGAAGAGGGCGTCGACCTCCTGCGGGACCAGCACCGCGGTCGGCTCGTCGAGGATGAGCGTGCGGGCGCCGCGGTAGAGGACCTTGAGGATCTCCACGCGCTGGCGGTCGGCGACGCCGAGGTGCTCGACGAGCGCGTCGGGGCGGACGTTCAGCCCGTACGCGTCGGAGATCTCCCTGATCCTGTCGCGGGCACGGGAGCCGATGCCGTGCAGCTTCTCGGCGCCGAGGACGACGTTCTCCAGCACCGTGAGGTTGTCCGCCAGCATGAAGTGCTGGTGGACCATGCCGATGCCGGTCGCGATGGCGTCGGCGGGACCGGCGAAGGAGACCTGTTCGCCGTCGATGGCGATGGTGCCCTCGTCCGGCTTCTGCATGCCGTAGAGGATCTTCATCAGGGTCGACTTGCCGGCGCCGTTCTCCCCGACCAGGGCGTGGACGGTGCCCTTGCGGACGGTGATGTCGATGTCGTGGTTGGCGACGACGCCGGGGAAGCGCTTGGTGATGCCGCGCAGTTCCACGGCGGGGGGGGTGGACGCGTTGATGACGCACTCTCCTTGGCGGGGAAGGAGCGGAGAAGCAGGGGACGGGCGGACGCGCTGGGCACGGTGGCGGGGCTCGACGGGGCACGGTGGGGCCGAAGGTACCGCGCCGGGAGAGATTCTACGCGCGTAGCGATTTCTCGTGCCAGAAGCCGTGGTCAGGACGTGGCCCGGGGCCCGGACGGGCGGTGGGAGACCGTCCGTCCGGACCCCGGGACCGGGCCCGCGCCGCGACCGGGCTACGGGGTGGTGGGCACCTTGACCTCGCCGGACGCGATGGCGGCCTTGGCCTTGTCGACCGCGGCGACGACCTCGGTCATCTTGGTGAAGGCCGGGTTCGAGGTGGACAGGCCCACGCCGTTCTCGTCGAGGCCGTAGCGGACCTCGCCGCTCTGCGGCTTGCCGTCCTTGACCGACTTGATCAGGTTGTAGACGGAGCCGGAGACGTCCTTGGTCACCGAGGTGAGGATGCGGTCCTTGTACGCGGCGAGACCGGCCTGCTTGTACTGGTCGGAGTCGACGCCGATGGCCCACTTCCCCGCCTTGGCGGCGGCCTCGATGGAGCCGGTGCCGGCGAGGCCGGCGGCCGCGTAGATCACGTCGGCGCCCGCGTCGACCTGGCCCTGCGCGGCGGCCTTGCCCAGGTCGGGCTTGGCGAAGCCGCCGAAGTCCGGGGGCTGCGTCAGGTACTGGACCTTGACGTTGACGTTCTTGTCGGTGTCCTTGACGCCCTTGACGAAGCCGGCCTCGAACTTCTTGATGAGCGGGGTCTCGACGCCGCCGATGAAGCCGACGGTCTTCGACTTGGTCACCTTGGCGGCGGCGACGCCGGCCAGGTAGGAGCCCTGCTCCTCGTTGAAGACCAGGTTGGCGATGTTCTTGCCGGTCTTCGACGTGTCGTCGATCAGGCCGAAGGTGGTGTCCGGGAACTTCGGCGCGACCTCGGCGATGGCGGGGGCGTACGCGAAGCCGACGCCGATGACGGGGTTGTTGCCGGCGCGGGCGAGGGAGGTGAGGCGCTGGACCTTGTCCGGGTCGCCCTCGCCCTCGCCGGGCTCGGCCTCCGTGCCGGAGATGCCGTACTCCTTCTCGGCCTTCTCCAGGCCGGCGAAGGCGGCGTCGTTGAACGACTGGTCGCCGCGGCCGCCGATGTCGTACGCGATGGCGGCCTTGCCGTTCTTCGCGTCGCCGGCGCTGTCCGACTTCTTGTCACTGCCACAGGCGGTCACGCTGAGCGCGAGCGCCGCGGACGCGATGCCCGCGGTGGCGATCCTGGTGATCCGGCGCAAGGGGGGGCTCCTTCGACCTGACCGAAGCGCCTCTTCCGGCGCTGGTTCCGCGGGCGATCGTAACGCGCGTAGATGTCAGATTAAGCCCTGTACGGAAGCCGTTATCGATTCGTCGCGAACAGGACACCCGTCGGCCCCCTCCCGGCAGGGCGGACCGGATAAGGGAGCGCCTCGGCCCGCCCGGGGGCGGCGGGCCCGGCCCGAGCGGAGGGCGGAGGGCGGAGGGCGGAGGGTGAAGGACGGCGGACCCGGCCGGAGCGGCGGGATCCGGCCACGGGGGCACGCGCGGGAGGCGGCACCGGGGGCCGGGACGGGACGGCGGCGCGGGCGGACGGGCGGTCGCGCCCGCGCGGGCCGGGCGGCGTCCCGCACGGGCCGGGCGG
>JAAXOU010000156.1 GCA_012396115.1 Streptomyces somaliensis DSM 40738 | reverse complement strand
GGCGGTGGCCGGTGCGGGACGCGGGCGGGAGGGCCCTTGGGTGGCGGCGCGGGCGCCGGGGGCGGCGCTCCGTGCGGGGCCGGGGCGGGCCGGGAGGGCCCTTGGGGGATCAGGCGCCGGCGTCGACCAGCGCCGCGGCGGTGAAGAACTCCACGCCCACCTTGATCGCGGTCTCGTCCACGTCGAAGTTGCCCCGGTGGAGGTCGAGGCGGGCGGGGTCGCCGGGGCGGCGGACGCCCAGGCGGGCCATGGCCCCCGGCACGTGCTCCAGGTACCAGGAGAAGTCCTCGCCGCCCAGGGACTGCTCGGTGTCCTCCACCGAGTACGGGCCGTGGCGGCGCTCCATGGACTCCCGCAGGAGTTCCGTGACGACCGGGTCGTTGACGACCGGCGGGACGCCCCGGACGTAGGTGATCTGGGACTTCGCGCCGTGCAGGGCGGCGACCTCGTCGACCGCCGCGTGGATCTGGTCCGGCGCGTCGCGCCAGGCCCCGATGTCCAGGCAGCGGACCGTGCCGCCCAGCTCGGCGTGCTGGGGGATGACGTTCGGGGCGTGGCCGGACTCGACGCGGCCCCAGGTGAGGACCAGGCCGGCGCGGGCGTCGATGCGGCGGGCGAGGAGGGCGGGGACGTCCGTGGCGACCCGCGCGACGGCGGTGACCAGGTCGGTGGTCAGGTGCGGGCGGGCGGTGTGGCCGCCGGGGCCGTCGAGGACGATCTCCAGGCGGTCGCAGGCGGAGGTGATGGGGCCGACGCGCAGGCCGATCCTGCCGGCGTCCACGCGCGGGTCGCAGTGGACGGCGATGATCCGCCCGACGCCGTCCAGGACGCCCGCCTCGATCGCCCCGAGGGCGCCGCCGGGGAGGACCTCCTCGGCGGGCTGGAAGAGGAGGCGCACGGGGCGCGGCAGGAGGCCCTGGCGGTGCAGGTCGGCGAGGACGACGCCGGCGCCGAGGACCGTGGTGGTGTGGACGTCGTGGCCGCAGGCGTGGGCGCGGTCCGGGACGGTGGAGCGGTACGCGCAGTCGACCTTGGTGTCCGGGATGGGCAGGGCGTCGATGTCCGCGCGCAGGGCGAGCATGGGGCGGTGGCCGTCCCAGGTGCCGATGTCGCAGACGAGACCCGTGCCGCCGGGCAGGACCCGGGGGCGCAGGCCGGCGGCCTCCAGCCGGGCCTTGATGGCGGCGGTGGTGCGGAACTCCTGGTTGCCCAGCTCGGGATGCATGTGCAGATCCCGGCGGAAGGCGATCAGCTCGGTGCGGAGTGACTCCGGCAGCGTGCCGAGGAGGGGCGCATCAGCGGGGACGTCGGCTTCGGGCTCGCGGGACATCAACTTGTTCACCCATCACAGGCTAGGCGTCATCACCACCCAACTTACGTGTGATCTGAAAAACTTCAGCCCCTTAGGGGAAAGAAACCCGGCCGACCGGGCTTGAGAGGGGTGCGAAGTGGGTAAGCTCACGCGTTTCCGGGGCTTGTGCCGCCACTCCCGTCCTTTCCGGACGGATCGGGGGGGCCGGCGGCCGCTCAGGCCCCGGTCAGCGACAGTCCGTGCACCGAGCGCGCCGTCTCGGTGACCGCGGCGAGGAAGCCGCGCGCCCGCGGCGGGGCGCTCGCCCGCAGCCACTCGGGGGCCACGTCGCACACGGTGATCGTGACGCCCGTGCCGGCCAGGGCCGCCGGGAGGGTGTGCACGACCGTGGAGGGGAAGCTGAGGACCGTACGGCCGACGGGGCCGCGCCGTGCGACCAGTTCCAGCGGCAGTTCGGGGCGGACGACCTCCAGCCCGGTCGTCGCGGCGATGCGGTGCAGCTTGGGCGCGCTCTCGCGGCGGTGCGCGAAGTAGCGCCTCACCCCGTGCGCCGCCGCGAGGGCGGCGACGGCTTCGACGTACCGGTCGGGGTCGACCACGCCGGTCTCCACCAGGGACGTGCCGACCAGGTCCGCCCCCTCGGTGATCCGCGGCGGCCCGAACCGGGCGCGGGTCCAGGCGAAGCGGTTCGCGCTCACCACCGTGCCCTCGGGGGCCTCCACCGGCAGGGCGGTGAAGATCTCGACCGTACGCCCCCGGCCCGGTGCCAGGCGGCGGCGGGCCAGGGCGGTGACCGGGGCGAGGGCCAGCTCGCGCGGGCTGCGGCTGCCGCGCCGGTGCCAGCGCACCAGGCGCTCGCCGCGGGTCAGCTGGGCGGCGTACTCCATGGTGGCCGTGCCGTCGTCGACGACGGTGACGCGGCGCGGCGGGAACACGCCGAGCAGCAGCTGCACGTACCGCGAGAACGGGTCGCCGACCAGGACGTGGCCGGCGTCGCGCAGCAGCGGCGCGAGGTCCCGGAGCGTGCGGACGGCGCCGTGCCGGCCCTCGCCGCGGGCCTCGTGCCAGCGCACGACGACGCCCTCGTCGCGGGCCAGCCCGGTCATGCGGCGCAGCTGGCCCCGCGACATGGGGTCGGTCGGCGGGAGGACGAGGAGGGTGAGCGGCTCGGGCCCGCCGGGCCGCGCGTGCACCCACTCCAGGACGTTCAGGACCTGGACGGGACTCTCGGCCAGCGCGACGTTCATGCCGGTGGTCATGCCTGGGCCAGGACCCTGCGGAGCTTCTTCATGGGCGCCAGCTCCGACTCGTAGACCCGCTTCACGCCGTCGCCGAGGGCGGTCTCGATGGTGCGGATGTCGCGCACGAGGCGGGTGAGGCCCTGCGGCTCGACGGAGGCGGCCTGGTCGGAGCCCCACATGGCGCGGTCGAGGGTGATGTGCCGCTCGACGAAGACCGCGCCGAGGGCGACGGCGGCGAGGGTGGTCTGCAGACCGGTCTCGTGGCCGCTGTAGCCGATGGGGATGTTGGGGTAGTCGCGGCGCAGCGACTCGATGACGCGGAGGTTCAGCTCCTCGGCCTTGGCCGGGTAGGTGGAGGTGGCGTGGCAGAGCAGGATGTTGGCGGAGCCCAGGACCTCCACGGCGTGCCGGATCTGCTGCGGGGTGGACATGCCGGTGGACAGGATGACGGTGCGGCCGGTGGCGCGGACGGCGCGCAGCAGCTCGTCGTCGGTGAGGGAGGCCGAGGCGATCTTGTGCGCGGGGACGTCGAACTTCTCCAGGAAGGCGACGGCCTCGGTGTCCCACGGGGAGGCGAACCAGTCGATGCCGCGGGTCCGGCAGTGCTCGTCGATGGCGCGGTACTCGTCCTCGCCGAACTCCACGCGGTGCCGGTAGTCGATGTACGTCATCCGGCCCCAGGGGGTGTCGCGCTCGACGTCCCACTGGTCGCGGGGGGTGCATATCTCGGGGGTGCGCTTCTGGAACTTCACGGCGTCGCAGCCCGCGTCGGCGGCGGCGTCGACGAGGGCGAGGGCCTTGTCCAGGTCGCCGTTGTGGTTGATGCCGATCTCGCCGGTGACGTAGACGGGGTGGCCGGGGCCGACGGTACGGCCGCCGAGGGTGCGGACGAGCTGCTGGTCGTTCATGATCACTTTCCTTGGGTGGCGCGGGACGGGACGTGGACGGTGGTGTTCAGTTCGGGGCCGAGGAGCCAGGCGGCGATCTCGCGCACGGCGCCCGCCCCGCCCCGCGCCGTGGTGACGGCGCGGGCCGCGGCGCGTACGGCGGCGTGGGCGTCGGCGACGGCGACCGGCCAGCCGACGAGGCCGAGGCAGGGCAGGTCGTTGACGTCGTTGCCGGCGTAGAGGACCCGCTGGGGGTCCACGCCGTACTCCTCGCACCAGTGCTTGAGGGCGGCGTCCTTGCGGTCGATGCCGTGCAGGACGGGTACGTGGAGCTTGCGGGCGCGGGCGGCGACGACGGGGTTCTTCTCGGTGGAGAGGATCAGCAGGTGCAGCCCGGCGCGGCGGAGCGCGGCGATCCCGAGGCCGTCGCCGCGGTGGACGGCGACCAGTTCGCGGCCGTCGGAGTCGATCAGGACCCGGTCGTCGGTCTGGGTGCCGTCGAAGTCGAGGACGACCGCGTCCACGTCGGCGCGGGTCGGGACGTCCGCCGGGTCGAGGAGCGGCGCCAGCGCGCGGGCACGGGCCAGGTCGTGCGGGTCGTCGACCTCCAGGACCCGCCCCGGGTCGGTCGGGACGAGGGCGGTGCGGCCGAAGAAGCGGTGCCCGTGCGCGCGGAAGCCGGCGGCGTCCATGGCGTACGCGGCGCCCGTCTCCAGGTACTCGGGGCTCCGGTCCTGGCGGCGGGGGCGGTGCGCCTTGTCGTGGTTGACCCCCCGGGCGTCCCGCACGGCCGGGGCGGCGAGGTCCGCCGGGGGGTCGTGCCGCCAGAGGAAGCCGTGCGAGGGGGCGACCGTGAGGGCCGTGTCGGCACCGTTGTCGAGGATCTCGGCGGTGACGCCGTCGACGTCCCCGGAGGTGAGGAACGGGCTGGTGCACTGGACGAGGAGGACCACGTCGGCGGGGCGGCCGTGCCGGGAGGCGTGGGCGTCAAGGGCGTGCAGGACGGCCGCCTCGCTGGTCGCGGTGTCGCCGGAGAGGTCGGCCGGGCGGTGGACCACCTCGGCGCCGGCGCCCGCCGCGACCGCCGCGATGTCCGGGTCGTCCGTGGAGACCGCCACGTGGGTGACGCGGCGGGCGCCCAGGCAGGCGCGGACGGCGCGGGCGACCAGGGGGACGCCGCCGACCGGGGCGAGGTTCTTGCCGGGGACGCCCTTGGAGCCGCCCCGGGCCGGGATCACCGCCAGTACGGTGCGGGGGGCGCTCACAGCTCCCCCAGCCGGCGGATGACGGGCGCCACGCGCTGGACGCCGTGCCGGTACGCGCCCCGCGCGGCCTCGCGCGCCGCGTCGCGCAGGAGCCTGCGCACCCCGCGCGCCTCGGGCTCGGACGCGTCGGCGTCCAGGCGGTGGCGGGCCAGGACGCCCGGGAGGTAGCCGGGCGCGGAGGCGGCCGTGTAGTACGGGGCGATCGGCGGCAGGGCCCGTGCCTCCAGCAGGTCGGCCACGCGCCGGCGGGCCGCCGCGAAGGCCGCGTCGGGGTCGTGCGCGCCGTCCCCGGCGGGGGCCACGCCCTGGTCCGCGAGCCACGCCGGGTCCGGCACCGGCTCGTGCCCGGCGTCGAGGCGGTCCCAGGAGGTCAGCAGCCCGGAGCCGATGAAGTGGTGGTTGCCGAGCGCCTCGCGCACGCCCAGGTCCGTGAGGACGGCGGTCGGCACCCCCCGGTGCAGGGACTCCAGGGCGGCCGTCGACGAGACGGTGACCAGCAGGTCCGTGCGGTCCAGGACATCGCCCATGTGCCCGTACACCAGCCGCAGGTTGGGCGGCAGCGGCAGGGTCCTGGCGAGCTTCTGGTACGGCAGCTCCTCGATGTGCGTCGTGTGCTCGCCCGGCTTGGAGCGGAGCTTCAGCAGCACCTCGCGGCCCGGGTGCAGCCGGGCGTGGCCGGCCAGCCGGCGCAGCAGGTACAGGCGGTCGGCGCGCGAGGCGGGCACGGACGGCTGCGCGGCGAACACGACGGTGTGCCGCCCCGGCACGGGCCGGTGGGGCGCCCCGCCGAGGAACGGCAGCGCGGCCTCGACGACCGCCGAGGGGTCGGCGCCGACCCCCTCGTACACGGCGCGGAACCGCCGGGCGTCGTACGGGGAGTTCGCCAGGACGACGTCGGCGCCGTGCCGCAGCAGCAGCCCGTCGGCGAGCTTCTCGTAGACGACGCCGACGTAGCCGGTGACGACGACGGGGCGGCGGCGGAGCCCCGCCCCGGCCAGCGCGTGGAGGAACGCCTGCACGGTCCCGCCGACCAGGGCGAGGACCACCACGTCGTACGCCTCCTCCCGCACGGCGCGCAGGAACTCCGCGCCCGTCACCTCCCGGGGCGTGCCCAGGCCGGCCTCGGCGAGCTGCCGGGCGGTCGGGGTGGCGCGGCCGCGCAGCGCGTACCCGGTGACGTCCGGGCCGGCGGTGCCGGGCGGGCAGGGCGGGGCGATCCGGCGCGCGGTGAGCGCGCCCCATTTCCAGCGGGTGTCCGAATCCGCCAGAACGGCGATCCGGAGGGTGGGGGAAGGCACGCCGAGGACGTTAGGAATCCATTTCGGTGTGCGGCCCAACTCGATGGCAACAAACGGTGAACAGCGTCCGGCGGCCGTCCGGTTCAGCGGTGCGCCGTCCAGTGTTCACCGCGCATCCCTTCCCCTGTCGCGAGGAGTGCGGTGCCCGCCCCCTAACGTCCGGGGGGTGGTCAAGCTCTCCGTCGTCGTGCCGTTCTTCAACGTGCAGAGGTACGCGCCCGACGCCCTCCGAAGCCTGCGCGCGAACTTCCGCGACGATTTCGAATTCCTGCTGGTCGACGACTGCTCCACGGACGGCACGCCGGAGATCCTCCGGCGGGCCGCGCGGGAGCTTCCCGGCGCGGTGCTGTTGCGCCACGAACGCAACGGGGGGCTGGCGACGGCCCGGAACACCGGGCTGGACGCGGCGCGCGGCGAGTACATCGCGTTCCTGGACGGCGACGACTGGCTGGCGCCCGGCCACTACGCCCGCGTCCTGTCGGTGATCGAGAGGCTGGGGTGCGACTTCGTGCGCACCGACCACGTCCGCTGCACCGGCCGGGAGCGGTCCCTGCAGCGGGTCCCGGTGGGCCGGCGCGGCGAGGTGCTGCGGCCGCGCGACGCGATCCTGCCGGCCCACCGGTCCACCTCGGTGGACTACCCGTACGCCTGGGCGGGGATGTACCACCGGCGGCTCGCGGAACGCGGGCTGCTGCACTTCACCGACGGGCTGCGCACCGCCGAGGACCGCCCGTGGATCTGGCGGCTGCACCGCGAGGCGGAGTCCTTCGCGGTGGTCGGGGGCACCCCGGGGATCTTCTACCGGCGCGGGGTCGCCACCTCCCTCACGCAGATCGGCGACATCCGCCAGCTGGACTTCATCCGGGCCTTCGACCAGGTGCTGGAGGAGACCGGGAGGGACCCGGAGGCGGACCGGCTGATGCCGAAGGCGGTGCGCACGTACTGCGCGATCATCGCCCACCACGTCGGCTCGGCGGAGCGGTTCGAACCGGTCGTCGCGCGGAAGCTGCGGGCGTGGAGCGCGGCGGCGCTGCGCCGCATGCCGCAGGACGTGCTGGCGGAGGCCCTGGACGGGATGGACGCGGAGCGGGCGGTGGTGCTGCGGCGGCTGCGGCGGCGGCCCGCCCTGGTGGGTGCGGGGGTGCCGGCATGACGGTCCAGTTGCTGTACGCCTCCAGCCTGTACGGTGCGGCGACGCTCGCCGCCGCCCTGGACGCCGGACGCCTGCCGGACGCCGGGCGGCGGGTGCTGCTGGTGTCGAACAACGCGCCGGTGCCCGAGACTGTGCCGCCGCTCGACCGGATGCCGGGGTTCGAGCGGCTGCGCGACCGCTTCGACTCGGTGCTGTCGTGGAACGAGGCGATCGCGCCGCTCCACCCGGCCGGCTGGACGCCCCGCCCCGACGACGTGCCGCTGTGGGAGCGGTACCTGCGGCTGCGGTGGGGGCTGGGCGAGGAGCGGGTCGAGCTGGTGGTGGAGTCGCTGCAGGTGGCGCCCGCGCTGGCGCTGGCGCAGCTCTTCCCCGACGCGCCGCTCGACGTGTACGCGGACGGGCTGATGAGTTACGGCCCGACCCGGGTGCGGCTCGACCCGCTGGTCGGGGAGCGGGTGCGGCGGGTGCTGCACCCGGAGCTGGTGCCGGGCCTGCGGCCGCTGCTGCTGGCGGAGTTCGGCGCCGAGCCGGTGGTGGTGCCGGAGGGCGAGTTCACCAAGGTGCTGGAGGAGCTGGCCGGGTCCGGGGAACCGCCGGAGGTCCCGGACGGGGGCGGCGCGCTGCTGCTGGGCCAGTACCTGGCCGCGCTGGACATCCTCTCGCCCGCCGAGGAGGAGGAGCTGCACCTGCGGATGGTGCGGGGCGCCGTCGCCCTCGGGCACCGCCGGCTGGTGTTCAAGCCGCACCCGGTGGCACCGCCGTCCTGGACGCGGACGCTGGAGCGGGAGGCGGAGGAGCTGGGCGCGGAGCTGACGGTGCTGGAGCGGCCGGTGCTGGCGGAGGTCGTGTTCCGGCGGATGCGGCCCGACCTGGTGGCGGGCTGCTTCTCGACGGCGCTGTTCACGGCGGCCCGCTTCCACGGCATCCCGGTGGCGCGGACCGGAACCGGGCTGCTGCTGGAGCGGCTCGCCCCGTACGAGAACAGCAACCGGGTGCCGGTGACCCTCGCCGACGTGCTCCTGCCGGACCTGGACGCGGGCGCGGCCGGGCCGGCGCGCGAAGCGGACGCGGAGGTGACCGCGCTGGTCGAGGCGGTCGGCTACGCGATGCGCCCCCTGGTACGGCCCGACCTGCGCCCGGCGGCCGAGCGGTACCTGTCGGCCGCCGCGCCGGAGCACGTCACGCGGTACTTCCGGCGCCGCCGGCTCACCGTGCTGGGCCTCCCGGGCGGCCTGCCGGCCTCCGGCAGCCGCACCGCCCGCCGCCTCGCCGGCCGCGCCCTGCGCCGCTCCCGGCTCCTGCGCGGCCTGCGGCGCCGGATGGTGTCCTGAGCGGGCGGCACCGGGCGGCGGGGACCGCGGCGGACCCTAGTCGGCCAAGGGCTCCTGGAGTTCGGTGACCCATCCGGCCGGGTCGTCGGGGCACTCCAGGTACAGCTCCCGGGTGTGGCCCGAGGAGCGGTGGCCGTGGGCGGCGGTCCAGGCGGTGAGCGTCTGGACCGTGGTGAGCACGTCGTCCATCGGCCCGCGGTGGATCACGGTGGCGGCGCGCTCGACGGCCGGCAGCTCGACGAAGTCGACGTCCGGGGCGGTCACGCCCGGCGGGACGACCATCCCCGCGTGGGCGAGGACCGCGCCGTCGCCCGAGGGCGCGTCCTCGTAGTACGCGAGGCCGGGCCCGAAGTCCGTGATCCCGGCGGCGGACAGGCGGGCGCACAGCTCCTCGTACAGGGAGGAGACGACGGGGCCGATGTCGGTGGGCTCGAAGCTGGCGGCGATCCCGCTCAGCTCGGCCAGCCGCACGGCGGGAAGGCTCTTGACGACGACGTCCTGGGTGGGCATGCGTCCCTCGCTCTCGATGGCCCGGAGCCTCGCCGCGACCCGGCCGAGCCGGACCGTGGCCTCGGCCACCGCCGTCTCCAGCTCGGCCCGCCGCAGCCGCAGCATCCCGCGCAGCTCCTCCGCGCCGACCTCCTCGTCCACGATCGACCGCACCTGGTCGAGCGTGAAGCCGAGGTCCTTCAGCGCGATGACCCGGTTGAGCCGGGCCAGCTGGCCGGCCTCGTAGGACCGGTAGCCGCTGTGCGGGTCGACGCGGGCGGGGCGCAGCAGCCCGACGGCGTCGTAGTGGCGCAGCATCCGGACGGACACGCGGCCGTGCCGGGCGAAGTCTCCGATGGTGAACATGGTGCCTCCACGACACGGCCTCACACGGTGTCAGGGTCAAGCCCGCCGGGCCGCCGGACCCGCCGGACCCGTCAGGCGCCGCTCAGCGAGAGCTTCGCGGCGAAGCCGAGGAACAGCGCGCCCGCCGCCGAGGTGGCCGCCGCCGACAGGCGCCCGCGGCGGCGGAACGCGGCGGCCAGGTGCGTGCCGGCGAAGATCAGCAGGGAGAGGTAGAGGACGCTCGCCGCCTGCGCGAGGGTGCCCAGGACGGCGAAGGACAGCGCCGGGTACGGGTACGCCGGGTCGACGAACTGGACGAAGAACGCGACGAAGAACAGGATCGCCTTCGGATTGAGCAGGCTGATCGCGAAGGCCCTGCGGAACGGCCGCTCCCCGGCCCGCACCGGACCCGCCGCCGCGCCCGCCGGCCCCGCCGCCGCGTCCGTCCGCACCCCGGTCCGGGCGCCCTCGCC
>JAAXOU010000155.1 GCA_012396115.1 Streptomyces somaliensis DSM 40738 | reverse complement strand
CGCGCCCGCCCGGCCCGCCGCCCCCATGGGGGCGGGAGGGGCCGTACGGGCCCTGTCCCCACCCGCCGCCCGGGTGGGGGTGGCCACCGTGCGGGGGCCGGGGCGCACCGGCGCCGTGCCCCCGGTGCGCGCAGGACGTCGTCGCGAACGCGCGGTCCACCGAGCGCCGCAGCTCGTGCACGAGCAGCCGGTGCAGCAGCCGGTCGTCGGCGAACTCGGCGTCCCGCAGCGCGAGGCGCACGCCGTGCGCGGCGTCGTCGGCGAGGCGCCGCGCCTCGGCGAGGGACGTGCCGGTCGCGGTGAGCGGGTTCCAGGCGCCCGACGCCGTATCGGCCTCCAGGTCCTCGACGGCGTCCAGCAGGTGGGCGAGGCGCCCGAAGAGGCGGCCGGCCTCCGCGAGGGGCGCGGCGTTCCCCGGCCTGCCGGCGAGGACCGCGGTGTGGGCGAACGCGGCGGCGGTGGCGGTCTCGGTCGGCTCGGTCACCGTCAGGAGGGACGTGCCGGGCCCGGCCAGCGCCTCGACCCCGGCCTGGCGGTCAACCGCGTCGAGCAGGACCGCCGTGTCGAAACCGAGTTCCCGTCCCGCCCGGGCGCCCGCGGCATCCCAGCGGTGCGCGACCCGGCGGGCGGCCGCGGCCACCGGCCGGCGGGCCAGCAGTCCGTCGCCGTCGGCGACGTGGTCCCGCACCTTGGCGGAGGCCAGCACCAGGGAGACGGCGGCGGCCAGCCGGGCGCCCTCGCCGCGCGCGACGGGGGCGGTGCGCATCGCGCGCAGCGGGCAGGGGCCGGCGGTGCGCCGCGCGTCGGCGGCGCGTCCGGACTGAGCCTCCGTCAGCACCGAGACGAGGAGGCCGTCGTAGTTGGTCGCGACGCGGGCGAACTGCCCGTGGTCGGCGCGCAGGGCGAGGCAGAGTCCGCACAGGTGCGCCATCCACTCCGCCCGGAGCCCCTCCGTGAGCCGGTGCGAACAGGGCCTGACGATTCCGAACATGCGCTCCCCCGTGACTGGATCCCTACCCGTCGGGCATCGTAGCCGGGGGCTCGTTCACCCGTACGCGCGCCGACTCGCCCGTCCGGTGTGAATTTCATATTCGGGGTACAAGAAGCCTGTTGCGCAGCAAGAACTCTGACGAATCACCATATCTTCTGCACCAGTACCGTCACGAAACGCTCGCTCGGTGGGTATCTGCTTGGCGCGCGGTCCGCATCATGGACGACCATAGGAGTGCGGAACCACACGTGACCACGTTGAAAGGAGGCGTCCATGGGGTCGGTGCGCAAGGCGAGTGCCTGGCTGGGACTCGTCGAGGACAACGACGAGCGCTACTACGACGACGAGTACGCCGAGACCGCCGACGACGGCGACGCCTGGGTGACCGACCCCCGGGTGCGGGTCGCCTCCGAGAGCGCGCGGGAGGAGGGCCGCCGGATCGCCACGGTGTCCCCGGACGGCTTCCGCGACGCCCGGACGATCGGCGAGCTGTTCCGGGACGGCGTCCCGGTCGTCATGAACCTCACCGCCATGGAGGCGGACGACGCCAAGCGCGTCGTGGACTTCGCGGCCGGCCTCACCTTCGGTCTGCGCGGCTCCATCGAGCGGGTGGCCACCAGAGTCTTCCTGCTGACGCCCGCGGACACGCGGATCGTCACCGGCGACCCCGGCGGCCGCGCCCGGGACGGCTTCTTCAACCAGAGCTGAGGGCGGGGCCGCTCACCGGAAGGCGTCGAGACCGGTGAGCGCCTTGCCCAGTACCAGCTGGTGCATCTCGACGGTGCCCTCGTAGGTGAGCACCGACTCCAGGTTGGTGGCGTGCCGCATGACGGGGTACTCCAGCGAGATCCCGTTGGCGCCCAGGACCGTCCGGGCGGTGCGGCAGATCTCGATCGCCTCCCGCACGTTGTTCAGCTTGCCGAAGCTGACCTGCTCCGGGCGCAGCCGCCCGGCGTCCATCCGGACCCCCAGGTGGTGGGCGAGCAGGATGCCCTTGTGCAGTTCCACCGCCATGTCGGCGAGCTTGGCCTGGGTCAGCTGGAAGCCGCCGATGGGCCGCCCGAACTGCTCCCGCGTCCGCGCGTAGTCGAGCGCCGTCTCGAAGGAGGCGCGCGCCGCGCCCATGGCGCCCCAGACGATCCCGTACCGGGCGTGCGACAGGCAGGCGAGCGGGCCCTTCAGCCCCGTCACGCCGGGCAGGACGGCGTCGGCGGGCAGCCGTACGTCGTCCATCACGAGCTCGCTGGTGACGCTGGCCCTCAGGGACCACTTGTGCCGGATCTCCGGCGCGGAGAAGCCGGGGGTGTCGGTCGGCACGGCGAAGCCGCGCATCCCCTCGTCGGTCTGCGCCCACACGACGGCCACCCCGGCGACCGAGCCGTTGGTGATCCACATCTTGCGCCCGTTGAGGATCCAGTCCGCGCCGTCCCGCCTGGCGCGGGTGCGCAGGGCGGCCGGGTCGGAGCCGTGGTCCGGCTCGGTGAGGCCGAAGCAGCCGATCGTCTCGCCCGCCGCCATGGACGGCAGCCAGCGCTGCTTCTGCTCCTCGGAGCCGTACTTCCAGATCGCGTACATGGCCAGGGAGCCCTGCACCGAGACCAGGGAGCGGATCCCGGAGTCCGCGGCCTCCAGTTCGAGGCAGGCCAGCCCGTACTGGACGGCGCTCGCGCCGGCGCAGCCGTACCCCTCCAGGGACATGCCGAGCACGCCGATCGCGCCGAGTTCCCGGGCGAGTTCGCGGATGACGGGCAGCTCGCCCTTCTCGTACCACTCGGCGATGTGCGGCAGCACCCGGTCGGCGGCCCAGCCGCGCACCGTGTCGCGGACGGCGAGGTCCTCCGGGCCGAGCAGGTCGTCGACGCCGAGCGGGTCGCCCGGGTCGAACGGCGGGAGCTTCGAGGGTGCGGGCACGGGGACCTCCGGCAACTGGCTCACCAGGGAGACGACGGTTGGGGGACGGCCTCGGCGGCCGGACCGGGCGCCGACGTTACGGCTCAGTGTGCCGCACGTCCAGGGCCGGCCGGCTCCACCGGAGCGCGCCGGACGGGAACCCGCGGCACGCCGTCGGCCGCGCGGGCCGGCGGGGCGGCGCGGTCCTCCGGGCCGGCGTCGTCGGCCTGCGGCTCCATCACGCGCGGCAGGCGCAGCGCCATGACCGCCCCGGCCAGCAGCAGCCCGGCGCTGACCAGCAGCGTGACGTGCAGCCCGTGCACGAAGGCGTGGCGCGCGGCGGTGTGCAGCGCCTCCCCGGCCGCACCGCCGAGCCGGGCCGCGACCTGGTACGCCTCGCCCAGCGAGTTGGCCGCGGCGGCGCCCTCGGCAGCGGGCACGCCGGGCACGCCGGTGAGGCCGGGGGCGTAGGCGGCGTTCATGACGCTGCCGAGCAGGGCGATGCCGGTGCCCGCGCCGAGCTGGTAGGAGGTCTCGCCGATGGCCGCCGCGCCGCCCGCGCTGCGGGCGGGCGCCTCGCTGAGCATCGACTCGTACGCCCCGAACAGCGTGGTCTGCAGGCCGAAGCCGAGCAGGACGAAGCCGGCGGTCAGCAGCAGCGGCCGGTCGTGCTGCCCCATGAGGAGCAGCAGCAGCACGGACCCGGCGGTCAGCACGAAACCGCCGCCGACCATCCGGCGCGGCCCGAGGCGGGTGAGCGTGTACGAGCCGGTGGCGCCGGCGGCCATCGCCGCGAACGTCAGCGGCAGCAACCGCAGCCCGGTCTCCAGGGGGCTCAGGCCCAGGATCAGTTGGAGGTACTGGACGGCGATCAGCTCCAGGCCGACCAGCGCCAGCATGGCGAGGACGATGCAGCCGACGGACGTGGTGAACGCGGCCCGCGAGAACATCCGCACGTCGACGAGCGGATGGGGGCGGCGGCGCTGCCGCCGGACGAAGAGGACGAGCAGCGCGGCGCCCAGGAGGAGGGGGCCGAGCGTGGCGGGGCCCAGGAGCGGGTCGCCCGCGCCGGCCCGTTTGACGCCCAGGACCGCGCCGAGGACGCCGGCGGCGGCCATCAGCGCGCCGAGGACGTCCCAGGGGCCGTCGCCGCCGCCCCGCGACTCGGGCAGCAGCCAGCGGCCGGCGGGGAGGATCAGTGCCATCAGGGGGAGGTTTATCAGGAAGACCGAGCCCCACCAGAAGTGCTCGACCAGGAACCCGCCGAGCACGGGCCCGGTGGCGGCGCCGACCGCGGCGACGGCCGTCCATATGCCGATGGCCGTGGCCCGCTCGCGCCGGTCGGGGAAGACCGCGCGGAGGAGGGAGAGGGTGGCCGGCATGATCATCGCGCCGCCGACACCGAGCAGGACGCGCGCGGCGATGAGCACGGCCGGCGTGTCGGCCAGCGCCGCGACGGCGGACGCCACGGCGAAGAGGGCGTACCCGCCGAGCAGGACGCGCCGCCGTCCGACCCGGTCGCCCAGCGTGCCGAAGAGGATCAGCAGCGAGGCGCAGACGAGCGGGTAGGCGTCGACGATCCACAGCAGGGCCGTGGAGCTGGGCCGGAGATCCTTGGTGACCGCGGGGACGGCGACGTGCAGGACGGTCGCGTCCAACGCGACCAGCAGCAGGCTCACGCAGAGGACGAGCAGGACGACCCAGCGGTTGGCACCGCCGCCGACGGCCCGCAGACGCGCTCCGACAGTGGCCGCTCCCGACATGTAGGCACCTCCCGCGTGGAACTCTCGCGCTCGGCGGGCACCGGCCGGGGAAGGGGACGTTCCGCGGGGCGACCCGGCATCCGGGGCCCCTGACCGAGTGCGTCCGGCCCTCCGGGGATGGCGAGCGAGACGTCAGCCTACGTGACGCGGGACGCACGGCGCGTGGCCCACCTCTCACCGGGACACGCCCGGGCGTGTGGCGTGCGCCACGCGGGCACCGGCCGCGGCGCGCCGGCAACGGCCCGCGCCGCGCGCGAATTGCACACCGGGCCGAAGAGCGCGGGTTTTCCCGGGTACGTGAACAGACTTATGGAAGAAGCCCTGCCGGCATTAGGGCGAACCGCCCCCGACGCTTTATGGATAAGAATCGGATAAACAGCCGCCGAGACCCACTCCACATCACATCGTCATCACAAAGAGACCGGATCGGCCTGGCCCGACACTCACTCCCTGTAACGTCGATCGGGTGCGTACCGACATCTTTGCCCGGCTGGACCGGGAGCCGGAACCGCCGAAGATGGAGATCCCGCGGATGAGCCGCACGCGTCTTGCCCTCTTCGGCGGGACGTCCGTGTTCTACCTGGCCATCGTCGTGGCCGTGCTCGCGTCGACGTGGCTGGTCCTCATCGACTGGAAGGTCATGCTGTTCCGGCCCTACCAGCAGTGGCCCGAGCTGCACGCGCCGCTCGACTACTTCGTGGTGCTCGGTCAGCGCGGTCCGACCGCCGTGATGGTGGCGGCCTGGCTCGGCTGGCGGTCGTGGCGGCAGCACACCCTGCGTCCGCTGCTCGTACTGGGCACGGCACTGCTGTTGCTCAACGTCACGGTGGGTGCCGTGAAGATCGGACTGGGCCGGCTCGGCCCGCATTACGCGACGCGGATCGGCTCGGCCGAACTGTTCGCGGGCGGCGATATATTCCCTTCCGGGCACACCGCCAACGCCGTGGTGACCTGGGGCATCCTCTCGTACCTGGCCACCACGCCGCGGGCGCGCCGCTACCTGTCGGCCCTCTCCGCCGTCGTCGCCCTGGGCGTCGGCCTCACCACGGTCTACCTCGGTACGCACTGGCTGAGCGACGTGCTGCTGGGATGGGCCGCCGGCCTGCTGATCCTGCTGGGCCTGCCGTGGTGCGAGCCGCTGATCGCGCGTTCGGAGGCGTTCCTCCTCGCCGCGCGGGACCGGGCGCGCGACCGGCTGCGGGAGCGCCGCCGCGCAGCCGTCCCGTCGCTGCCCCTGGTGCCGGTGGCGGCCGTCGGGCCGCTGCCGGACGCACGTCCCCGGCGGCGGGCCGCCGGGGGCCGGGAGGAGCCGGCGTGCGAACCGGCGGCGGGTGCCGGCGCGGTCGGCGCCGGGGCCCACGCCGCGGGCGTCCGTACGGCGTTGTCGCAGCCCCGCGTGCACGCGGCGCTGCGCTCCGAGCGGATGCCGGTCACACCGGCGGGCAGCCGCAGACCGCCGCGCTCGCGTCCGGCGACGGGCGGCTGAACCGCCGGCGGCGGGCCGTACGCGTGGAAAAAGGGGTCCCGGTGCTTCGCCAGGGCCCCTTTTCCGTGCCGCCGTGCGGGGCCGGGCTCAGCCCGTCCAGCAGCGGGTGACGACGTGGTCGCGCACCTCGAAGTTGATCCGGCCCTCCAGGTACTCGAGGGTGACGACGGCGCCGGGCGGCAGCGTCCGTACGGTGGTCCAGCCCCGGGAGCGGGCCCGGCGCTCGGCCTCCCGGGCGTCGAGGCCGACGTAGGCGTCGGGTTCGTCGGGGCGTGCGGGCGGCGTGTCGGGTATGGGTGCCATGGCCCCACCGTAGGCGCCCCGGCGGGGGTCCCGCCATCCGCCCGTGCGCGGTCTGTCACATGTATGTCACAAGAACACGTCCCGCGGTTATCGGTCCGCTTTCCGCGCCCGGGACGCCGGCGCCGGGCGTTCCGCGGTAATTCCCCCCGGCTCCGGCGGTGCCCGCCGGCCGGCTCCGGAATTCCCGGGCGGCTTCACCGGAACAGGGTCGGGCACGTTCGATCCACGGACCCTCCACAGGATTCCCGCAATTCCGGGACGGGTGGGCGCGGCAGGCCGCGGGAAGCGGCCCCGGACGCGGCGGGACGGCGGGGCTCCCGGGAGGGGCCCCGCGGCCGTCGCGCGGGGTGCGGGCCCGCGGCGCCGGCCGGGGGCGCCCGCACAGGGACTACGGGAGCGGGTCGACCCGGACGCAGAGTTCGTTGTCGGCGCTGTAGCAGGGCACCGCGCGGAACCCGTCGCCCTCGTGGCCCGGGTAGACGAAGACGTCGCGGCGGTCCCACACGTCGTCGAGGACGCGGGCCACCCTCACCGGTCCGGCACCGGCGGAGGGGCGCAGCCACAGCTGCCAGGTCCGCCGCCGGTCCGGCCGCGGCCGCGCGAGCGGACCGTAGGGCAGCGTGAAGGCGAAGGCGCCGCCCTCGCCGTCCACCGGGACCTCCCGCACCTCACCGCCCCACCGCGCCTCGGCGACCGCGCCGGCGCCCAGCACGGCGCCGTACAACCGGCCCTCGACCGTGCAGCAGCCCTCCCCGAAGGTCAGGTCGCCGGCCTCGGCGTGCCGGGCGCGCAGCCAGCTGCGCACGGCGAGCCGACCGTCCGCCGTGGGGTACGGCACGCGCGCGGCGACCGGCCCGGACGGCTCGGGCGCGCGGTCGACGAGGGCGCGCACGTCGCGGACGCCCGGTTCCACCGGGCGGTCCCCGACGCACACGTCCCAGTGCCCCTCCGCCAGCTCGACCGTGCTGGGCAGGACGGCGCGCGACCGGTCCCCGCCGGCCGGGGTCAGCGGCAGCCGCACCTCCTCGGCCGGGTCGGCGCCGCGGCGGCGGAGCACCAGGACCGGCTCTCCCCCGGGTCCCCCCTCCCCTTCGGGCGGGGCGGCACCCCGCACGTCGCGGCCCGCCATGTCGAAGGTGACGCCGCCCGCCGAGTCCGCGACGCAGTCGGCGCGCGGGCCGCCCCGCCGGGAGGCGTCCGTGGTGCCGGTCATGCGCGCTTCCCCTTCCTCAGGGCGTCGGCGGCCCGGTAGCGGGCGGAGTACGCGGTGTCGAGGACGGCGCCGCGCACCCGGTGGAGCACCTCGCGGCCACGGCCGCGCGAGGCGGCGCCGGGCCCGCGGGCGACCAGTTCCGCGAAGATCGCCTCGTGCCGTTCCGCGATCCGCGCGGGGTCGAAGCGGCGGGACGCGGCGAGCGCCGCCCGGCCGGCGCGGCGCCGCGCCGCGTCGTCCTGGATGAGGCCGAGCAGCGCCTCGGCGAGGGCGTCCGCGTCGCCGACCGGGACCAGCCGCCCGTCGACGCCGTCCTCGATGATCTCGCGGGGACCGTGCGGGCAGTCGGTGGAGACCACCGGCAGCCCGCAGCGCATGGCCTCGACGATGGTCATGCCGAAGGACTCCAGGCGGGAGGTGACGGCGGCGACGGACCCCTTGACCCACTCTGGTTCGAGGGGGTTGGCGGGGCCCATCAGGTAGACGTGGTTGTGCAGCCCGCGCCGCTCGATCAGGGCGCGCAGGGCGCTCCTCTCGTTGCCGGTGGCGTCCCCGGAGCCGTAGATCCGCAGCCGCCAGTCGGGGCGGGCGGCGACGACCTTCGCGAACGCCTCGACCAGCAGGTCGTACTGCTTGACCTTGGTGAGCCGGCCGGCGGCGACGACCCACTTGGCGGTGGAGTCAGCGGGTTCGACTCCGGGCGCGGGGACGCTGTTGGGGACGGCGTCGACGCGGACGCCGGGCAGCTTCAGCCCGGTGCGGTAGGAGCGGGCGTCGGCCTCGGTGACGGTGGTGACGGCGTCGAGCAGCGGGTAGCGGAACCCGATCTCGCGGCGCAGCCGGTAGCCGTGGCCGTCCAGGGTGAGGTGCTCCTGCCCGACGCGGACGGGCCCGCGGCGGGTCTGCCGGGCGATGTGCACGTTCAGCCCGGGGCGGGTGCCGACGACGACGTCCGCCCCCACCGTCCTCAGGTGCGCGGCGATCCTCGCGTCGGTGAGGCGGCTGTACTGCTTCCAGCGGCCGTCACCGCGCGGGAAGACCTCGGCGGGCCGCCGGTGGTCGGGGTGGTCGCCGTCGTACCCGGGGCTGTGCCTGCGCAGGTCGACCAGGTGCCTCAGGGCCACCCCGGCGGGGGCGCCGAGGGTCGGCTCGTCGCGGTGGCGGAAGACGGAGACGACCTCCACCTCGTGGCGGGCGGCGAGCGCCTCGGCGAGGTTGAAGGTCGTGCGGATGGTGCCGCCGATCCCGTACGCGTTGTGGAGCAGGAAGGAGATGTGCATCGCGCAGCCGGGGCCCCCAGGTCGATGGGTCGTCAGGAGTGGACTGTACTCGTCCCCGGGGGCCGGGCCCGATCGGAACGGGGCCGGGGCCCCGGTCCGCGGCCTCCCGCCGGCGGCCGGCGGACCGGTGGGCGCGGGCCGGCCGGGGGCCGGACGGGCGTCCGGAACGCGCCAGCGGGCGCCGCCGGGGCGCGGTCAGCAGCCCGGGACGGCCGTGCCGCCGAGCTTCGCCAGCGCGCACAGGGTGGTGCGGGAGACCTTCCAGGTGTCCTGCTGGAGGACGGCGGCGCCCCTGGAGCCGGACAGGGCGGAGCGGCCGCCGACGAGCAGGTCGTACGTGACGTCCGCCCGGGTGGCGGAGGCGAAGGAGACGGCCTTCACCCGGGCGGAGGTCTTCGCGGCGTCGGGGTTCTTCCCGAGGGCCGCGAGGACGGGGCGCAGCCGCTCCCCGTCCTCCAGGAGCCGGACCCTCTCGTCGGTGGTGGTCCCGGGGTCGAAGAACTCCGCCCAGTTCTCGCGGATCTCCTCCTCGGCCTCCTTCGGGTCGGCGGGCGCTCCGCCGGTGGCGGTGGGCGAACCGGTCGCCGTGGGCGTCGCGGTGGGGCTCGCCGCCCCGGTGGTCGTCCGGAGGTCGGGCGTATGCGGGCCGTCGCTGGCGTCCTCGGCCCCGCCGCACGCCGCGGCCAGCGGTACGAGGGCGAGGACGGCGGCCACCGCGAGTGCTGCGGCGCGTGTGCGGGGCCCGCGGGGGGGCATGTGGGCCATCTGGGTCACCACCGGGGTCGGGGGGCGCGGGAACGGGGCGTTCACGGGCATGGTGCAGGCAGCCGCGCCCCGTCGCCAGCGGAGTGGCGCGAAGGGGTTCCGGCGCCGCCGGCGCCGGGCCGCG
>JAAXOU010000154.1 GCA_012396115.1 Streptomyces somaliensis DSM 40738 | reverse complement strand
CCGGCGGCGCCAGGTCCAGCCGCGCGTCGTCGAGGGCGGCCCGCGCGGCGCGGACCCGGGAGAGCAGCGCCACGGCGTCGTCCGGGCGGGCCGCGGCGTCCCGCGCCGTGGCGGCGGCCACGAGCGCGTCCAGCTCCGGGGCGAGGCCGGGGAAGGCGGCCGAGGGGGCCGGCACGTCGTCGTTCAGGTGCCGGAAGAGGACCTGGGCGGGGGTGTCCCCGCCGTGCGGCTTGGCGCCGGTCAGCATCTCGTACAGGACGACCCCGCACGCGTACACGTCGGTGCGGGTGTCGGCGGTGCCGTGCTCGATCTGCTCCGGCGCCAGGTACGACACGGTGCCCAGGACGGCCCCGGTGGTGTGGGTGGCCGTGCCGACCGCCCGGACCAGGCCGAAGTCGGCGACCTTGACCCACCCGTCGTCGCCGACCAGGACGTTCTCCGGCTTCATGTCCCGGTGGACGAACCCCGCCCGGTGCGCCGCCCCGAGCGCGGCGAGCACCGGCTCCAGGACGTCCAGCGCCGCCCGCGGGGACAGCGCCCCGCGCTCGCGCAGCACGTCGCGCAGCGTGCAGCCGGCGACGTACTCCATCGCCAGGTAGACGTACGGTCCGTCCTCGCCCTGGTCGAAGACGCCCACCACGTTCGGGTGGGAGAGCCGCGCCACGGACTTCGCCTCGCGGATGAACCGCTCCACGAACGACGCGTCGGCCGCCAGCGACGGGTGCATCACCTTCAGGGCGAGGTCGCGGTCGAGGCGGGTGTCGACCGCCCGGTAGACCGTGGCCATGCCGCCGACGGCGATGCGCGCGTCGACGCGGTAGCGGCCGTCGAGCAGCCGGCCGACGAGCGGGTCGTGAAGGGTCGTGTCCACGCGCCCGAGTCTACGAGCCCCCGGCGGACCCGCCCGCCGCCCCGTACACGACCGCGTCCGCGGTGCGACGAACCCGTGACGGACGCGGGCGCCGCTCAGAAGGCCGGCCGCTCCGGGTCGAGGGCGGCGCGGCCCTCGCCGGGGGAGGAGGCGTGCGCGAAGTGGCGGCGCGGGATGCGGCCGGCCCGGTGGGCGAGCCGCCCCGCCTCCACCGCGTGCCGCATCGCCTCCGCCATCAGCACCGGCTCCTGGGCCCGGGTCACCGCCGACGCCAGCATCACCGCGGCGCAGCCCAGCTCCATCGCCAGCGCCGCGTCCGACGCCGTCCCCGCGCCCGCGTCCAGGATCACCGGCACGCGCGCCCGCTCCACGATCAGCTGGAAGTTGTGCGGGTTGCGGATGCCGAGCCCGGAGCCGATGGGCGACCCCAGCGGCATGACCGCCGCGCAGCCCACGTCCTCCAGCCGCCGCGCCAGGACCGGGTCGTCGTTCGTGTACGGCAGTACCGTGAAGCCGTCGTCGACCAGCGTCTCCGCCGCGTCCAGCAGCTCGACCGGGTCCGGCAGCAGCGTCCGCTCGTCCGCCACGACCTCCAGCTTCACCCAGTCCGTGCCGAGCGCCTCGCGGGCGAGGCGGGCCGTCAGCACGGCCTCGCCCGCCGTGAAGCAGCCGGCCGTGTTCGGCAGGACGCGCACGCCCAGCCGGTCCAGCACGGACAGCACCGAGCCGTGGACGGAGGGGTCGATCCGCCGCATCGCCACGGTCGTCAGCTGCGTGCCGCTCGCCGCGAGGGCCCGCTCCAGCACGTCGAGGCTGGGCGCCCCGCCCGTACCCATGATCAGCCGGGAGTCGAAGGAGGTCCCGGCGATGGTGAGGCGGTCGTCGGCCACGGCTCAGCCCCCCTGCACCGCGGTGAGGACCTCGACCCGGTCGCCGTCCGCGAGGACGGTGGAGGCCCACCGGCCGCGCGGGACGACCGACTCGTTGACCGCCGCGGCCACCCCCGAGGGGGCCGCGGTCAGCGCGGCCACCACCGCGTCGAGGGTGGCCGGGGCGGTGAGCTCGCGCGGCTCGCCGTTCACCGAGACGGCGACGACGGCGCGTACCTGGTTCGTCATGACACTCCTGCGGGGGCGAATCGGGCGGGTGTGAAGGCGCGGGCGACCTCGGGCAGCTCCCCGGTCGTCAGCACGGCGGCCATCACGTCCCCGGTGACCGGGGCGAGCAGGACGCCGTTGCGGTGGTGGCCGGTCGCCAGGTACAGGCCCGGCAGCGCGGACGGGCCCAGCAGCGGCGCGTTGTCGGGCGAGCCGGGCCGCAGCCCGGCGCACGTCTCGGTGAGCGGCAGCTCCGTGATGCCCGGCACCAGCTCGTGGGCGTCCCGCAGCAGCTCGTACACCCCACCCGCGGTGACCGTCGTGTCCCAGCCCATCTCCTCGCTCGTCGCGCCGACGACCAGCTCGCCGTTCTCCCGCGGCACCAGGTACACGTGGCCGCCCCGGACGACCGCCCGCACCGACCGGCTCAGGAACGGCGCGTACGCCTCCGGCACCGCCAGCCGCAGCACCTGCCCCTTCACCGGCCGCACCGGCGGGAGTGCCGCGTCCGGCACGCCGTCCAGCCGGCCGCTCAGGCTCCCCGCGGCCAGCACCACCCGGTCCGCCGCCGGCCGCGCGCCGTCCGAGAGGACCGCCCCCACCGCCCGGTCCCGCACCACCGACAGCCGGTCCGCCCGCGCCCGGTGGAAGACCACCCCGGCCCGCTCGCAGGCCGCCACCAGCGCCGCCGACAACCGCCGCGGGTCGACCTGGTGGTCGCCGTCCACGCGCAGCCCGCCGCACACGCCGGGCGCCAGCATCGGCTCCAGGCGCCGGCACTCCCGGCCCGTCAGCCACTCCGGGGCGAGCCCGCACCGCAGCTGCAGCGCGTGCAGCTCCCGCAGGTGGGCCCGGTCGTCGGCGTCCAGCGCCACGGCGAGCGTGCCGCTGGCGCGGAAGCCGACGTCCAGACCGGTCGCCTCCCGCAGCTCGGCGACGAAGTCCGGGTAGCGCTCCGCGGAGGCCAGGTTCAGGCCGAGGAGCGTCTCCTCCCCGTAGTGCAGCTCCGTCACCGCGGCGAGCATCCCCGCCGCCACCCGGGCGGCGCCGCCGCCCGGCTCCGGGTCCGCCACGGCGGTGCGCAGCCCGCGCTGCGCCGCCCGCCAGGCCGTGACCAGGCCGATGATCCCGCCCCCGATGACGAGGACGTCCGAGGTGTCGCGTGACATGGGCGTCCAGCCCCTCCCTTCGCCGGCATGACCCGGATCAGGTTCATACGGTCGGAGGCCGCCCAGCCTCCCTCTCAGCCCGGTGCGCCGGGCTCCCGCGATGTTCTGGCACGGCCAGACTAACCCCCCGCCCCGAGCCCGGGTACAGGGAGCCCGGACCCGTCCGCCGGGCCCGGGGATCCCGGGCGGGCGCCCGGCGCGGGCGGCTTCCCGGCGGTGTGGCCGCTGCGTAAGGTGATCGCGTGAGCGAGCACAGGCACGAGGAGCGGGGGCCGCGGTCCCCGGAACCGCCGCCGGGGCGCGCGGCCGGACCCGGTCCCGCGGCCGGGCGGCGCGTGGTCGTCGCAGGCGCCGGGATGGCCGGGGTGCAGACCGCCGTCGCCCTGCGCGAGCAGGGGTTCACCGGGCCGGTGCTGGTCCTGGGCGCCGAACCCCACCAGCCGTACGACAGGCCGCCGCTGTCCAAGGCCTACCTGCTCGGCCACGCCGAGGGCTCCGCGTTCGAGGTGGACTTCGCCTCGCTCGGCGTCGAGCTGCGCCTCGGCGTCGAGGTGACCGGGCTGCGCCCCGGCGACCACGAGGTCGACACGGAGGCCGGCCCCGTCCCGTACGACGTGCTGGTCGTCGCGACCGGCGCCGTCCCGCTGACCCTGCCCGGAGCCGAGGGCGTCCCGGGCGTCCACCTGCTGCGCACCCTGGACGACGCCGAGCGGCTGCGCCCGGTCCTCGCCGGGCGGCGCGACGTGGTGGTCGTCGGCGCCGGCTGGATCGGCGCCGAGTTCGCCACGGCCGCCCGGGAGGCGGGCTGCGCGGTCACCGTCGTCGAGGCCGCGGACCGGCCGCTCGCCGGCGCCCTGCCGGCCGAGGCCGCCGGGCCGATGGCCGCCTGGTACGCGGAGGGCGGCGTCCGGCTGCTGACCGGCGCGCGCGTGGAGCGGGTCGAGCCCGGCCGGGTCGTCCTGGCCGACGGGCGGACCCTGCCCGCCGGGGCGGTCGTCGTCGGCGTCGGGGCGCGGCCGGCCACCGACTGGCTGCGCGGCTCCGGCGTGGCGCTCGGCCCGGACGGCGCGGTCGTCGCCGACGACCGCCTGCGCACCTCCGTGCCGGACGTGTACGCGGTCGGCGACTGCGCCTCGTTCCCCTCGGCCCGGTACGGAACGCGGCTCCTCGTCCACCACTGGGACAACGCCCTGCAGGGGCCGCGCACGGTCGCCGCCGCCGTCACCGGCGGGGAGCCCCGGCCCTACGACCCGGTGCCGTACTTCTGGTCCGAGCAGTTCGGCCGCTTCGTCCAGTACGCCGGGCACCACGCGTCCGCCGACACGGTCGTCCGGCGCGGCGACCCCGCCGACCGGGCGTGGACCCTGGCGTGGCTGCGGGAGGGCGCCCTGGTGGCGCTGCTCGCGGTGGGCCGGCCGCGCGACCTGGCGCAGGGGCGGCGGCTCGTCGAGGCGGGCACCCCGCTCGATCCGGCGCTGGTCGCGGACCCGGCGGTGCCGCTGAAGTCCGCGGTCCGCGGGTGACGGCCCGACACGGGCCCGTGGCCCGGACGGCGGGCCCGGCTACCGGCTGTCGGCGCGGGATGGCAGGCTTGTCGTGTGACCGAGATCGACACGAAGATTGATGCGCTCGTCCCCGCCTGGCTGCACCTCCCCGACATCGCCGAGATGCTCGGCGTCGAGGTGACGCGGGTACGGCAGCTCGTCAAGGAGGGCCAGCTGATCGCCGTGCGCCGCGGCGAGAACCGGGCGCTGCAGGTGCCCGCCGCCTTCATCCGGGACGGCAGGGTCGTCAAGGGCCTCTCCGGCACCCTGACGCTGCTGAGGGACGACGGCTTCACCGACGAGGAGATGCTGGAGTGGCTCTTCACGCCTGACCCGTCCCTGCCGGGCACACCCGCGCAGGCCCTGGCGGAGAACCGCGGCACGGAGGTGAAGCGCCGAGCCCAGGCGCTCGCCGTCTGAGCCCGCGGACCGCCGCACCGACACCGGGCGGTGCGCGGGCCCGGGGCCCCGGGGTCCCGTCCGCGCACCGCCGCACCGACCGGGGGGAACACCTCATGTCCACCAGCGCCCGCGCGACCCTGACCGACGCGAGGCTCTACCTGTGCACGGACGCCCGCAGGCGCCAGGGCGACCTCCCGGAGTTCCTCGACGCGGTCCTGGCCGCCGGGGTCGACGTCGTGCAGCTGCGCGACAAGGGCATGGAGGCCGGCGAGGAGCTGGAGCACCTCGCCGTGTTCGCCGACGCCTGCCGTCGGCACGGGAGGCTGCTCGCCGTGAACGACCGGGCCGACGTGGCGCATGCCGCCGCGTCCGACGTGCTCCACCTCGGCCAGGGCGACCTGCCCGTCCCGGCCGCCCGCGCCATCCTCGGCGACCGGGTGCTGATCGGCCGCTCCACGCACGCGGAGGCGGAGGTCGACGCGGCCGTCGCCGAACCCGGCGTGGACTACTTCTGCACGGGCCCCTGCTGGCCCACGCCCACCAAGCCGGGGCGGCACGCGCCGGGCCTCGGCCTCGTGCGGTACGCGGCCTCCCTCGACCAGGACCGGCCCTGGTTCGCGATCGGCGGCATCGACGCCGGGAACCTCGACGAGGTCCTGGACGCCGGCGCCCGCCGCGTCGTCGTCGTCCGCGCCGTCACCGAGGCCGACGACCCGGCCGCCGCGGCGGCGGACCTGGCCCGCCGGATACGCGAGCGGACCGCCGGCGCGCGCCCCGCGGCGGCGGGCTGAACCGGCCCGGTCCGCGGGGCGTCCGGGCACGCCGGTACGCAAGGGCCCGCGAAAGGCGCGTTCCGCCCGCGGCCGTCCGCCTGGTGGACGGGATTCCGGCGAAAGCGGGCGAAAGGCGATGCTCCGGTTGGGCGCCCCGTCCGCGGGTGGCTAACCTGCCCGTATGGCCCTCGGCACCCCCTCCACCAGGTCCGACCGCGCGCGCACGGTGCGCGAGCTGCTCACGGACGGCACCACGTACTCCTTCGAGTTCTGGGCGCCCAAGACCGAGAAGGGCGAGCGGAACCTCTGGAACGCGCTGCGCCGGGTGGAGGCGGTGGCACCGAGCTTCGTCTCCGTGACGTACGGAGCCGGCGGCTCCACCCGCGCCGGGACGGTCAGGACCACCGAGCGGATCGCCGCCGACACGACGCTCACGCCCGTCGCCCACCTGACGGCCGTGGACCACTCGGTCGCCGAACTGCGCAACATGGTCGGCCGGTTCGCCGACGTCGGCATCCGCAACATCCTCGCCCTGCGCGGCGACCCGCCCGGCGACCCGATGGGCGAGTGGGTCCCGCACCCCCGGGGTCTGCACTACGCGGCCGACCTCGTCCGGCTGGTGAAGGAGGCCGGCGACTTCTGCGTGGGCGTCGCCGCCTTCCCCGAGATGCACCCCCGGTCCGCGGACTGGGACACGGACGTCCGCCACTTCGTCGACAAGTGCCGGGCCGGCGCCGACTACGCCATCACACAGATGTTCTTCGCCCCCGAGAGCTACCTGCGCCTGCGCGACCGGGTCGCCGCCGCGGGCTGCGACACGCCGATCATCCCCGAGGTCATGCCCGTCACGGCCGTCCGGCAGCTCGACCGGCTGTCGCAGCTCAGCAACGCCCGCTTCCCGAGCGCCGTCGAAGAGCGGATCCTCGCGGTCAAGGACGATCCGGCCGCTGTACGCTCCTTGGGCATCGAGTTCGCGACGGAGTTCTGCACGCGGCTGCTGTCCGAGGGCGTGCCCGGACTGCACTTCATCACGCTCAACAACTCCACGGCGACACTCGAGATCTACGAGAATCTCGGACTGCACCCGCAGTCCTGACCGGCCGCACCCGTCACGTTCCGAGGCGGCGGCCGAAGGAGAGGGGCGGGCATGGACTGGAGTTGGTGGACGGTCCTCTACATCGCGTTCGGCGTCGTCGCGCTCTGGCTCCTCGGCGAGGTGCTCCTGCAGTACAAGGCGCGGTTGCGCTGGCGCCTGCTGGCCTTCCTCGGCTTCCTCGGCGTCGTCGCCGGCGTCCTGGTGCCGTCGATCGCCTTGATCATCGCCGGCGCCGCGGCCTTCGGCGTCGGACAGGCCTGCGTCACGCTCTCCTTCCTGCGCGGCTTCTCCACCGGGTGGGCGCTCGGCGGCAGGCCCGGCGCCAGCCGCCGCCGCAGGGTCGCGAACGGCGGCCGGGACCACGGCCCCACGCTGGAGGTCACCGAGATCACGTACGAGGAGCCGCCGGCCCCCGCGGCGCCGGACGCCCCGCCCGCCCACGGGGCGCCGCCCGACGGCGCCGGCGGGTACGGGCCCCACGACCCGGCCGCCCCGCCGGCCGGTGCCGACCCGCCCGCCGCGGTCCACCCCGACGCGTACGGCGGGCACCCGGTGTACGACCCGGGACCGTACGCCCACGGCTACGGCGCGGGTGACCCGCAGCAGTACGCCGCCTACGCCGACCCGTACACCGGGGCGACCCACGCCTACGCCGACCCCGACCCGTACACCGGCGCGGCCCCCGCCTACACCGATCCCGCCCCCTACGCCGGCACCGCGCCCGGCCACGCCGACCCCTACGCCGGCACGGCCTCCGCCCACGCCGGCCCGTACGCCGGCCCCTACACCGACCCTTACGCCGGCACGTACGCCGACCCGCGCACCGGGGCGACCCCCGCCCACCCCGGCGCCCCCCAGTACGGCGCCCACGACCCCTACGGACAGCCGTACACCGCCGGCCCCTACGCCGCGCAGTACGCCGCGGACACACCGCCCGGCGGAGTGTGGGTGCCGCCCCAGCGCGACGGCGCGCAGCAGTTCCCCCCGCCCCCGCAGGAACCGCCCCCGTACGGCTACGACCAGGACGGCCTGCAGCAGCGCTACTGAGCCCCGGCCGCCGCGCTCCGGCCCCGGGGCGAGGCGGCCTACCGGGAGCCGCGGAAGCCCGAACCCTCCACGATCAGCCCGGCGACCAGCGCCCCCGACATCCCGGCGTGCGCCGGCCCGCCGCCCGGGTGGGACCAGCCGCCGGCGAAGTACAGGCCGCGCAGCGGCGCGGGGTTGGCCGCCGGCAGGTAGGCGCCGCCCCCGCCGGCCAGTGCCGGGGCGGGAACGCGCCGGCTGCCGGTCTCCTCCTCGGTGTGGACCGGCGTGCGGACCTCGCGCCACAGCAGCCGCTCCCGGAGCCCCGGCACCGCCGCCGCGGCGGCCTCCACCATCCGGTCCGCGAACGCCTCCGCGGCCCCCGCCGCGCCCCAGGGGTCGTCCGGGGCCCCCGGCTCGCCGGCCGGGACCGTCGCCGTCACGGTGACCGCCTCGTGGTCGCCGTCCGGCCTCAGCTCCGGGTCGTCGGGGCGCAGCACGACCACGGTCGGCCGTTCGCAGGGTGGTTTGCCGTCGGCGAGGGAGGCCCGCTCCCCGGCCGGGTCCGCGGAGTGCACCACCGTGCGGTGCGCCGCGCCCCCCTCCCGGGCGCCGCGCAGCGCCAGGCACACGGTCACCCGCCCCGTCCCCACACCCGTCTGGAACCGCGGCCACGCGTCCTGCCGCTCCCACGCCACCACGTGGTCCCGGTACAGGGCCGGCACGGGCGCCCCCGCCACCACGAGGTCGGCGTCGGCGACCCGCCCGTCCGCCAGCTCCACCCCGGCCGCCCGCCCGCCCTCCTCCACCACGCCGACCACCTCGGCGCCGAAGACGAACCCGACCCGCCGCGCCAGGCACCGCTCGTGCACCGCGTCCGCCAGCGCCCGCAGGCCGCCGCGCACGTACCAGGTGCCGAAGGTCTGCTCCATGTACGGCAGGACCGCCGCCGACGGGGGAGCGGCGGCCGGGTCCAGCCCGTACGCCAGCGCGTACCCCTCCAGCAGGGCGGCCAGCCGGCCGCCGCCCAGCTCCCGGCGGCCCACCTCGGCGAGGGTCGTCGCGGACCGGCGCAGTAGCCCCGTCCTCGGCGCGGGGTACGGGTCGCGGGAGAACGGCGCCGCGTCGGCCGGCAGGGGCTCCTCCAGCAGCGGACGGCGCGAGCGGTCCCAGGTGTCGCGCGCCCGGTTCAGGAACGCGGCCCACCGCTCGCCCGCGCCCCGTCCGAGGGCGCCGTCCAGGGCCGAGACGACCCCGGCCCGCGACGCGTTCGGCAACGACACGGCCGTGCCGTCGGCGAAGACGTGCCGGCTCGCCGGATCGACCTGCGTCAGCCCGACGCACCGCTCCAGCGGCTCCCTGCCGGTCTTGACGAACAGGTCGCGGTAGACGGCGGGCAGGTGCAGCAACCCGGGACCGGTGTCGAAGCCGAAGCCGTCCCGCACCAGCCGGCGCACCCCGCCGCCGTACGTCCCCGTCCGCTCGTACACCGTCACCCGGTGGCCCGCCACGGCCAGCCGGGCGGCCGCCGCCATGGCGCCCATCCCGGCGCCGATCACCGCAATCCGTGCCATGCCGGGGACTCTACAAGCCCCTTCCGGGCCCCCGTCGCGAGCCCCGGCGCGGCCCGGCCCTCGGCCGTCGTCCCCTCCTCCGGTGGGCCGCGGGGACCGGCGCGGAGGGCCTGAGTACCCCTACTCAGGCCCCCGGATGAGTAGGGGCGCGGATGGGCCGGGGACCGTCCAAGCGGAAGAGTGGGGTCACGGAGAGGGCGCGGCGCGGGTACCGCCGACACGGGGCCGCGGAGCCGGCGTCGCGCACCTGTCCGGACGGGGGATGGGGGGACG
>JAAXOU010000153.1 GCA_012396115.1 Streptomyces somaliensis DSM 40738 | reverse complement strand
GCCGACCCGTACCTGCTCGGCATCTCCTCCGGAGCCTCGCTCGGCGCGGTGGGCGCCGTTCGGCCGCGCGCCGCGCACCGGGGCCGCTTCGGGGCCGGGCCGGTCAGAAGGTGCAGGTGGGGACCCCGTCCAGCCAGGCCGGGCCCTTGATGTAGATGTTCGTCACCCAGGCCCGGTAGTCGGGCAGGTACGACCAGGCGTCGTTGGTGTACCCGTCGGAGGTGACCTTCTCCGCGCGCTTCTGGCACTGGACGCGGACGGTCGTCGAGTACGGGAAGGCGTACACGCGCGCGGCCCGGGTGGACGGCTCGGCCTTCGTCCAGACGCCGGTGCCCCAGGTCTGGTGGACGTGACCGGTCACCGCGCCGGTGTTGACGCGGAGGGCACCGAAGTAGTTGCCGTCCAGGCGCACGTCGCTGACCGTCAGGCGGGTCCCGGACTGCCGGGCCTCGACCATCTTCCCGCCGCCCAGGTAGATGGCGATGTGGTGGAGGTCCTGCGGGGTGCCCCACGCCAGCAGGTCGCCGGGGAGGAGCGGCGCGAGGCCCTGGGCGGCGGTGAACCGCTTGGCGGCACGGTGCGTGTAGTACTGCTGGCTGGCGACGCCGTTGAGGATGTCCGCGCCGGCGGCTTCGGCGTAGGCGTACCGGACCAGGCCGGAGCAGTCGAACCCGAGGCGCTCGGGGTCGTGTTCGCTGGCCGGGTCGGTCGGGTCGACCTGGCCGTACGTCGGGCCCGGTTGCGGGCCGTGGCCGCCGCCCCAGGTGTACCAGACGCCGGCGGCGACTTGGGCGCAGGCGGCGGCGACGGCCCGTTCGGCCGCCGCCGACGCGCCCGGCGCCAGGGGGCGGCAGTCGCCCTCGGCGGCCGCCACGCCGGTGCGGTCGTCCGCGGGCGCCCGCGCCACGGCCGGCGCCGACGCCAGGAGGAGAAGAGCGGGTAGCGCGAGGAACGCGCGGACGAGGCTGCTCCGCCGGGACATGGAGGTCCTTCCGTCGGAAGTGGGTGGTCGGGCAGCAGCATGCCGACCGGTGCCCGCCCGGTCGAGTGCGTTCCCGTCGCCCTTCCGGACGGGCGACGGGAAACCCTCGGGGGAAACCCCCTACGGCCGCGGCGCCGCGGCGCTCCTCAGGCCTGCCCGCAGGGGGTCCCCCGCGGCAGAGGAGTCCCGGACGGCAGGGGCCGGCCGCTCGCGGGGGCCCGTTCGCGCAGGAGGCAGATCCGGGCCAGCCTCGCCCCGGGGTCCAGGTCCCACAGCCGCACGGTGCCGTCGGTGCTGCCGCTGGCCAGGCTCCGGCCGTCCGGCGCGAAGGCCACGCCCCACACCGCGTCGGCGTGACCGGTCAGGGTCGCCCAGTGTCGTCGCCCGGGCAGGTCCCACAGCCGCACCGTACGGTCGTTGCCGCTGCTGGCGAGCAGCCTTCCGTCGGGGGAGAACGCCAGGCCGCGCACCGCGCCGGTGTGGCCGGTGAGGACGGCCGCCGGGCGGCGTTCCGCGACGTCCCACAGCCGGACCGAACCGTCGTTGCCGCTGCTGGCGAGCAGCCTTCCGCCGGGGGAGAACGCCAGGCCGCGCACCGCGCCGGTGTGGCCGGTGAGGACGGCCGCCGGGCGGCGCCCCGCGACGTCCCACAGCCGGACCGACAGGTCGTCGCCGGCGCTCACCAGCGTCCGGCCGTCCGGGCTGAACACGACGCGGTTGACGTAGTCCGCGTGGCCGGTGAGGGTCTTGACCAGCCGCCGCCGCGGCACGTCCCACAGCCGTACCGTCCGGTCGGCGCCGCCCGAGGCGAGCATCCGCCCGCCGGGCGCGAACGCCACCGAGAACACCTCGCCCGTGTGGCCGGTGAGGGTCTTGACGAGCCGCCGCCGCGGCACGTCCCACAGCCGTACGGTCCCGTCGGAGCCCGCCGAGGCGAGCATCCGCCCGCCGGGTGCGAACGCCACCGAGAACACCGCCTCGTCGTGACCGGCCAGGGCCGCCACCTGCCGACGGCGGGCCACGTCCCACAGCCGTACGGTGCGGTCGGCGTTGGCGGTGGCGAGCAGCCTCCCGTCGGGGCTGTAGGCGGTCGTCCAGACCTCCGTGAACGGACGGGCCGACAGCACCGGCCCGCCGAGGTCCCACACCACCACCGACTGGTCGAACCCGGCGGTGGCCAGTGTCGTTCCGGTGGCGTTCACGGCCACGCCGAGGACGTAGTCCGTGTGCCCGGCCAGGGTCGTGGTCGACGTGCCGCGGCGCACGTCCCAGAGCCGGGTGGTGCCGTCGCCGCTGCCGCTGACGACCGTGGAGCCGCCGGGCAGGTAGGCGACCGCGTTGACGTCGTCGCTGCTCCCGGTGAGCGTCGCCAGCAGCCGGCGCCCCGGCACGTCCCAGAGCCGTACGGTCCGGTCGACGCTGCCGGAGGCGATCTGGCGCCCGTTCGGCGAGACCACCACGCTGAGCACCTCGTCCGCGTGCCCCCTCAGCACCACCGGCGGGCCCGCGCGGTCGGTGTCCCACAGCCGCACGGTCCGGTCGGCGCCGGCCGAGACCAGGGTCCGGCCGTCGGGGGAGTACGCCAGGGCGTTGACGTTCCCGGCGTGGCCGGTGAGGGGGGCGACGGGCCGGTGCGGGCGCGCGGGGTCCCACACCTGGACGGTCCCGTCCGCGGCGGCGACGGCGAGCCGGCTCCCGCGCGGGTCGAACGCCACCGCGCGGGCCCCCTTCGTGCCGCCGGGCAGGACCGTCCGCGTACCGCGGCCGGAGGCGGGCCACAGGTGCACCGGACCGTCCGTCGAGGTGGCCGCGAGCACCCGTCCGTCGGGGGAGAAGGCGACCGAGCGCACGCGTCCGGGAACGGTGAACACGGCGGTCGTGCGGTGGTCGCCCGCCCGGCGCAGGATCACCCTGCCGTCGGAACCGGCCGTCGCCAGGAAGAGCCCGTCCGGCGCGAAGGCCACGGTGTTGACCGGACCGGTGTGGCCGCCCAGCCGCGCGGAGAACGGCTGGGACTGGGTGCTGAGCAGTGCTCCGCGCGCCTCGGCGGTCGCGGCCAGGCGGTACGCCTCCTCGGCGAGCACCATCGACGCCTCGGGCTGACCGCCGGCGAGGTACGCGGACTGGGCGGCGAGCGCCCGCGAACGGGCGGCGCGCTCCTGGTCGAGGGCGGCCCCGCGCTGCTGGTACGCGAGGGCCCCGGCGGTCACCGCGAACGCCAGCAGCAGGCCGAGGGCGGCGCACAGGGACTGCCGCAGCCGTACGTGCCGCCTCTCCAGGGCCCGCAGGCGGCCCTCCTCCCTCAAGCCGGCCCGCAGGAAGGCCCTCTCGCACGGGCTCAGCCGCCGTCCGCCGTCCGGGTCGTCCAGCCAGGCCCGTACGCCGTCCAGCCGGGCGCCCCGGTAGAGGACGGACGGGTCGCGGCCCTCCCGCTCCCACTCGGCCGCCGCGTGGGACAGCTGCTGGTGGGCCAGGAGTTCGGCCCGGTCGGCGCGGAGCCAGTCCCGCAGCCGCGGCCAGGCGTGCAACAGGGCCTCGTGGGTGATCTGGACCGTGTCGCTGTCCACGGTGACCAACCGGGCCCGCACGAAGGCGTCGAGTGCCGTGGCGGCGCCGTCCGCGTCGGCGAACTGCTCCAGGAGGGCGGTCCGGTTCATCCGGCGCCGCGTCGCACCGGCGCCGTCGGCGACGTGGACCAGACGCGTCAGGACACGCCGGATGGTCCTCTGCTCGGCCGGGTACAGGCCGGTGAACACGGTCTCGGCGGTCCGGGTGACCGCCCCCCGGATGCCGCCGGCCCGCTCGTACCCGTCGACGGTCAGGGCGGACCCCCGCCGCCGCTCCCACGTGGCGAGCAGGGCGTGCGAGATCAGCGGGAGCGCGAGGTCGGACGTCCCCTCGGACCCCTCCCCGGCGTGCTGTGGGACGGCGGCCGCGGCCGGTGCCCCGCCCAGACCGGCGTCCCGCAGCACCAGCGGTACGAGACCGGACTCCAGGGTGACCCCGGCGAGTTCCGCGGGACGCGTGACCGACTCCCGCAGCTCCGCCACCGACATCGGCGGGAGGACGAACAGGCCGTCGGTGAAGGCGTCGGCCAGTTCGGGGATGCGCAGGCAGTCGCCGGTGAAGTCGGCGCGGACGCCGAGCACCACCACGGCGGGCTCGGGCGCGCCCGGTGCCGGGGCGGGGCCGGCCAGGGTGGTGAGGACCCGGACGAAGGCCCGCCGCTCCTCCTCGTCGGGGCAGTCGGTGAACAACTCCTCGAACTGGTCGACGATCAGCACCGGGCGCGACGGCGGGAGCGGTCCGCCGGCGGCGGGGGCCGCGGCGTCCGACCGGGCGGCCACGGCGGCGAGCAGGGCCACGGGGTCGTCCCGCACCTCCTCCACGGTGACGCCGAGACCGCCGCCGAGGACCTTCGCGGTGCGCTCCAGCAGCTCGTCCAGGGGACGGGAGGCGGGGGTGAGGGTGACGACCGGCCAGCGCCCGGCACCCGCCATCGGCAGGTCCCCGCGCGCCAGGGCCGGGATGAACCCCGCGTTGAGCAGGGACGACTTTCCCGCGCCGGAGGGGGCGACGAGCACCAGGGGGCCGCTGCCGATCCGTTCGAAGACCCGCTCGACCAGCGCGGCCGTCGCCCGTTCCCGGCCGAAGAACCACTTCGCGTCCCGCGGGGTGAACGGCAGCAGTCCGCGGTAGGGGCAGCCGGCGTCCTGCCGTCCCCCCGGTGGATCGGCCGGGGCACCCGTCCCGTCGTCGGGGGGCGCGGGCCGCGCCAGGAGCCCCAGCAGGCGGCCGTCGGCGCGCAGCACCTCGTCGCAGAGCCGGGCGACGTCCACGGTGGGCCGCTTGGCGCCGGTCTCGATCTTGCTGAGGTACCCCTTGCTGTAGTGGGTGCGCCGGGCCAGGTCGGTGAGCGACAGACCGCCCTCCCGCCTGAGCCGTCGCAGCTCCCCGGCGAACGACCGGGGGTCCGGCGGTTCCCGGTCCACGAGGTCCACGTGGGCGGTGCGGCCGGTGCGGCCGGTGCGGCCGGTGCGGTCCCGCTGGTCGGTGGCGAATCCTGACTGCTGGTCACTCAAGGCAT
This sequence comes from Streptomyces somaliensis DSM 40738, assembly GCA_012396115.1. Lineage (GTDB taxonomy): Bacteria > Actinomycetota > Actinomycetes > Streptomycetales > Streptomycetaceae > Streptomyces > Streptomyces somaliensis. Next base: position 4,787 of record JAAXOU010000153.1, on the reverse strand, counting down.
CCCCCTGGCAATGAGGCCGTCGAGCAGGCGGCGCCCAGGCTAGTGCCGGGGTACGGGGGGTGAGCAAAGGTTTCCGCCGGTGTGGCGTGAACACGAACGCCCGGGGCCGCGTGGCGGCTCCGGGCGTTCGTACCGGTGCGGATCAGGTCAGCAGCGTGGCGCAGTCCGCGCGGTTGACCCACTTGTGCGAGGAGATGGTGTCGTTGGCGCCGACCCCGTTGCTGAGCCGGTTGTCGGTGAGGTTGTCGGCGTAGAGCTCGCCCGGCAGGAGGCAGCCGTGGCCGCCGCCGTGGTTGGCGTGTTCGTAGAACTTCACGACCTCCAGGTTGCCGGTGTAGCCGCGGTTCATCACGGAGGAGGCCCGGTCCTGGGAACCGCCCCACCAGCTGCTGTTGCCCGAGGTGACGATCAGCTGCGCGCCGTCGCAGTTGATGTGCTCCCAGGCGTACACGTTGCCGTTGCGCGGGCCCCACTTGCTGTCGCAGAGCGCGCTGGCGGTGGAGTTGCCGGTGGCCTGGGCGGTGGTGGCGGGGACGGCGACGCCCAGGGCGCTGAGGCCCAGGACGGCCACCGTCGCGGCGAACTTGCGCATGGTGAATCCCTTCGTGGTGATGGAGTGGTGCTGGTGGTACTGGCAGTGCTGGTGGTGCGTGACGGGTGCCGGGTCGGCACGCCGCCGGTGGGGGGCGGGCGCGTCACGGAGCGCCGGGTGGTCAGTCCCGCTCCGGGACGACGCGCACCGCCCGGTCGTAGGCCCGCTGACCGAGGGACCGGTGGATGTCGAGGTCCCTGCCGAACCGGTCGCGCAGGCGGTCTTCGTAGAACGTCTCCCGGGCCGTGACCACGGCCCGCAGCGACGTCCGGCGGGCGCAGGTCGCGTCCGCGACCGCCGTCCGCCGCTCGGCGGCGAACGCCTCGTCGACGCGGCCCGCGCCCGGGCGGGTGGTGGCGGCCTTCGTGGCGTCACGGGCCGCCTGGGGGTCCCCGTAGGGGTGCCCGGCCTCGTCCATGCACCGGGACCACGCCTCCAGCGCGGCGGTGAGCTGGGGATCGCGCATCAGGCGGTCGCGGTAGAGGGAGCCGAGCCCCATGGCGACCTTGCTCGTGCGGAACCACTCCGCCGGGTCGCCGTAGAGCGCGCGCTCGGCCTCCTCCGTACAACCGCCGAGGCGTTTGCGGATCTCACCGCCGGCCGGCAGCGGCGCCCTCAGCAGCCGGGCGTCCCCGCCGCCGTCGAGGGCGACGTCGAAGGCGGCACGCCGCGGAGGGGGAAGGCTCCGGCGGTAGGCGCCGACGGGGTGGGCCCTGCGGGCGCGCTCGCCCTTCAGGGCGATCAGCCCGCCGTAGCCGTGCGTGCGGGCCCACTCGACGTCGTCCTGGACGAGGGGAACCGGGCGGCTCTCCTCCAGTGACAGGGCACGCTCCTCGGGGTACGCGAAGCCCCGGCGGTTCATGCACTGCCTCGTCAGCCGCTGCAGGGCGTCCGTGATGCGCAGTTCCTGCCGCCAGGTCAGCGGCTGGGGGCGGGCGCCGCCGGCGGGCGCGGTACTGGGACCGAGCGCCCCGCCCGCGCCGGCCCCCCCGGTGGGGGCGCACCCGGTGGCCCCGGCCGTCACGACCGCCAGGACCGCGCACAGCGACACCAGCCCGCGTCTCATGTCCTCCCCCTCTCGACCCCGTGGCACCGGTCGCGGTGCCGTCCCCCGGACGCCGGCGGCTCGCACCGCCGTCGCCGACGGATCCAGAGTGACCGCGTTCCCGGACCGGGAGCCACGGGTTTCCCGTTGCCCGTCGGGGCGGCGACCGGGAAACCCGGGACGACCAGGGGGAACAGGGCAGGGGGGCGACAGCGGTGAAGCCGGGGGACACACGGGCACCGGGCGGTGCGGGGGTGCCGGGCGGTGCCCGGCCCCGGTCGCCGGGGCCGTGTGCGCGGGCCGCCGCGCGACCGGTGGGAGGCCCGGTTCGGACACCCGCGCCGCCGCCGGAGGGCGGTGCGCCGCCCCGGCACGGCGGCCCTACATGCGGGTGCCCGTCCCCGAGACCCGCACGCGCCGATCGCCGGCGCGCAGCTCGACGGTCAGCTCCGCCGGGCGGCCCATGTCCTCGCCCTGGTGGAGGGTGAGCACCGACGCCTCCGGGACCAGGCCCAGGGCGCGGGCGTACGCGCCGAACGCGGCCGCCGCGGCGCCCGTCGCCGGGTCCTCCACCACCCCGCCCACCGGGAACGGGTCCCGGACGTGGAACACCGTGTCCGACGCCCGCCACACCAGCTGCACGGTCGTCAGGTCCAGCCGCAGCATCAGGGCCTTCAGCCGCTCGAAGTCGTAGTCGAGGTCCGCCAGCCGCTGCCGTGACGCGGCCGCCAGCACCAGGTGCCGGGCGCCCGCGGAGGCGATGCGCGGCGGCAGGGCCGGATCCAGGTCCTCCGCCGGCCAGCCCAGCGCGGCCAGCGCCTCCGCCACGTCCCCGGCGGCGGCCTGTCCGACGCGCGGTTCCACGCTGGTCAGCGTCGCGCCGTAGACCCCGTCCCGCTCGGTCACCGACACCGGCACCGTCCCGGCCCGCGTCGCGAACAGCAGGTCGCCCGGCCCGGTCCGCTCGCCCAGCGCGACGGCCGCCGCGATGGTGGCGTGCCCGCAGAACGGCACCTCGGCGACCGGGCTGAAGTACCGCACGGTGAACGCCCGGCCGGGTTCGCCGAGGCCCTCCGGCGGGGCGGTCAGGAACGCGCTCTCGCTGTAGCCGGCCTCCGCCGCGACCGCCAGCATGTCCGCGTCGTCCAGGCCGGAGGCGTCCAGCACCACCCCGGCGGGGTTGCCGCCCGCCGGATCGGCGGAGAACGCGGTGTAGTGCAGGACCTCGGGGGAGCCTTCGACGGTCGTCATGGTCCCCACAACCCGCCCGCCCCCGCCCTTGTTCCCGTACGGGTCCCGGACGCAGGGGCCTCCGGGGCCGCCCGCCTCCAGGAGCCTCCCGGCGCCGCCCCGCGGTCCGGGCCCGCGCGGCGCACCCGGGGCCCGGCACCCGGACCTCACGCACCCGCCACGTGGATGTCGTGTCCCGGACAGCCCGGGCCGGTGTACTCGGCCCATGACGTCCGACAGCACCGAACTCCGCGCTGCCGCCCGCCACTTCGGCAGGCGGGGCTTCCTCACCGGTACGGGCGCCGCCGCGGCGCTCGCCTTCGCCGTCGGCATCCCGGCCGCGGGCGCCGCCCAGGCCGCCGAGCTCGACGAACGCCGCGTCACCGACGACCCGTTCACCCTGGGCGTGGCCTCGGGCGACCCGCACCCCACGTCCGTCCTGCTGTGGACCCGCCTCGCGCCGCGTCCGTACGAGCCGGGCGGCGGCCTGCCCGCGGCGCGCGTCCCCGTGCACTGGGAGATCGCCCACGACGAGCGGTTCCGCCGAGTCGTGCGGCGCGGCCGCACCACCGCCCACCCCGAGTTCGACCACACCGTGCACGTCGAGGTCGGCCACCTCCAGCCGGGCCGCGTCTACCACTACCGCTTCCGCACCGGCACCTGGACCAGCCCCGCCGGCCGCACCCGCACCGCCCCGCACCCCGGCGCCCGTCCGGCCGCGCTGCGCGTCGCCGCGGTGTCCTGCCAGGCGTACCACGACGGCTACTTCACCGCGTACCGCCACCTCGCCGACGAGCCGGACCTGGCCGCCGTCGTCCACCTCGGCGACTACCTGTACGAGTACGCCGTCAACGCCACCGGCGGCGCCCGCGCCTACACCGACCGCCGCCTGCCCGCCCACTTCAACCGCGAGACGGTCACGCTGGAGGACTACCGCCTCCGGTACGCGCTCTACAAGAGCGACCCGGACCTGCGGGCCGCGCACGCCGCGCACCCCTTCGTCGTCACCTGGGACGACCACGAGACGGAGAACAACTACGCCGGCGGCACCCCGGAGAACGACGTGCCGCCCGAGGAGTTCCTGCTGCGCCGCGCCGCCGCGTACCGCGCGTACTGGGAGAACCAGCCGCTGCGGATCCCCCAGCGGCCCACCGGCCCCGACATGCGGGTGTACCGGCGGCTGCGGTTCGGGCGGCTCGCCCAGTTCGACGTGCTCGACACCCGCCAGTACCGCTCCGACCAGGCCTACGGCGACGGCTGGCGCGTGCCGGGGCCCGAGTCGGAGGACCCGTCGCGCACCATGCTCGGCGCCGAGCAGGAGCGGTGGCTCCTCGACGGGTGGCGCGCCTCGGACGCGCTGTGGAACGTCGTCCCGCAGCAGGTCGTCCTCGCCCGGCGGCGCAGCGTCCCCCGCCCGGACTTCAAGGTCTCCATGGACGCCTGGGACGGCTACCCCGCCGCCCGCGCCCGCTTCCTCGACGGGGCCCGGTCCGCCGGCGTCGACAACCTGGTCGTCCTCACCGGCGACGTCCACGTCGGCTACGCCCTCGACCTGAAGGCCGACTTCGACGACCCCGCGTCGCGGACCGTCGGCACCGAGCTGGTCGCCACCTCCGTCAGCAGCGGCAAGGACGGCGCCGACCGGCCCGCCAACTGGGACGACCTGACCGCCGCCAACCCGCACATGAAGTACTACAACGGGCGGCGCGGCTACCTCCGCGTCACCTTCGACGAGCGGCGGGCCCGCGCCGACTACCGGACGGTGGCCGCGGTCACCACCCCCGGAGCACCCGTCACCACGGCCGCCTCGTTCGTCACGGAGGCGGGCGCGCCGGGGCTGCGGCCCGCGTAGCGGCCCGCCGAAGCGCGGCCCGGGCGCCCGGCGGGGTGCCGGGCCGTGCCGGGCGCCCCCACCCCTGC
>JAAXOU010000152.1 GCA_012396115.1 Streptomyces somaliensis DSM 40738 | reverse complement strand
GCCCCGCCCGGCGGTCGGCCGCGGGGGCCGCGCGCCGGGCCGCCCCGGGTCCGGGCCGGTCACACGAGGCGCCGGGGGAGGTCCTGCCGGGACAGGGCGCCGGTCTTCCGCATGGCGCGGGCGATGTGCTGCTCCACCGTCCGGGGGGACAGGTGCAGCGTCGTGGCGATCTCCCGGTTCGTCAGCCCGGACGCCGCGAGTTCGGCCACCTCCCGTTCGCGCGGTGAGAGCTGGTCCGCCTGGGAGGGGCGGCCGGGCCGCCGCTTGTCCTTGACCGGCTGGTAGGCGCGCAGGACCGCCCGGCAGCGGGCCGCGTCCCAGACCGCCCCCAGGTCGCTGAACCGTTCGGTGCACTCCCGCAGTTCGGCCACCGCCCGCGCCGTGGCGCCGCCGGTGCCCTCGCCGTCCCCGCCCGGTCCCCCCTCGGCACGGGACCGCTCGGCCCCGGCGTCCCGGTACGGGCCGTCCCCGGCCCGTACCGGGGCACCGGGCCCCTCCGCCTCCAGGAGGCAGCGTGCCGCGTTCTCCGCGCTCAGCGCCTGGGCGTAGGGGCGGGGGAGGGCGCCGTACGCGTCCGCCGCCGCGCGGTACAGGCGTACGGCCTCCCCGCGCCGGCCCTCCACCTCGGCCAGCGCGGCCCGGCCCCAGGCGAGGGCGGCCCGGGCGACGGGCGCGTCGCGGTCCTCGACACCCCGGGCGAAGGTGTGCAGCATGTGCCGCGCCGTCTCCTCCCCGCCCGCGCGCGCCAGCGCCTCCACGGCCCAGGGAACGAGCTCCGCGGCCCAGACCCAGACCCCCTTGGCGGCGACGACCGACCAGGCCTCGCGGGCCGTCTCCGCCGCCTCGTCCACTTCCCGGCGCGCCAGTGCGAGACGGACCAGCGCTCCCGACGTGGCCGCGGCCAGCGGGGCGGGCGTGTCCTGCGACGCCGTCGCGTCGGAACCCGACAGCCAGGACAGCGCCGTTCCCCAGTCGCCCTGGGCGAAGGCGAGGAGGCCGCGGACCATGCGGGCGTCGGAGGCGAGGAGGGGCATGTCGGACGTCGCCTCGGCGAACCTCTCGCACCGCTCGGCCAGCCCGCCCCACCGGCCCGTGCACCACTCCAGCAGCAGCCGCGTCCCCAGGGCGGTGTGCTCGGTGTACGGGGCGCCGTTCCGCGCGGACAGGTCGAGGCCCGCCGCCAGCATCTCCTGCGCCCGCGGGTAGTAGCCGAGCCAGGCCGCGGAGTCCGCGGCGTTGCACAACCCGCGCGCCGCGTGCAGGCGGCAGCTCGGATCCGGGCTGTCCACGGGGAGCTCGTCCACCAGGTCCCAGGCGTCCGGCTCGCCGAGGCTCAGGGAGAAGGACAGGCGGTTGGTGAGGACGGCGGCGTGGACGACGTCGTCCTCGCTCTCCTCCGCGAGCTGCGTGGCGGCGAGGAGCCACCTCCGGTGCACCTCGGCCGAGGGGCCCGGCCACTGCGGGAGGGAGAGCGCCGCCATCGCCCGCGCCGCCAGGTCCGGGCGCACCTCGCGCAGTTCCGCGGCGGCGAGCTCCAGCTCCCGCATCCCCTGCTGCACCTTCCCCATCTGGTTGTTCAACAGCAGTCCCAGGTCGAGCCGCAGTTCGCCGCGGACGGCCAGGGGGAGCGAGGCGTCGTCGACGATGTGCTTCAGGACCTCGACGGTCTGGTTCGAGCGCAGCCCGACGACGGCGCTGCGCGCCAGGAGCGGCGCCAGCCGGGCCCGGGCCTGCGGCGGCACCGACGGCGAGGCGAGCGTCGGCTCCAGCAGGTCGATCGCCTCCTGGTGGCGGCCCGACCCGGCGGCCGCCCGGGCGGCGTTCTCCACGGCCCGCAGCCACCCGCGGACGTGTCCGCCGGCCCTGTGGTGCCGGGCCAGCACGGCCCAGGGCACCGGCTGCCGGCGGGCCACCACCCGGGCCGCCCGCTGGTGCAGCTCCTGGCGCACCGGGCCGGGCACGGAGGCGTGCACGGCGAGCGCCGCGAGGGGGACGGGCAGGCCGTAGCGCCCCTCCTCCCGCTCGGACAGCGCGGCACGGGCCAGGGCCGCCAGCAGGGCGCTCCTTCCCCGCTCCGGACCGAGGCCCGACACGGCGACCAGCTCCTCCCGGCCCGCCGGCTCGTCCAGCACGGCCGCCGCCCAGACGATCGGCCGGTCCTCCGGCGGCAGGCGCAGCGTCCGGCCCAGTACCAGCTCCGCCAGCCGGACCGGCACGCCGAGCGCGTCCAGGTCGGCGGCGGTGTACTCCTCCCGCCCGCGCCCCCGCAGGAGCGCCAGCAGGTCGGCCACCACCTGCGGCACCCCGCCGGAACGCTCCCGCAGGCTCTCCGCGAACCCGGCCCGGCAGCGGTCGCCGAGGGCCTCCACCGCGGCACGGTGGACCTCGGCCGTGTCCCACGGCTCCAACCGGTGCCGCACCACGGTGAGTTCGGGCGGGTAACCGGCCGGCGAGGGCCCGAGCGGGAGGCCGGGCGCCTCCAGTTCCTCGGGGCGGTAGGCCACCACGGCCGTCAGGCCCGGCCACGGCGCCTCCAGCACACGGCGGAGCCGCTGCCGCTCCTCGGCGTCCGCCCGGTGCGCGTCGTCCACCAGGAGCAGCAGCGGCCCCTCCTGCCGTACGGGCTCGGGGGGCGCACCGGGGTCGCCGCCACACCTCCACAGCAGGTGGGTCGTCCCCGCGGCCTCCGGCGAGGCGCCGATCTCGTGCAGGAGGCGGCTCTTGCCCATGCCGGCGGCGCCCTCCACGAAGACCAGCACCGGTCCCGATCCGGCGGCCGCCAGGGGCCACCGCGCCGCGGGCTCCCCGGCGGACTCGTGTGTGGTGACCACGCGACCGTCCCATGACTCTGAGTTCCCGGTCCCCGGGAGCGCCACGGCGCATCGGCGACCGGGGACCGGGGGCCGCGTCCCGTACGCCGCCCCGGCCCGAGGAATCGCCCCGGGCCCGGTCGGCGCTCCCTCGCGGAGCCCGGTACGTCGGAGCTCGACGTCCTCCCGGTCTCCCAGGATGTCCCGTCGACGTCGTCGCGGCAACGTATCAGAAGAGGGGCGCCCGGGAGAGGGGTGAGGGCCCCGGGGCGGCCGTTCGCACGGGTCCGGGCCCGGGACGGTCGGAAGCGCGGTGCGGTCCGCGGCGGAGGGCGCGGGGGCGGAGGGCGCGAAGGGGGCCCGGGCCGGCGCGCCCGGGGCGGGGGCCCCGGAACCGGGGAACTGCGCGGGGTGTTCCGGCCGGGGGCGCCCGGGGCCGGGGCGCGGAGGACGTGTCCGGGGCCGGGATTCTCAGGACCGGCGCGTCCCGAGGAGGCGTCTAGAGCAGCGCGTCCAGGCCGAAGTGCCGGGGCCAGGGCACCGGGGGCGGGGCGTCCGCCGCACCGGGCGGCTCCTGCGCCGAGCGCAGGGCGACGACGGCGGTCACCGCGGTCCCCGCCTCCACGCGCCGCACCACCGTCCGCGTCGCGTAGGCGTCGACGAGGCGCAGCCCCCGTCCGCAGACCGCCCGGTCGTCCAACGGCTCCCGTCTCGGGGCGGCCCGCTCCTTCCAGGAGCCGCCGTCCAGCACCTCGACGGTCAGGGTGTCGCCGCGGACCTCGATGGACAGGGAGACCCACTGGCTGCCGCTGTGCAGGACCGTGTTGGTGACCAGCTCCGTGACGATCACCGCCAGCGCCTCCTCGGCGTGGTCGGCCAGGAGCCACCGGCGCACGACGGTGCGGGAGAACCGCCGGAGGGCGGGCACGGCCTCCGGCGAGGCCGGCATGGTGCAGGCGGCCAGGCCCCGCAGGGCTTGATCAGGTCGTACGCACTGAGTGGTCCCTCCCAGGACGCGTTCGATGACCATGACGTGGGCTCCAGTCGTTCGAGCCGGTGCCCGTGAGCGGGCCCGGCAGCCGGGAGTATCCGATTTCACCGGCCGTTCAGGTACCGGATGCTCCGTCTTCGGCACACCCACGATCCGCTCCCCCCTGTGACGCGGGCAATCAGGAGGGGCGAAGCACGTATACGCAAAGAACCGCGCGGCCCGCGAAGGAGCGGACGCCGCAGCTCCGTTCCGCCGCCGACGGCGGATTCCCGCGTTCCCCCGAGCGCGTACCCGCACGGGGCGTACCATGCGGAGTCCCGCCACCCTGGTTCCGGCCACGGTCCGCCGTGGCCGGAACCAGGACGGCCCCTCCGCCGACGGGGGGAGACGCCCGGCCCGGGGACGCGGTGGGCGGCCCGCCCCCCTGGTGGCGCACCCGCCGTGACGCCCCCGTCACGCACCGGTTCCGGGGCGCGGGCGCGGGCGGCGCGGTACCGGCCGGCGGGGAGTTGTTGGCGTATCCGTATCCGGTCACGTCCGGATGGAGGACGGGGGAACCGGTCCGTAAGGTCTCTCCGCCGACGAGCCGCCGTGCCGGGTGGTGGGGCCGGCGGGGAACCCCCACGTGGGGGCGTGCCGTACGCGTCCCGGATGGGGGCCGGCCTCCCACCCCCTCCGCCCCTCCGCACGGGCCCGGGCACGGCCGCAGGGCCCGGCCCGCGCCGGCGCCGACCGCTCGGCACCGGTTCCCGAACACGCCGTACCGATCAGAGAAGCCGTACCCACAGAGAAAGCAGAACGGCACCTATGAAGGCGAAGCGCCTACGGACAACGGCAGGATGCGTGGCACTGCTCCTGATCAGCGGCTGCCGTCCACTGGCGGACGAGGGTGGGACGAGCGCCCCCATCGTCATCGGGACCAGGAACACCCTGACGCACCTCGACCCCGCGGGAGCCTACGACAACGGCTCGTGGGCGCTGTACAACAACGTCTACCAGAGCCTGCTCACCTTCGAGCCCGGCTCGCCCCTGCCCCAGCCGGACGCGGCCGAGGAGTGCGGGTTCACCGACCCCGGCCTCAGGACCTACCGGTGCCTGCTCCGCGACGGCCTGAAGTTCTCCAACGGGAGCCCGGTGACCGGGGCGGCGGTGAAGCACTCGTTCGACAGGATCCTGCGGATCGACGACCCGCTCGGGCCGAGCCCGCTCTTCTCGAACCTCGAGTCGGTGGAGGCGCGCGGCTCCGCGGTGACCTTCCGCCTCAAGACGGCCGACGCGACGTGGCCGTCGAAGATCGCCACGGGGGCGGGGTCCATCGTCGACCCGGCCGTCTACCCGCCCGACGAACTGCGCACGGCGCAGGAGGCGACCGGGTCCGGCCCCTACGTCATCTCCTCCCGGACCGGGGACAGGATCGACCTGAGACCCAACCCCGCCTACCGGGGGGCGGTCCCCCGGGGCAGGGGACTGCCCATCAGGATCCGGTACTACCAGCGGGCCGAGGAGGTCGAGAAGGCCTGGCAGGACGGGACGGTCGACGTGGCCTACCGGGGACTGCCCGCGTCGACCCTGGCGAAGCTCGACGAGAACACCCCCGGCATGCGCCTCTCCATCGGGCAGAGCGCCGAGGCCCAGTACCTCGCCATCAACCTGCGCCGCAGGGCGAACCCCCTGGCCCACGTGGCCGCCCGCAGGGCCGTCGCGACCCTCGTCGACCGCGGCCACCTGGCCGGCAAGGTGTACGGGCACACCGTGACGCCGCTGTACTCGCTGATCCCCCAGGGCATCACCGGCCACAGCACGGCGTTCTTCGACGCCTACCCCGAGGTGGACCCCGAACACGCGAAGCGGCTCCTGCGGTCCGCCGGGATCCGGACGCCGGCGCGCTTCACCCTGGGCCACCAGAGCGGGACCGCCGCCCTGGAGGCGAAGGAGCTCGAGCACCAGCTGGAAGCCCTCGGCGCCTTCGAGGTCACCCTCGTCGAGGAGGACGACTGGCCCACGTACCAGCGGCGCTACGCCCGGGGGGAGTTCGACGCCTTCATCACCGGATGGGCGCCCGACTTCCCGGACCCCGAGACGATTACTACGTCGTGCACCGGCACATCAACCCGACGCGGGTCGTTCCGCGCGGCCCGGACCTGCGCGGCTGGCGCTCCCCGCACCACCGCGAGGAGTTCGGGGGGCGCCCGTTCGGGGACGGCACGCCGCCCGGGCCGCCGCCCGCGGACGAGGTGGTCGCGCCCCTCTGACCTCCCCCGCCTGCGGGCGGCGGACCCGCGCGGGCGGGGCCGTCAGGGCAGCGGCGTACCGCCCGTGGCGTTCATGATCTCGCCGGTGATGTAGCTCGCGCCGGGCGAGGCGAGGAAGACGTAGGCCGGGGCCATCTCCGCCGGCTGGGCGGGCCGCCCGAGCGGCGACTGCTTGCCGAACTCCGCCGTCTCCGGCATGGTCGCCGGGATCAGCGGCGTCCACACCGGGCCCGGGGCGACGGCGTTGACGCGGATGCCGCGCGGGGCGAGGTCCTGGGCGAGCCCCTGGGTGAAGGTGACGATGGCGCCCTTGGTCATGGCGTAGTCGAGCAGCGGCGGGCTGGGCTTGTACGCCTGCACCGAGGCGCTGTTGATCACGCAGCCGCCCTCGGGGATGTGCGGCAGGGCGGCCTTGGTGATCCAGAACATCCCGTACAGGTTGGTCCTCATCACCCGGTCGAACTGCTCGGTCGTGATGCCCTCGAGGCCCTCGGTCCTGGCCATCTGGTACGCGGCGTTGTTGACCAGCACGTCGATGCGGCCGAACTCGGTCACGGCCCGCTCGACCAGGGCCCGGCACGCCTCCTCCTCGCGGATGTCGCACGGCACGGCGACGGCCTTGCGGCCGGCGTCCTCGACGAGGCGGGCGGTCTCGCGGGCGTCGTCGGCCTCCTCCGGGAGGTGGGCGAAGACCACGTCGGCGCCCTCGCGCGCGTAGGCGAGGCAGACCGCGCGGCCGATCCCGGAGTCGCCGCCCGTGACGAGGGCGACGCGGTCCCGCAGGAGGCCGCCGCCCCGGTAGGACTCCTCGCCGTGGTCGGGGCGGGGGCGCATGGCGTCGGTGCGGCCCGGGTGCGGCTGCTCCTGTTCGGGGAAGTCCGGCGTCGGGTGGGCGGTGACGGGGTTCTCGGGTGCCATGGGTCCTCCTGTCAGGGGGGGTCGGGTCGGTCTCCGCGTTCCCCTCCCCCCGGGGCACACACTCCGCCTATCGGGCACATCCACCGTCATAAAGGTAGAATTCCCCCATGGGAGAGCGGTCCGTCGTGCCCACCGCACCCGAGCTGGTCGTCGACGTCGACGGATGCTCCACGGTGCTGCGCCCGAGCCACGTCTACCGCGTCGGGCGCGACCCGGCCAGCGACATCCCCCTCGCCGACGGCCGGGTCTCCTGGCACCACGCGGTCTTCCGCGAGGAGTCCGGCAGGTGGACGGTCCGGGACGAGGGCAGTACCAACGGCACGTACGCGGACGGCCTGCGCGTCGCCGAGCGGGACGTGCACGCCGGCACGGTGCTGCGCTTCGGCCACCCGCAGGACGGCCCGGCCGCCGTCCTGTCCGACGCGGCGGCGACCGCCCCTCCCCCGCCGGACGCCGCGGACGGGCCCGCGCCGGCGCCCGTGTCGGCGTCCGCCCCGACCGGGGCCTTCCGCCGCCCCACCTCCGTGCGCCCCCTGCCGGACCGGACCGTCCGCATCGGCCGCGCCGCGGACAACGACGTGGTCGTCGACGACCTCGTGGTCTCCCGCCACCACGCCGAACTGCGCCTCCGCCCCGACGGCGCGTACCGGATCCACGACCTCGGCAGCCACAACGGCACCTTCCTCAACGGTCGCCCGGTCGACGAGGCGCGCGTGGGCCCCGAGGACATCGTCGGCATCGGCCACCGCGCGTACCGCGTCGCCGCGGGGCGCCTCGTCGAGTACACCGACACCGGCGAGGTCTCCCTCGACGTGCAGGGGCTCACCGTCACGGTCGACGGCGGCCGCAGGACCCTCCTCGACGGGGTGACGTTCCCCGTCGGGGAGAGGGCGCTCCTCGGCGTCGTCGGCCCCAGCGGCTCCGGCAAGTCGACGCTGCTGAACGCCCTGACGGGTCTGCGGCCCGCCGACCGCGGCACCGTCCTGTACGACGGGCGCGACCTGTACCGGCAGTACGCGGAGCTGCGCCAGCGCATCGGCCTCGTGCCGCAGGACGACATCCTGCACCTGCAGCTGACGGTGCGCCGCGCCCTCGGGTACGCCGCCGAGCTGCGCTTCCCGGAGGACACCGGGAGGGCGGAGCGGCGGGCGCGCGTCGAGGAGGTGATGCGGGAGCTGGGCCTGGAGCAGCGCGCCGACCAGCCCGTGCACAGCCTCTCGGGCGGCCAGCGCAAACGCGTCAGCGTCGCCCTGGAGCTGCTGACGAAGCCGTCGCTGCTCTTCCTCGACGAGCCGACCTCCGGCCTGGACCCGGGCATGGACCGGTCGGTGATGCACATGCTGCGCGGACTCGCGGACGACGGGCGCACCGTCGTCGTCGTCACCCACAGCGTGCTCAGCCTCGACGTCTGCGACCGGCTGCTGGTCCTGGCGCCGGGCGGCCGGACCGCCTACTACGGGCCGCCCGGCGAGGCGCTCGGCTTCTTCGGCTGCGCCCAGTGGCCGGAGGCGTTCGAGGCGTTCGAGAACGACCGGGAGCGGGACTGGGCGGCCCGGTTCCGCGACTCGGAGCACCACGCGCGGTACGTGGAGGCCGCGATGCGGCGCCCGGCCGAGCCCGGGCCGGACGGGGCCGCCGCCCCGCCGCCCCCGCCGCCGAAGGCCCAGAGCTGGGGCTCCCAGCTGCGCACCCTGGTGCGGCGGTACGCGGCGGCGCTGAGCGCCGACCGGACCTTCCTGGCGATCATGGTGGCGCTGCCGTTCGTGATGGGCGCGATGGCGCGGGCCCTGTCGGAGGGGAGGCTGGGACCGGAGTCGACGCTGAACGTGCTGCTGATCCTGTGCGTGGGCGGAGTGCTGACGGGCGCCGCCAACGCGGTGCGGGAGCTGGTGAAGGAGCGGACCGTCTACCGCAGGGAACGGGCCGTCGGCCTGTCCAGGTCGGCGTACCTGATGTCGAAGGTGGTCGTCCTCGGCCTGGTCACGGTCGTGCAGGCGGTCGTGCTCACCCTGGTCGCGCTGGTCGGCGTGCCGATGGGCGTGCCGGACGGGCGGGGCGTGCTGCTGCCGCCGCTCGCGGAGGTGGCGCTGGCGGTGGCGGCGCTGTCGTTCACCGCGATGATGCTGGGCCTCCTCGTGTCCGCCCTGGTGCGCAAGGAGGAGGTCACCATGCCGCTGCTGGTGCTCCTGGCGATCGTGCAGGTGGTGTTCTGCGGGGCGCTGCTGTCCGTGCGGGGGACCCCGGTGCTGGAGCAGCTGGCGTGGCTGGTGCCCTCCCGGTGGGCGTTCGCCGCGATGGCCGCGACCGTGGACCTGGGCGCCACGGTGCCGGGCGACCGGTCGAAGGACCCGCTGTTCGCGCACGCCCCGTCGACGTGGATGTTCGACATGGGGGTGCTTCCGGTGCTCGCCGTCCTCCTCGGTTTCCTGGTGGCGAGGCTGCTGCGCCGCCACGAACCGGTGATCATGCGGAAGTAGGCGCGCCGTGACCCCAGCCGCCCCGGCCGGCGATCCGGCCCCCGAGGACTTCCGGCCCACCCACGTGGTGCCGCGCCACGGCATGCCCGCCTGGGAGACGCCGGGCACCGCCAGGCCGACGGTGCCGCTGGACCCCTTCCTACCGGTGCGGCTGCTGGAGCGGACGGGCGACTGGGCGCGGGTCCTGTGCTCGAACGGCTGGTCCGCCTGGGTGGACGGGCGGTTGCTGGTGTCCGTGCCGGAGGATCCGCCGGCCGCGGGGCGGGAGACGGCGCGGGCCGCGGACCCGCGGCCGCTGCTGGAGCGCGCGGAGGCGTCGCTGGCCCGGTACCGGCGGGCGGCGGAGGACCTGGCGGCGGGCCGGACGGACGGCGAGGGCTTCCGGCGGGGCGCCGGCGGGCTGCGGCTGGGCGTCGTCGTCG
>JAAXOU010000151.1 GCA_012396115.1 Streptomyces somaliensis DSM 40738 | reverse complement strand
CTCTCACTAGGACCCGGAGAGAGCTATGCCTCCCAAGAAGAAGAAGGTCACGGGGCTCATCAAGCTCCAGATCCAGGCCGGCGCCGCCAACCCGGCCCCGCCGGTCGGCCCCGCGCTGGGTCAGCACGGCGTCAACATCATGGAGTTCTGCAAGGCCTACAACGCCGCGACCGAGTCGCAGCGCGGCTGGGTCATCCCGGTGGAGATCACGGTCTACGAGGACCGCTCCTTCACCTTCATCACCAAGACCCCGCCGGCGTCGAGGATGATCCTCAAGGCCGCGGGCGTGGAGAAGGGCTCCGGCGAGCCGCACAAGACCAAGGTCGCCAAGCTGACGAGCGCCCAGGTCCGCGAGATCGCCACCACCAAGCTGCCCGACCTCAACGCGAACGACCTGGACGCCGCCGAGAAGATCATCGCCGGCACCGCCCGTTCCATGGGCATCACGGTCGAGGGCTGAACAGCTCCCGTTCGAAACCCCTGTGGGAGGGCCACGCGCTGGCCCGGACCACGACTCCACACCTGAAAGCAGGAGAAGAAGTGAAGCGCAGCAAGGCTCTCCGCGGCGCGGACGCCAAGGTCGACCGGGAGCGCAACTACGCCCCCCTCGAGGCCGTCCGTCTCGCCAAGGACACCGCCACCACCAAGTTCGACGGCACCGTCGAGGTCGCCTTCCGCCTGGGCGTCGACCCGCGCAAGGCCGACCAGATGGTCCGTGGCACCGTGAACCTTCCGCACGGCACCGGCAAGACCGCCCGGGTCCTGGTCTTCGCGACCGGTGACCGTGCTGCGGCCGCGGAGGCCGCGGGCGCCGACATCGTCGGCTCCGACGAACTGATCGACGAGGTCGCGAAGGGCCGTCTGGACTTCGACGCCGTCGTCGCCACCCCGGACCTCATGGGCAAGGTCGGCCGCCTCGGCCGCGTCCTCGGCCCCCGTGGTCTGATGCCGAACCCGAAGACCGGCACGGTCACGATGGACGTCGCCAAGGCCGTGACGGACATCAAGGGCGGCAAGATCGAGTTCCGTGTCGACAAGCACGCGAACCTGCACTTCATCATCGGCAAGGTGTCGTTCGACGAGACCAAGCTGGTGGAGAACTACGCCGCGGCGCTGGAGGAGATCCTCCGCCTGAAGCCGTCCGCCGCGAAGGGCCGCTACATCAAGAAGGCGACCCTGACCACCACCATGGGTCCCGGCATCCCGCTGGACTCCAACCGCACCCGGAACCTCCTCGTCGAGGAGGACCCGGCCGCGGTCTGAGCCCGACGGCTCACACGGTCGGCGAAGGCCGGTCCCCGTACCTCTCCGGAGGGGCGGGGGCCGGCCTTCCCGTTGCGCGGCGGCGGCACCGCACCCCGGCGGGGCGCCGGGACCCGCGGCCGGCGGGACCTCGTACCCGGCCCCCAGCGGCCGCCTGAGCCCCACCGGCCGGGCGAGGGGCCCCGGGGGCCTCGGCGGGGAGCCCTCCCGCGCGTGAGGCGGGGCCGGGGCGCCGCCCGGTCCGGGCACTTCCGTCGATTTGCTTGACGGCCGCCCGTTCCCGTACCCTTCCACGGAAGCCAAAGACCGCTGGTCGCAGCCGTGCCCGTAGGGGCGTGGCCGCCGAAGGATCCGCTAGCTGCGGACGGCCCGCGCAGGTGACAGTGGATGTACTCCCGGACGTGCCGTTCGGTCGAGTCACGCCCCGTGCGCCTGCGCCGGGGCGTTTCGTTTTGCCCAGTCTCCTTCCTTCAGCCATCGCGGTCCGAATCACCCGGAAGGAGGCCGAGGCTCATGGCGAGGCCCGACAAGTCTGCTGCGGTTGCCGAGCTGACGGACAAGTTCCGCAGCTCGAACGCCGCCGTGCTGACCGAGTACCGCGGTCTCACCGTGGCACAGCTCAAGCAGCTGCGCCGTTCGCTCGGTGAGAACGCCCAGTACGCCGTGGTGAAGAACACGCTGACCAAGATTGCGGCCAACGAGGCCGGGATCACGTCGCTGGACGACCAGTTCGCTGGTCCGACGGCGGTCGCCTTCATCACCGGTGACCCGGTGGAGTCGGCGAAGGGTCTTCGTGACTTCGCCAAGGACAACCCGAACCTGATCATCAAGGGCGGTGTCCTTGACGGCAAGGCGCTGTCCGCCGATGAGATCAAGAAGCTTGCGGACCTCGAGTCCCGCGAGGTTCTGCTCGCCAAGCTGGCGGGCGCCATGAAGGGCAAGCAGTCCCAGACTGCCGCGCTCTTCCAGGCGCTCCCGTCGAAGCTCGTCCGCACCGTGGACGCGCTGCGCGCCAAGCAGGCCGAGCAGGGCGGTGCCGAGTAACTCGGCTCGCACACTGACCGCCCGCCCGACGGGCGACGGTCACAGCGGGCCCAACGTACGCCCGCCACACATGTACATCCGGCACCAGCCGAATTAGTGGAAGGACCGCCATCATGGCGAAGCTGTCTCAGGAAGACCTGCTCGCGCAGTTCGAGGAGATGACCCTCATCGAGCTCTCCGAGTTCGTGAAGGCGTTCGAGGAGAAGTTCGACGTCACCGCCGCCGCCCCGGTGGCCGTCGCCGCCGGCGTCCCGGGCGCCCCGGCCGCCGAGGCCGTCGAGGAGAAGGACGAGTTCGACGTCATCCTCACCGGTGCCGGCGAGAAGAAGATCCAGGTCATCAAGGTCGTCCGCGAGCTGACCTCCCTGGGTCTGAAGGAGGCCAAGGACCTCGTCGACGGCACCCCGAAGCCGGTCCTCGAGAAGGTCAACAAGGAGGCCGCGGACAAGGCCGCCGAGTCCCTCAAGGCCGCCGGCGCGTCCGTCGAGGTCAAGTGACCTTCCGCGGGTCCCCGGACTCGCACTGACGCCCCCTGGGGGGCGTTCCGAGGGGCGATCACCCATCCGGGTGGTCGCCCCTCGGCGTTCCCGCGGCGCCTGCCGTGCGCCCGGACGCGGGCGGAGTAGGGTGATCTTCGCCGTACGCCCGTGGGGCCGGGGGCCTTGACGAACCGCACGCCGCGCGCAATTCTCAGGACGCGTCGTCACAACGATCCGCATCCGAGGCATGGATCGACGACCGAACGGGCAGTATCGATGTGCGCCGAGGCGCGAGGTGCCGCGGAGTTGAGAACAACGAGGGTCGCGAATTACTCGCCCTGGACATCAGTGGGCCAAGTGGCTACACTGACCCTTTGCGCTGCCTGTTAGCTGCCCCCTGCCCGTCACCAGGGGCATCCCCTTGCGAGAGCACCGTTGGCCGACTGCCCTGACCTGGGATTTCAGGCCTCCTTGCTCCGCTCGGGACCGGTACGCGCGTAGTGAGTCCGAGCCCTCGGAAGGACCCCCTCTTGGCCGCCTCGCGCAACGCCTCGACCGCGAATACGAACAACGGCGCAAGCACCGCCCCGCTGCGCATCTCCTTTGCAAAGATCAAGGAGCCCCTCGAGGTTCCGAACCTCCTCGCGCTGCAGACCGAGAGCTTTGACTGGCTGCTCGGCAACGCCGCGTGGAAGGCTCGTGTCGAGGCGGCTCTGGACAACGGACAGGACGTTCCCACCAAGTCCGGTCTGGAGGAGATCTTCGAGGAGATCTCGCCGATCGAGGACTTCTCCGGGTCGATGTCGCTGACCTTCCGCGACCACCGCTTCGAGCCTCCGAAGAACTCCATCGACGAGTGCAAGGAGCGCGACTTCACCTACGCCGCGCCGCTCTTCGTCACGGCCGAGTTCACCAACAACGAGACCGGCGAGATCAAGTCCCAGACGGTCTTCATGGGCGACTTCCCGCTCATGACGAACAAGGGCACCTTCGTCATCAACGGCACCGAGCGTGTCGTGGTGTCGCAGCTCGTCCGCTCGCCGGGTGTGTACTTCGACTCCTCCATCGACAAGACGTCCGACAAGGACATCTTCTCCGCCAAGATCATCCCCTCCCGGGGCGCCTGGCTGGAGATGGAGATCGACAAGCGCGACATGGTCGGTGTCCGCATCGACCGCAAGCGCAAGCAGTCCGTGACCGTCCTCCTCAAGGCGCTCGGCTGGACCACCGAGCAGATCCTGCAGGAGTTCGGCGAGTACGAGTCCATGCGCGCCACCCTGGAGAAGGACCACACCCAGGGCCAGGACGACGCGCTGCTCGACATCTACCGCAAGCTCCGTCCGGGCGAGCCCCCGACGCGTGAGGCCGCCCAGACGCTGCTGGAGAACCTCTACTTCAACCCGAAGCGCTACGACCTGGCCAAGGTCGGCCGCTACAAGGTCAACAAGAAGCTCGGCGCGGACGAGCCGCTCGACGCCGGCGTCCTGACCGTCGACGACATCATCGCGACGATCAGGTACCTGGTGAAGCTCCACGCGGGCGAGACCGAGACCGTTGGTGAGAACGGCTCGACGATCGTCGTCGAGACCGACGACATCGACCACTTCGGCAACCGCCGCCTGCGCAACGTCGGCGAGCTCATCCAGAACCAGGTCCGCACGGGCCTGGCCCGGATGGAGCGCGTCGTGCGCGAGCGCATGACCACCCAGGACGTCGAGGCGATCACGCCGCAGACCCTGATCAACATCCGGCCGGTCGTCGCCTCCATCAAGGAGTTCTTCGGCACCAGCCAGCTGTCGCAGTTCATGGACCAGAACAACCCGCTGTCCGGGCTGACGCACAAGCGCCGTCTGTCCGCGCTCGGCCCGGGTGGTCTCTCCCGTGAGCGGGCCGGCTTCGAGGTCCGGGACGTGCACCCGTCCCACTACGGGCGCATGTGCCCGATCGAGACCCCCGAAGGCCCGAACATCGGTCTGATCGGTTCGCTCGCCTCGTACGGCCGGGTCAACGCCTTCGGCTTCGTCGAGACGCCGTACCGCAAGGTCGTCGACGGCCAGGTCACCGACGAGGTGGACTACCTGACCGCCGACGAGGAGGACCGCTTCGTCATCGCCCAGGCCAACGCGCCGCTGACCGAGGAGCTGCGGTTCGCCGAGAACCGCGTCCTGGTCCGCCGCCGCGGCGGCGAGGTCGACTACGTCGGCCCGGACGACGTGGACTACATGGACGTCTCGCCGCGCCAGATGGTGTCGGTCGCGACCGCCATGATCCCCTTCCTGGAGCACGACGACGCCAACCGCGCCCTGATGGGCGCGAACATGATGCGCCAGGCCGTGCCGCTCATCAGGTCCGAGGCCCCGCTCGTCGGCACCGGCATGGAGTACCGCTCCGCCGTCGACGCCGGCGACGTGGTCAAGGCCGAGAAGGACGGTGTGGTCCAGGAGCTCTCCGCGGACTACATCACCGTCGCCAACGACGACGGCACCTACATCACGTACCGCCTGGCCAAGTTCGCCCGCTCCAACCAGGGCACCTCGGTCAACCAGAAGGTCGTCGTCGTCGAGGGCGACCGGGTCGTCGAGGGCCAGGTCCTGGCCGACGGCCCGGCCACCGAGAACGGCGAGATGGCGCTCGGCAAGAACCTCCTCGTGGCGTTCATGCCGTGGGAGGGCCACAACTACGAGGACGCGATCATCCTGTCGCAGCGCCTCGTCCAGGACGACGTCCTGTCCTCGATCCACATCGAGGAGCACGAGGTCGACGCCCGCGACACCAAGCTGGGCCCCGAGGAGATCACCCGGGACATCCCGAACGTCTCCGAGGAGGTCCTCGCCGACCTCGACGAGCGCGGCATCATCCGCATCGGCGCCGAGGTCGTCGCCGGCGACATCCTGGTCGGCAAGGTCACCCCGAAGGGCGAGACCGAGCTGACCCCGGAGGAGCGCCTGCTCCGCGCGATCTTCGGCGAGAAGGCCCGAGAGGTCCGCGACACCTCGCTGAAGGTGCCGCACGGCGAGACCGGCAAGGTCATCGGCGTGCGCGTCTTCGACCGCGAGGAGGGCGACGAGCTGCCGCCGGGCGTGAACCAGCTGGTCCGCGTCTACGTGGCGCAGAAGCGCAAGATCACCGACGGTGACAAGCTCGCCGGCCGCCACGGCAACAAGGGCGTCATCTCCAAGATCCTGCCGATCGAGGACATGCCGTTCCTGGAGGACGGCACTCCGGTCGACATCATCCTCAACCCGCTGGGCGTGCCCTCCCGGATGAATCCGGGGCAGGTCCTGGAGATCCACCTCGGCTGGCTCGCCAGCCAGGGCTGGGACGTCTCCGGGCTCGCCGACGACTGGGCCAAGCGGCTCCAGACCATCGGCGCCGACCGGGTCGAGCCCCGCACCAACGTCGCGACCCCCGTCTTCGACGGCGCGCGCGAGGACGAGCTGGCCGGCCTGCTGGAGCACACCCTGCCCAACCGCGACGGCGACCGCCTGATGCTGCCGTCCGGCAAGGCGCGCCTGTTCGACGGCCGCTCCGGCGAGCCGTTCCCGGACCCGATCTCGGTCGGGTACATGTACATCCTCAAGCTCCACCACCTGGTCGACGACAAGCTGCACGCCCGTTCGACCGGCCCGTACTCGATGATCACCCAGCAGCCGCTGGGCGGTAAGGCTCAGTTCGGTGGCCAGCGCTTCGGTGAGATGGAGGTGTGGGCGCTGGAGGCATACGGCGCCGCGTACGCCCTCCAGGAGCTGCTGACCATCAAGTCCGACGACGTCACCGGTCGCGTGAAGGTCTACGAGGCCATCGTCAAGGGCGAGAACATCCCCGAGCCCGGCATCCCGGAGTCCTTCAAGGTGCTCATCAAGGAGATGCAGTCCCTGTGCCTCAACGTGGAGGTGCTGTCCTCGGACGGCATGTCCATCGAGATGCGCGACACCGACGAGGACGTCTTCCGCGCTGCGGAGGAACTCGGCATCGACCTGTCCCGGCGCGAGCCGAGCAGCGTCGAAGAGGTCTGACGGGTCGGCCGGCCGGACCCCGCGAGGTCCGGCCGGCCTCCCAGCGACCCGTACAGACCATTGATTGACACGAACCCTGAGAGGGATTGACGCACAGTGCTCGACGTCAACTTCTTCGACGAGCTGCGGATCGGCCTGGCCACCGCGGACGACATCCGGCAGTGGTCCCACGGCGAGGTCAAGAAGCCGGAGACCATCAACTACCGCACCCTGAAGCCCGAGAAGGACGGCCTCTTCTGCGAGAAGATCTTCGGTCCGACCCGGGACTGGGAGTGCTACTGCGGCAAGTACAAGCGCGTCCGCTTCAAGGGCATCATCTGTGAGCGGTGCGGTGTCGAGGTCACCCGCGCCAAGGTGCGCCGCGAGCGGATGGGCCACATCGAGCTCGCCGCCCCCGTCACCCACATCTGGTACTTCAAGGGCGTCCCGTCCCGGCTGGGCTACCTGCTGGACCTCGCCCCGAAGGACCTGGAGAAGGTCATCTACTTCGCGGCGTACATGATCACGTACGTCGACGAGGAGCGCCGCCAGCGCGACCTGCCCTCGCTGGAGGCCCACGTCTCCGTCGAGCGCCAGCAGATCGAGCAGCGCCGCGACGCCGACCTGGAGGCCCGCGCCAAGAAGCTCGAGACCGACCTGGCCGAGCTGGAGGCCGAGGGCGCCAAGGCCGACGTGCGCCGCAAGGTCCGCGAGGGCGCCGAGCGAGAGATGAAGCAGCTCCGCGACCGCGCCCAGCGCGAGATCGACCGCCTCGACGAGGTGTGGAGCCGCTTCAAGAACCTCAAGGTCCAGGACCTGGAGGGCGACGAGCTGCTCTACCGCGAGCTGCGCGACCGCTTCGGCACCTACTTCGACGGCTCGATGGGCGCCGCCGCGCTGCAGAAGCGCCTGGAGTCCTTCGACCTGGAGGAGGAGGCCGAGAGGCTCCGCGAGATCATCCGTACCGGCAAGGGCCAGAAGAAGACCCGCGCGCTCAAGCGCCTCAAGGTCGTCTCCGCCTTCCTGCAGACCAGCAACAGCCCCAAGGGCATGGTGCTGGACTGCGTCCCGGTGATCCCGCCGGACCTGCGTCCGATGGTGCAGCTGGACGGCGGCCGCTTCGCGACCTCCGACCTGAACGACCTGTACCGCCGCGTCATCAACCGCAACAACCGCCTGAAGCGGCTCCTCGACCTCGGCGCGCCCGAGATCATCGTGAACAACGAGAAGCGCATGCTCCAGGAGGCCGTCGACGCGCTCTTCGACAACGGCCGCCGCGGTCGCCCGGTCACGGGCCCCGGCAACCGTCCGCTGAAGTCGCTGTCCGACATGCTCAAGGGCAAGCAGGGCCGCTTCCGGCAGAACCTGCTCGGCAAGCGGGTCGACTACTCGGCGCGTTCCGTCATCGTCGTCGGCCCGCAGCTCAAGCTGCACCAGTGCGGCCTGCCCAAGGCCATGGCGCTGGAGCTCTTCAAGCCGTTCGTGATGAAGCGCCTGGTCGACCTGAACCACGCGCAGAACATCAAGTCGGCCAAGCGCATGGTGGAGCGCGGCCGCACGGTCGTCTACGACGTGCTCGAAGAGGTCATCGCCGAGCACCCGGTGCTGCTGAACCGTGCGCCCACGCTGCACCGCCTGGGCATCCAGGCCTTCGAGCCGCAGCTGGTCGAGGGCAAGGCCATCCAGATCCACCCGCTCGTCTGCACCGCGTTCAACGCGGACTTCGACGGCGACCAGATGGCCGTCCACCTGCCGCTCTCCGCGGAGGCGCAGGCCGAGGCGCGCATCCTGATGCTCTCCTCGAACAACATCCTCAAGCCGGCCGACGGCCGTCCGGTCACCATGCCGACCCAGGACATGGTGCTGGGCCTCTTCTTCCTCACCACGGACGAGGAGGAGCGCGAGGTCAGGGGTGAGGGCCGCGCCTTCAACTCCACCGCCGAGGCGATCATGGCCTTCGACGCCCGGGAGCTCTCGCTCCAGGCGAAGGTCGACATCCGCTTCCCGATCGGCTCCGTCCCGCCCCGCGACTGGACGCCCCCGGTCGAGGACGGCGACGACTTCGGCGGCGCGGGTGCCTGGCAGCCGGGCGACAGCTTCCGCCTGCGCACCACCCTGGGCCGCGCGCTCTTCAACGAGCTGCTGCCCGAGGACTACCCGTTCGTCGACTACACGGTCGGCAAGAAGCAGCTCTCCGAGATCGTCAACGACCTCGCCGAGCGCTACCCGAAGGTCATCGTGGCGGCGACGCTCGACAACCTGAAGGCGGCCGGCTTCTACTGGGCCACCCGCTCCGGCGTCACCGTCGCCATCTCGGACGTCGTCGTCCCCGAGGCGAAGAAGGAGATCGTCCGCGGCTACGAGGCGCAGGACGAGAAGGTCCAGAAGCAGTACGAGCGCGGTCTGATCACCAAGGACGAGCGCACCCAGGAGCTCATCGCGATCTGGACCAAGGCGACCAACGAGGTCGCCGAGGCGATGAACGAGAACTTCCCGAAGACGAACCCGATCTTCATGATGGTGAACTCGGGCGCCCGAGGGAACATGATGCAGATGCGCCAGATCGCGGGCATGCGCGGTCTGGTGTCGAACGCCAAGAACGAGACGATCCCGCGTCCCATCAAGGCGTCCTTCCGCGAGGGCCTGTCGGTGCTGGAGTACTTCATCTCCACGCACGGCGCCCGCAAGGGCCTCGCCGACACCGCCCTGCGCACCGCCGACTCGGGTTACCTGACCCGTCGTCTGGTGGACGTCTCGCAGGACGTGATCATCCGCGAGGAGGACTGCGGCACCGACCGCGGCCTGAAGCTGCGGATCGGCGTGCGCGACGAGGCCGGTGTCCTGCACAAGGCGGACGACGTCGAGACGTCCGTGTATGCGCGGATGCTCGCCGAGGACGTCGTGGTGGACGGCAAGGTCATCGGGCCGGCCAACGTCGACCTGGGCGACGTGCTCATCGACCAGCTCATCGCGGCGGGCGTCGAGCAGGTCAAGACCCGCTCGGTCCTCACCTGCGAGTCCGCGGTCGGCACGTGCGCGTACTGCTACGGCCGTTCGCTCGCCACCGGCAAGCTGGTCGACATCGGCGAGGCGGTCGGCATCATCGCCGCCCAGTCCATCGGTGAGCCCGGCACCCAGCTGACGATGCGCACCTTCCACACCGGTGGTGTGGCCGGTGACGACATCA